>JAFCCU010000035.1 GCA_017610005.1 Candidatus Woesearchaeota archaeon | reverse complement strand
TGTCGCCTGGTTTTTTACCAGATTTTTTTTCAAAAAATCTGCGCCGGTAGTCTAGTGGTAGAATACGACGTTGCCAACGTTGTGGCCTGGGTTCGACCCCCAGCCGGCGCATTTGAGTCTGGAGTTTGCAGTCTGGAGAATTGGTCTCTTGCGGCTGCTGGGTCTCTAAACGTTTTGTTTATCCAGCCGGCGCATTTGAGTCTGAAGTAAGAAGTTTGAAGTCTAAAGTTAAGTGATTGCGGTGGATGGGTTTCTAAATCTGAAAGATTTTGTTTATCTAGGAATTTTAAAGCTTAAGGTCTTCTCTATTTGCAGGGTTGTGTTGCGTTAAAGGGTGATTTACCCTAAAACGGCTTGTTTGTTGCGTTAAGGGGTATAAAGAAAGGTGTTAAAGGTTTTCAAATGAGGTTGTGTTGCGCTAATGGGGTTTTTAGCATAAAATCCTTTTGTTGGTGCGTTGAGGTTATCAATTAAAGAAATATTGCTATGATGCAGAGATAAATTGTAGAATTGCTTATATTATTGAACAGTTTAGAAAGGGGAATTGGCTGTGATTACTCAATTACTAAATGTATTGACTCAAAGGATTTTGTTTTTGTTCAACATCCTTTTTCGGCATGCGAAACATCTTTGCAAAAGAATCTAAGGAAATCTCTTTCTGACGCTTGCTTTTTGAGAAAAATTCCTCCAAATCATCATAGAATATGAATTCCCAGTTGTCTTTAACGAGACTCTCTTTTAGCATTGGTTCATTCAATTTTCGATAAAGCAATTTTTCCCTTTCTTTAGGGATTATTATTAACCTTTTTATTGTGTTATGAGGGATATTGGAACCTCTTACAATTGCTTCTGTAATTGCAGTTGTATTTTCAACCTCAAACTCAAATTTTATCCTACCTTCATCATACCAAAGGACATCTATCTGTTTAATCCTATCCATATTCTGAGTTGGGATGAATCTAAAAACTGGTTTTTTATTAGTAATAAGGGTTGAAAGTGGGATTTTATTGTAAGTATCCCCTTGTTCTCTAATACCAATCCAAGTATCGAACCCCGCTTTCTGACCCAACACACCCAAATAATATACCATCTTGCTATGTTCACTTTCTCTCTGCTTCACGGTGGGTTTCAAAACCCATTTGCCATCAGATGTTGTGTCGGCATACTCTTTGAGTATTGCTTTGATATCTTGAGTATCTGGCGTTAGAGCGTTGGGGAACTTGATGAATATATGTCGTAAGATGTCATCGAAAGAAACTTTAATTTTACTGTGTAGCACATCGACCGCAGCAGTTTCAACTCTGTCGGCCAAGGGAACTAATTCAAGATAAGGGATTGAACTTGGGTCTTTGAACCACCACTTCTTCCCTACAACTTTGCCTTTTTCATCCTTTATATTTACTAAGATAAATTCGTCATTGAGATGCCCTTTCATAACTTCTTCAGGGTTCTTCTTCCCGCTCAACAGTGCCCCTTCTTGCTTTAGCTCGACAATTATTCCATTGAGGATGTGCTGATAAATTGTTGGCTCTCCTCTTTCAGCCAAGATTAGTTTTGCAGATTCAACAACTATTCTTTCATATCTCTCTTCGCTCACTTGGCCAGGAGTAAGTTTTCGCTCATACTCTGGCTTTCTGAATCTAATATAGTAGTCTCCAACTGCTGACCCATAAGGCTGTAACAATCCCTTAGCAGAAGGTCTTGCGGGCGGTTGATATACAATCTTTTCCAAATCGAAGCCTGCAAGCACTACAGCTTTAATGATTGAAGTCCACACCTTGATGTCAGTGCTGTGGAAAGTAACTGTCATGTACCTGCCTCTCTTAAGTACATCGTAAACTTGTTTGAAGGCAGCCGCGAGCATTTTGTGATAATAATTAAAGTCTTTCTTCTGCTGCTTATTTATGGTGACTTCATCTTTATAGTTCAATTCATATTTTAACCATGATGCCCACAATGTGCTTAACTCGAAATATTGGACAGCACCACCATAAGGAGGATCTGTGAACACATAGTCCACAGAGTCTTTAGGGATTATTTGAGTCAATTCAAGTGCATTGTAGGTTTTTATTAGAATGTTAGCTCCTTCTTTTAGGTCATCAAATCTCTTGGCTTCCTTATAGTTCTTTATTTGTTCTATTGAGTCTTTCTTCCCTCTTATTATCCCTTGTTTTCCACAAACAGCACTCTCAAAAAGATTCCATACATTTGATTCCATAAAGATGGGCGGAATCCAATAGCGGTGCATCGCCCAAAAAGAACTCATTGGACGAGAGGGTCTTACTGGAGTCATCTTACTTGCCAGATGAGACATAGATGTAAAAGCAAAAAAGAGAGCTTGTTTAACACTCTCGCTTTTTAATCTTGTAATAGAATTAAAGATAATTGACATCGAAATTAGATTTCTTTTTGTAAAGAGTTTATCCACCGAAATAATATTTGGGTCATGAGTTCCTTCCTTAAAGTCTTGTCCATTATATGATAATCTTTGAGTTGGGTACCAATAAGGTACATCCATCTTGTCAATTTTCTTAATTAGTTTCAAATCTTCATCAATTGGTTTTTTCTCATACTTCTTATTGCATCTATTGCAATAATAGTAAATCTTAATCGGGAGAGAATTGTCCCAGTGGGTGCAAATTATGAATGCATCTTTTCCACATTTTGTACATTTTGTCTGATATAATTGATTGATTTTACTCTCGCATTCTAATTTTATCTCTTCAAATGCTTGGTTTACCAAATTAATGTCAAAGGGCACGGCAGTCATCCTTGTAACGAAAGTTGAAATTGGGTTCAAATCAACCCCGATAGCCTTACGCCCTAACTTAATCGCTTCTATTGGGGTAGGACCCGAACCACAAAATGGGTCAAGTACAATTTCTCCTTCTTTGGAGTAATTCTCAATATATTCGGAGACAACATTGTGAGGCTTTCTCGCCCAGTATTTATGCATTAGGTACATAGGAGTGTGTGGTTTAGCAACTGTAGCATAATCAATCTGCGAAAATGACTCTTTTTTCCCCTTCGACATTTAGTCCCTCACTATTGCAATTAGATTATTACTCACAATCCGTTTTTTATAAAACTTGCGATGGAAAATCTGGAGAATTTTTTGATATAACCAAATACTTGTTCTAAATTTTAATTCCTACCAACAATCACCCTCAACGCACCACTTACTCTATATCCCGTTAACGCAACACAACCATTTGCAGTAAATTTTATAAAGCACCCCCCTGTTCCTGAAGTTATTTTACTTGTAGTGCTGATATTTCTTAGTGGATTTTTTTCCGGGAGTGAAACTGCTCTCACTTCTATTACTAGATTTAAAGTAAGATTACTTGTTAGGAAGAAAGTTAAAGGAAGTTGGCATTTAGAGGAATTGAAAAAAAATCCTCACAGGATGCTTTCTACTTTACTAATTTGTAATAATATAGTTAATATCTTAGCCACAGTTATCGCAACAAATCTTGCATTACAAATTTTTAAGTATCATGCGCTTGCCTATGCCACTGGAATTTTAACGCTTGTAATATTAATTATTGGAGAGATTACTCCAAAAAGCTTGGCAACAATGTATGCCTCCAGAATTGCCCCAATACTTGCAATTCCAATTTATTATTTAGGGGTTTTCTTGCTCCCAATAATCCTCTTTTTAGATTTAATCACTGTTAAAATGTTTAGGATGCAGCCGGTTTTACCTAAGATTACAGAAGAAGATGTAAAAAATATTATTGATATGGCTCGTGAAGAGGGAGGAATTGATAAAGATGAAAAGGAGATGATTCACAATATCTTTGAAATTGATGATATTGAGGTAGATGAAATCATGATTCCAAGAACTGATATGGTTGCAATTGAAGCTGAATCAACTGTTAAAGATGCCTTGAAATTAGCAAAAGCTACTAAACTTTCAAGGTTCCCAGTATTTGAAGATCAACTTGATAAAATTGTTGGAATTTTACATATTAAAGACTTGTTAGATAATATAAAAAAACCAAATACCTTGGTAAAAACATTTATGAGAATTGCTTTATTTATCCCTGAATCAAAAAGAATTGATGATGCTCTTCGCAAGTTCCAAAAGGAAAAACAGCAAATGGGGATTATCATTGATGAACATGGTGGAGTCTGTGGGTTAATTACTCTTGAGGATATTGTTGAAGAAATTGTTGGAGAAATTTCAGAACTAACAGATAAAGAAGAACAAGAAATTACTCGCACCAGTACGAAAACTTATTCAATTTTAGGTAAAGCAGATTTAGGAGAAGTAAATAAAAGACTTAAAATAAGACTAGAAGAAGAAGGAGATTATGACACAATCTCTGGGTTTATTCTACATTATCTAAAACGTTTCCCGAAGGTAGGGGAAGTAATTGAACTTCGAAATTTAAATATTAAAATTAATTCTGTTAAAGATAATCGAATTATTGAAGTTCAGATCAAGAAGACTTAGCTTTTTTTCAAGTTCCCTTTCTTTTGCAATTAAATGTAGAAATAAATTTTCATGAATCCTTAACACTCCAAAAATCTTTAACAAGTAATATTCTTCATCACCCCTAACTGCTCCAGGTTCCACAAAAACTCAGAGGTTTACCAGTATTATAATATTTTCTATCACAATCTTTATAAAAACCGTCAGTTTTGTTTGCTTTTAGATGAGCCCGTAGCTTAGGCTGGTTGGAGCGCTGGTCTTATATGGCGGTGTTCTAAGCATCATCTGAGACAGCCAGTGGTCGGGGGTTCAAATCCCCTCGGGCTCAGCGAAGCTGAGTACGAGGGCTTGGGAATCTTTAATTCCCTTTGTCCTCGGGCTCATGGAACGAAGTGGAGTAGGCCCGAGGGTCTGGGAAAATGCGAAAGCATTTTCGTTATCCTCGGGCCCAATTCATTTCTTCTCTTTTTTATCCTCAGGCCCACTTAAGTTTATAAATCAAAACTTATTCTCCAAAGCTATGGGGAGTTCATTCTTAGCAAAAGTTAGTTCAGAGATAGGACAAGATGGTAAGATTATTTATGAATTTAGGCGAGCTGTTGAAAAAAACAGCTGGGGTCAAACAGATTATCATACAGCCAGCATATATACAAGAACAGTAGTTATTAACAATGAACTTGAATCTGCAACAGTTTTTACAGACACGAAAGGCGAATCTCTAGTTGATAAAGTAATGCTCTTTGTAACAAACGAAAGAGCCGATGATTTAATTGATGCTATTCTTAGTGTTTACACAAGTCAGGATTCAATCCCGAAGAATATTACCCCATACCTTTTGGGGATGATTGTAGGAACGGGAGTGGGAGTGAGAGTGGGATTATTTGACTCGATTATAGGGGGGCTCTGTGGCTTAATTACTACAGCAGTAGTAGGAAGAGCCATTCAAAACCTAGGGAGATCAAGAGAACAGGAGATGGTTGATAAATATTTATCATTAAGAGGGCAAGAAGCCATTAATTATGTCCAAAAAGAATTTATTCATCACCCGCAATCTTTATAAACCAACCATTTATTCTCAAGTTATTCTACGCCCCTATGGTGTAGTCCGGTCAATCATTCTGCCCTTTCGAGGCAGGGACACGGGTTCGAATCCCGTTGGGGGCATATTTTTTAAGGAAAATAATAAATATTTCAACTATTTTCTTATATCTCTTGAAAACCAATTTAAAAAACCGAGTAATTAAGCAGTTTTCTAGCAAAGGAGCACAATCTAAGTACACTAAAGAAGCAAAAAACGGTTTTTGGCTTTCTGAAGAACATTTTATTAATAAATATTTTATTAAAAAAGGCAAAGTGCTTGACATTGGCTGTGGAACAGGAAGGGCCACAATCCCATTTTCTAAGCTAAACTATGATATAATTGGAATTGATTTAGTCCCAGTTATGATTAAAATAGCTAAAGAGATAACAAAAGGTATTGATTATAGAATTGGAGATGTAACAAAACTTGACTTTCCAAATAATACATTTGATTATGCATTATTTTCAAACGTGGGATGGACATCTATTCCAGGGGGAAAAGAAAGGCAAAAGGCACTCCAAGAGATTTATACAGTACTAAAAAATGGAGGAATTTTCATCTTTAATATATTCCCCAGGAAATACTTTGGAGAATTAATGGTATTTTGGGCGAAAAAATGGATTAAATTTTTTATACTAAAACCTCTCGGGTTTACTATTTTTGAAGAAGATTTTGGAGATATATTTTTCAGAAGGAAAACTGGTAAAAATCAGTATGAGACAAACCTATACCTCCATGTACCTTCAATTAGGGGTGTTAAAAAAGATATTAGTAAGGCTGGTTTTAAAATCCTTGAAATAAATGGCAAGATGCAAAAATCAGATAAAATTAAGAAACATTTGCCTGTATTTTTTATTTGCAAAAAAAGCATTTGATAAAACATTTTATATAGATCTTAAAAAATGCAATTTTATGAAAAAGGTTATGTTATTCCTTCTTTTAATTGTTGCCTGTTCACCAACACCGCTTCTCTACCAAATATTAAATGAACCTGCGAAGTTTTCTGGGCAGAGTGTTTCACTTAATGCAATCTTCTCATTTCATACAATCTCTTGTGGTAATGTAGGGACTTGCACTTATGGATATTATCTTGTAAAAGACTTAGAACATGCTAAAACAATTACTAATTATGGAACTAATTTAGATGGTGCAATTCCTTTAGCAAGAAATGGAATTCCTTTAGTTTGCACAGACAAATCTCTTGAAGATGGTAAGTATGAAAATTGCAATCATAATAAAATTATTGGATATACTGTTCAAAGACAGCGAACAGTTTTAGGGAGGATAATTCCAATAGAAGGAATTTATTACTTCCAGTTAAGTTCGTAAGTTTGATCAACTGGTTGTTGGATTGATAAATCTCCATTAAAATTAGGAGCTATTAAATCTCTAACCTCCTCTGCACTATGTACACTATCAAACCCAGCAAACATTGTTGGACCAGATCCAGATAATCCCCATTGAATTGATGAACTTTTAAAAATAGAAACTAAATTTCTAATGGCCTCGCTTCTGTTAATCGCTACCTCTAAAAAGCCTGGTAACTCGTGAGTTTCAAGCGCGTCCCATCTGGTATACATATCACAAGTATCCCATCTTTCATGAAGTCTTGCAACAAGAAAAAATGGAGAAAATTCTATTTGGTATGGTTCAATAATTTCTCCTGTTCCAGAAACCATTGCAGTTCCCTCTCCTGCAACAAAATAAGGAATATCGCTTCCAATTCTACTTGCAACTTCCATTAGCCTGTCTATTGGGATTCCAAAGTTAAATGCTTGATTCAAACCAATTAGGGTTGCAGCTGCATCACTTGATCCCCCTCCAAGGCCGGCTGCAGTGTAAATTGTTTTATTCAAATGTATATTAACTGGCAAAGCTAAATCAACTTCACCACAAATAGCCTGCCAAGCTTTGAAAACTAAATTATCCTCTATCATGGGGTCTGCCCAGCCAGTAACTTCCACTCTTCTCAATCCCTCGGTTATAGTCAGAGTGTCATAAAGATCAATTGCCTGAAAGACAGAATTAATTTGATGTAACTTTCCACTTGGCGTTTCAATTATTTCTCCAATATCTAAAGTAAGATTCAGCTTTGCGTATGCTTTAATTTCTAATTCTCTCATTGAAGGAGTGGATGCTGCAAATGGTATAAAAGACCTTCCATTGCTGCAAATTCATGTGCCTCAGTCACTTTCCAATTTCTTGAATCTCCCGGAACAAATAAAGGAGGTTTTTTATGTCTTAATAACATTGTGCTCTCATCTCTATAACTCCCTCCTTCTTCATGGGCATGGACAAATCTTAGTACAAGACTACTTATAATTTGAGGAGTCTGGACTCGATCAATAGTTCTACTTGGCATCGCTCTTCTAAGATCACTTGGACCTTTTTCATATATAAGGTCTGCAGGAGGTATTACTGGAACTACTCCAATCTCATGCTCATGGGCTTGAATTAGAAGGGCTTCTAAATGTTCTGGCATTAGTGCTGGCCTTGCAGCATCATGAACAGCTATGTACCCACCTCCTTGTAAATCGTGAATTGCATTATAAACAGAAGCTTGACGGTTGTTGCCACTTGCTACAACATGCACTGGCTTTTCATCCCACCCAATGGCATCAATCATCATTCTAGCTGCATCCACTAACTCCGTTGGAACAACTAAAATAACTTCATCAATCATTGAGCTATCATAAAATACTTGAGCAGAATACGCAATCATTGGTCTTGTAATTAAATTAACAAAAGCCTTAGGAATTTCTTGTTTCGCCCTTTCACCTTTTCCTCCTCCAACAATAACAGCTATATCTCCCATGTTAATAAAGAATGTTATTTGATTTAAATGTTTAACCAATCCCAATATACATTTGATCAAGGATTCTTCCTAAATTATACCTTTATTTACACATTTTTGTCTTTACCTTGATAATTCCAGAGTTTTTCAGTAAAAATTTTTTAGCAAAATTTTTATATACTCCTTGTATCTGTCATTAAAAAAGGGATGAAAATGGTAAAAATTCTTATTGTGGATGATTCAATGCTCACAAGAGCAATAATAGTAAAAACATTAGAAGATGCAGGTTATCAGGTTGTACAAGCCTCTGATGGAGAAAAAGGATTTGAAACATTTATTGCGCAAAGCCCTGATTTAATTTTAACAGACTTTATAATGCCCAATTGTAACGGAATTGAACTAGCTGAAAAAATACGGCAGAAGAATAAAAGTATTCCAATAATTCTTCAAAGCGTGGAATTTGATAAAGACACAAAATTAAAAGCCCAGAAGATAGGAATTAATGATTACCTGTTTAAGGACTTTGAGAAAAAAGATTTACTTAAGAAAGTAAAAAATCTACTTTAAAATGCAGTATTTCACCCAAAAAGAGCTTGAAGCGAAACATTACACTACTCTAAAGAATGTCTTTATTACATTAGTTATTCTCTTAATTTTAATTATGGTTGCAGCGTTTATCTTAATGAGCAGAGGATATTCTTCAAAACTTGCATTGTATGAGGGGTTTCACTTGGTCACCCACTTCCCAAAATTTAGCACAGGGGATATGGGGCTATCTATACTATCAATAATGGGAGCTTTTTTAGGATTTTTTATAATCATCACGCTTCTCTCTATCCTCTATGGAGGGGGGCTTAAGTATGAACTTAAGGAGGGAAGGAAAATGAATAAAATTAATCAAATTAAAAATCATGTTATCATCTGTGGGGCAAATATTGTGGGGATCAATCTTGCAGTAAAATTAGATACTGATGATGTACCATTTATAGTAGTAGATGATAATCTAAAAGGGTTAACTGAACCAAGAAAGAAAAATATGCTGGTAATTGAAGGAAATCCATTAGAAGAATCAATTCTAAATTCTGCAAGAGTCACTCATGCCAAGGTAGTAGTTTGTGCAATGGAAGAAGAAGGTTCAAACTTACTTTTAGCTTCAATAGTTAAGAAGCTAAATCCAAAAGCAAAAGTTATTGCTAAAACAAACCATTACCAATATGTTGAGCATATGGAAAAAATAGGAGCAGATTTAGTTATGATGCCAGAAGTTTTAGGTGCTTTTAAGATTGCAGATGTCGTAAAGGATATTTTAGAGATTGATAAGAAGAAGTAATATTTAGAATGTACTACTCTTGAACAATTCTAATTTCTTTTGTGAAATGCGATCCAAGAAGTAGAGCATTTTCATTTCTTACTTTTTTTATAAATTCTTTTCTTGTTTTTATTGCAAGTTCTGGATAACGATCTGCCACTGCAGCCCATTCTGGATGATTAATTTGGCAAGGATGATGAAGCACATCTCCTGAAATGATTGCAGTTTGTCCTTTTGATTTTACTATAACACTTACATGATGAGGAGTATGACCTGGAGTTGGAAATAAAGTAATATTCTCATCAATTTGGTAGTTTTTTGGTATAAACTTTGCAAGACCTGCTTTAACTACTGGTTCTACTGAATCAATAAAACCTGCTCTATCATCTGCTATTTCCTCTTGTGGTTTTGTTTTCCAAGATTCATATTCTTCTTTTACAAAAAGATATTTTGCATTTGGAAATGTTGGTTGCCACCCCCCATCAACAAGTTTTGTATTCCATCCAACGTGGTCAAAGTGAAGATGAGTGCAACAAACAATGTCAATTTCAGGCAAATTGTCTAGAAAATCAGTTTTTAAGTTTCCCCAAACTGGTAAGTCAGTTCTCTTTTTATTATTACCATTGCAAGTGTCAATTAGAATGTTTTTTCCGTTGGATTTAATTAAGAAGCAGTTGACAGTTGCCTTAAGCTTCCCGTTCTCATCAGCAAAGTCTGGACTAAGCCATTTGATTTTTTTGATTGCTCCAGGGGTTGCATCCTTAAGTCCTCCTTGAATGATCTCTCCTGCATCAATTTCAGATATTTGAGAGATTTCGACGTCTCCAATCTGGTACTTCTTAATTTCCATTCTTAAAAAGAAGGGTCTAGGTTTTTTATAAGTTGTGAAAAATAGCACAGAAAGGTTTAAAGGCCCAATGAACAATACTTTAAAAGTTTGAAGTAGATTTTATCAAGACTAATCCTTTAATCACTTCTAAAGGGTTTCTTGTAAAAACTGCCTCATATACGCGAGGCCTATCAAATCTCAATCCCTTAGTATCGTATAGAATTAAACAAACCTCATCTTCGAGTGGACCTTCTTCATCTATTGAATGGGGTGGAGGGTATCCATATTCAAGAGCCTGTCAATTAATTCATGGTTCGGGAGACCACTGGTCACCGCTTCGCTATAGACCGGATGGCATGATCTCCCTCACAAATTAATATGGGCTAAGCATCGTCTGTCCTGCAGATGC
>JAFCCU010000059.1 GCA_017610005.1 Candidatus Woesearchaeota archaeon | reverse complement strand
TCCTAGAGGTCATTTGTGGAGTCGAGGTAAGTTTGCTTCTTCTGTTGGTTTTGTTCAACTTGATGTTGTTCAAACCTATGTAAGAAATCAGGACGAACATCACTAGGAAACCACCCTCCGAGCGAAGTGAGGATTTGACCGAAGGTCAAACCTTTAGGGTGTGATTATCCTAAAGAATTTAATAATTTTCTACAAATGTATTTCCCAATATAACCCCCCGAACTAAATATTAAAAAAATCCCCAAAAACCATTTAAATGAAAAGAAATCTTTTACAAAAAGCCCAAGATTTATACGAAAATGGTGGCAAGCAATTTAGCAAATTGTTAGTTATTAATAATATCCCTACAGTTATTACAAATAACCATAATGAGAACTTTTACTATTGGCAATTAATTAGTCATGCAACTACATTACATATTGATGCCCATCCAGATATGGGTGATTGGATCCCTTGTAGGAAAGATAAGAAAACATATCATCAAGAATTAAGTATTTGTAATTTTCTTTCAGCAGGGGTTCATTACAATCATATTTATGAGATTTATTGGTTAAATCCTCATTCTAGAAAAAGAAGATTACATGATGTAGGTTAGGTCCATGCCAATGGAAAAGTTGAGCTAAATCCTTTCAGAAGAAAATTAGAAACATACCAGACAGTTAGTTCCACAATTGTTTGGCATATTGGGTTGTATGGGGCTAAAAATTCAAAAACAGAGAATGGTAAGGGAAGAATATTAAATCCCAACAGAGAATTTAGTATTAAAGGAGATTGTTTTTTATTAGATATTGACTTGGATGCTTTTTGTTGTAAAAAAGGCAGATGCATAGATTTCGCAGAAAAAGGACATGGGGGATTTAAGAATTGGCGACAAAGAATAAATACCACAACAAATTATCTGAAAAACCTCCTTGCTCCCGATTTGATAACCATTACAAGATCTACTGGAAATGTAAACTTCATGGGTGCACGCTATAATGATTATGTTCCCTTATCAGTAGTAGGTAATGTAGAAAGTTATTTGTTGAAAAGGCTTAAGCAAACATTTAAATAATCAAATTAAGACTGATTAAAATGGAAAACAGAAAATATGCACCCGAGGAACATAGGTATACAGCATATGGGAAAAAACCAAAAATATTGGATATTACAAAACCTGCACACAGCATAGCTGGTGTTTTCAAACAATATCATAATTCCACTGCTCAAAACGATTCTCCTAATCAAAGCAAACTAGAACAAGAATCCAATCACAAATAAACCAAACCATTAAAATCAAACTTAAAATCAATCACATTTCTTCCAAATCTTTTTGCAAGTTTCTTCTTATTGTCACATAAAAACAAAATACTTCCACCGTTTCCAGACCCACAAACCTTTGCAGCCATGCCCCCATTATTCATTCCTATCTGCATCATTTTTTTCATTTTAGGTGTAATAATATGCTTATGCAATTTTTCTCGTTCTAAAGTTTCTTGGTCCATTAATTCCTGAATTTTCTCAAAATTCATTTTCTCAAAAGCTTTCTTCATTCTCAAAGCAACATTTTTTATAGCCACCAAATTATCATTATTTTTTCCTTTAATCAGATTATCAATCATAAGTTTATTCGCAGTCCTAGAAAAATGCTCCCCCGTATAAACAATCAATAAAGAATTCTCAAGCTCTTTCACTTTTTCCTTGCTCAATCTCACAGGATTTATCTTAACCTTATTTCCTTTGAATTCAAATAAATTTATTCCTCCAAAAGCAGCAGCATATTGATCTTGTTTTCCTCCGACAAGCCCCATTGCCTGCTCCATTGCATAAACCTTCTCAGCCAGTTCATATTTATCTTTAGTCTTGGAAATCAAAGCAAGCCAGACAAGATTCATCACCCCACTTGTTCCAAGCCCTGAAGAAGTCGGTATATTCCCTTCATATTCTAAATAAGTTCTCTTCGCAGTTGTAATCAGCTTGCCAACAACATAATGATTAATCCCCGCATTTAAAACAGCACCACCATAATCCCGAGTAAATGGAAAAATATCTGTTGTCCCCCCTGCAAAATCAAGCCGCACAGGAGCACTCACTTTTTTTATCATTTATTCACCTTAATATTAATTATCTTAAATAGTATTTAAAGATTTGTTAATCATCTAATCAAATAACTAATCCCTGCCATCAACCAACAACGACGCACCCAATGTTCCAGGATAATTCAAATCACTCCATTGAATTTTTGTTTTTTTAGGGAGAAGACAATATCTTACAACCTGTTTTCTAATTTTGTTTA
>JAFCCU010000058.1 GCA_017610005.1 Candidatus Woesearchaeota archaeon | reverse complement strand
ATAAGAATTCTGTGTGCTCGAAAACCAATAACGGTGAAATTATGAGCATCAAAAACCAAGAGTTAGTTCACTCATCCAAAAATTCAGCTAGTCAGTTAGTTGTGGTTTTTGACATGAGTGGTGTTGTTTTTAATAATGGTTTAGCTCCAGCTGTAAAATCAATTAGTGAAAAATATAAACTTACAGAAGAAGGGGTAATGGGAGTTTTAAATGGTAATTTTTCTATAGAATACCGCGCAGGAATAATGAGTAGTGAAGCTTTTTGGCAAGAAGCAAAAGAGATGCTTGAAGTAAAAGATATTAATGAAGTTAAACAATTGTTTTTTGATGCTTACTTTCCCAGAGAAGAGATGATTGAGTTTGTAAAAGAATTAAGAAAAAAAGGAATAAAAGTTGGATTCTTATCCAACTCTCCAAAAGATCGTTCTATTTATTTAGAAAAGAAGTTTCACTTTCTGCAATACTTTGAATTTGGTCTTTGGGGTTGGGAAGCAAAAACCTGGAAACCTGAACTTAAAATATATAAAACTCTGCTAAAAAAGTTTAATTTAAAAGCAGAAGAAGTGTTGTTTATTGATAATGAAGAGAAGTTTTTAGCACCAGCAAAGAACTTGGGGATGAAAACAATTCATTTTGAAAGTGTCAAGAAAACCATTGAAGAAATTAAAAAACTTATCTAATCTTAGTACCCCAAGGTTTTTATTTCATACTTAATTCCAATAATTAAAATGGTCGACACAAAAGAAATTCAACTTATTCGAGATTTATCATTGATTCCAACAGCAACTTTCTATGAGGATTTAATTCAACAAAGAGTCATGGAAGAATTAGCCTCAATTCCAGTAGAAGCTCAAACAGACGAGTTTGGAGATATTATTGCTTTATATAATGGAGATCCAAGTCTTACTGACGCTACAAATATTGCCCTTGTAGTTCATTCTGATCATCCTGCATTTCATTTAACTGAGCTTGCAAATGGCAAGTTGTTAGCAAATATGATGGGTGGCCTAAATAAAGATCTTGCAATTGGGAGCACTCTTGATTTACATGTTTCCCCGACTGAAGGGGGAATTTTCCAAACAAAAGGAAATATTACCGAAGAAGTAGACATTGGCGCAGGAAATCCATCAAGAAGATTTCTTGTTGAAGTTGATGGATCTTCAAAAGGATTAACCTTTGGTACTTTGGCACTAGGCCCAATGTCAATTGATAATCAAGTGATAAGGGCATCAGTCCTTGATGATTTTGCAGGGATTGCAATGGTGATTGAAGCCCAAAGGCAGATTGCACAAGAAGGGATACCCATTAATGTTTACACAGTATTTCACAGAGCCGAAGAAGTTGGTTTTATTGGGGCCTATGGGGTCGCCTCAAAAAATCCATTTCCAAAAAGCACTTTTGTTTTTTCAGTTGAAACAAGTTCAATTATTGCCAAGCGGAATAGAACTGATAAAGAAAGCCAAATTATTGCAAAGTTGGGCGAAGGGATAATAATCCGTGAAGGAGATGCCATGACTCCTGGCTATGATTCTGAAACAATTCATCTAATGCGTGCTGCTGGCCTTGAAATGGGCAGTTCAAAGGTACAAAAACAAAGAATGTATGGAGGCTCATGCGAGGCTTCTTTGTATTATGCAATGGGATATCGGGCTGCTGGGCTTTGCCTCCCTCTTTTTGCGTGGCATAATAATGGAGACCTTGAAGGGATTCATCAAAATATTAGAGAAGGCGTACATATTGATGACCTTACAAATGGAATTTTACATCTAGTCACAATGGCAAGAATATTGGGCGAAAACAAAAACCTTTACAAAAGCCTTGGGGCCCATGATACCCCTCCAGAACATGAAAAACTTGTTGAAAGTAGGAAAAAATCATTTGAAGGATACAGAAAACAAGGGTTTATGAGGAATTAAGATAACCCAACGTTAATTATTTAAACTAAACTTAATTTTTCTGAAACTATTAGTATTAAAATTCACTGCGTTTTCGAGGGAGTGCCGGAGCGGCCAAACGGGACAGACTCAAGAGACTTGAGTAATGAGGCATATTGCTGATGATCTAAGAAATCTGTTGGCTTAGTGCCTTCGAGGGTTCGAATCCCTTCTCCCTCAT
>JAFCCU010000006.1 GCA_017610005.1 Candidatus Woesearchaeota archaeon | reverse complement strand
CTGAAACCGAATGTGCTTATTATAACAGTACAAGTGAATTAGGGCGGTGTTATTCAAATGAAGATGTTTTAGGAGAATTAGTTTGCACTGAAGGAGAATGGGTTGATCCAAATAGTATTAATAAAGGAAATGGAGAAGAATGTGAAGATTCAACTGAGTGTGGAGATGAATTATCCTGTGTACCTTTTAATGTGCCTGAATCTGCTCCTTACTCTGGAGTAAAGAGATGTTGCGCACATGATGGAACTCAATGTTCAGGGGATTATGAATGTGTTGCAAAATCCACTAAAAGATACTTTGAAGAAGGAACTTATTCTTGCGTTGGACCTCTATGGGCAGAAGATGTTTATGTTGGTCAAATAGATAATATAAATAGTGGAGGCGGCGTTGCAGTAGGAGGAGGCGGCTGTGGTTCTTCAAATGATGGGGGATACATGGGTTATGGAGAAGGATTGCCCTGGTCCGAAGGGTTTAATGAAGAATATCATAATTCATTTGACCAGGCGTGGATTGATGATCAAGTGGATACAGATGGAGATGGCATCAAAGATGGTGCTCATGATTCTCCATGCACTGGAGGAATAAAAACTGGTTGTAATGATAATTGCATTAATGATTGGAATCCTCAGCAAGAAGATACCAATTCAGATGGGATTGGAGATGCTTGCGACACATCAGATGAAGATCCTGATCAAGATGGGATTTTAAGTGATGGAGACTTAAGTGGAACTCCGGGAGATAATATGTGCGCAGATGGCGTAACTGAAAATTGTGATGATAATTGTCCTAATGTTGCTAACGAAGATCAAGCAGATGAAGATTCAGATGGAGTGGGAGACGCCTGCACTGTAGCCGTTCAAGGATTAGAAGAAGATGGCCCAGGGATTTTCACATTGAAAAATATATTTATTGCAGTAGTAATTATTGTAATTATAATAATTGGGATTGGATTAATCTTATAAGAACAATTAAAAACTATTATTACTTTTCTTTTTATTATGTTAGATGTTGGGTTATGTCTTAGGTGGTATAAAAGGCAGGATGTTCAGGTTGCAATGCTTGCTACAGCTAGTAAAAGAGAGGTTGCAGTAAGATTTGGAGAAAGGGGGTTTGGGAAAAGGCCTGATATGTTAAGTTACCCAAAGGATGTAGTAGAATTTGCAAAAAGAAGCGCCACCTCTTTTCATGTGTCTGAAGAACACTGGGAAAATCCATTAATGCTAAAACCTGGGTTGGGTGTTAAACAACTTGATCAATTTAGAGTTGGATGGGATTTGGTGATTGATATTGATTGTCCCATGTGGAGATTTTCAAAAATAATTTCTGCTCAAGTTGTAAAAGAATTACAAAAGTATGACATAAAGAGTATAAGTGTTAAATTTTCAGGGAATAAAGGATTTCATATCGCAGTACCAATGGCTTCTTTTCCTGAAAAATTTAAAGGAATCCCAATCTACATTTTGTTCCCTGAAGCCCCTCAAAAAATTGCACTTTATTTGACTAAAAAGTTAGAAGAGCATATCTTAGAGATTTTAACTGTTGAAGATAAACAAGAAATTGCAACCTTTCTTGGAAAAGTTCCAAGCGAAGTATTTATCCATTTATGTAAGAAGTGTGGCTCAAAAGTCGAGAAGCATGCGCAAGTTCAATTCATTTGTCCGAAATGTGGTAAGACTGTGACTCCTGACAAAGATCAACCATATATGATTTGTGATAAAGATAAAACTATAATGGATAAAAGACAGCTTCCAAAAGGATGTGTTCATTGTGGGTCTACTGAAGAACCAAAGACTCAGTTTGATATCTCAAGTATTTTAGCGGTTGATACAGCGCTTATTTCTGCAAGACATCTTTATAGGATGGTTTATTCGCTTCATGAAAAGTCAGGGCTTGCTTCAATTCCTATTGACCCAAATAAAGTAATGGAGTTTGAAAAGTCAAGTGCAGAACCAAATACCTTGAAGGTACTTCCTGAGTATAAATTTTTGGATGATTCAAATACTATCCCTGGGGAAGCAAGTGCAATTTTAATTGAAGCTTATGATTTTGCGGCTAAAGAGGAAAAAGATGAAAAACCAGTTAATTGGAAGAAGAAAAATTATGAAATTCCTAAAGATCCGGTCCAAGGTGAATTTTTCCCACCGTGTATAAGGAATATTCAAAAGGGTCTTGTCGAAGGAAGAAAAAGAAGCATGTTTATTCTTCTTAATTTTTTAGGCAACATGGGTTGGGAGTATCCAATGATTGAACAGTTTATGATTGATTGGAATAAGAATAATCCAGAGCCATTAAAAGAAGGAATGTTAAAATCCCATTTATTAAATTTCAAGCGAAAAAAAGAAATTAGACTGCCACCAAACTGTGACCGCGAAGGTTACTATAAAGACATTGGTATCTGCACACCAGATGAACTTTGCAAGCGAATTAAGAATCCTGCAAATTACTATAGGTTAAAATTGAAAAAGGGGAGGAAGAAAAAATGACTAAAGCACTTTACATGGAAGATTGTTATCTAAAAGAATTTGAAGCAAAAGTTACTAGTGCAGAAGGCGTTTACATTGAACTTGATGAAACAGCTTTTTATCCAGAATCAGGTGGCCAACCAACTGACCTTGGGACTATTGAAAAGGACAATATAGTATATAATATAGTAAAGGTAAGAAAAGACAAAGGAAGAATTGTTCATGAAGTTGATAAAGAAGGATTGCAAAAAGGATATCAAGTAACTGGTAAACTTGATTGGGAAAGACGTTATATTTTAATGCGTTATCATACAGGTTCTCATGTACTTTCAACTGTTATCCATAATAGGACTGGAGCAGAAATAACAGGTAATCAAATTTACATAGATAGGGCAAGAGATGATTTTAATTTACCTGACTTTGATCGAGAACAAATGGAGGGATATGTAAAAGAAGCCAATGAAATTCTTGCTAAAAATTTAACTGTTACATTAAAGATGCTCCCAAGGGAAGTTGCATTTCAAATCCCCTCTCTCGTAAAGCTAAAGATGATGCTCCCAGAGTCAATAAAGATCATTCGAGTAGTGGATATTGATGGTTTTGACCAACAAGCATGTGCCGGAACTCATGTGAAAAACACAAGTGAAATTGGAAAGATAGTTGTCACAGAAATGAAGAATAAGGGTGCAGGGAATAGGAGAGTTTATTGGAGGCTAGAGGGGGCAGGGTTTAGGGTTTAAGGTGTATGGTTTTGATTGTTACTCTATGGTTTCCAAAAGATTTGTATGGTAATAAGTGTTACTGATTGTTTAAAAGCTAGAATACTAAGAAACAAAGGATTTGAATGAATCTTTCTAAAAGATAGCTAGCTTAGTCAAATTGGGCCTGATTTATTTATTATTAAAGAATTCTTCTAAAATTCCCTTAACAGTCGCTTTTTCATGAGGATAAGTACAGTCACTACAATCCCAAATCTTTCCTTTCGGAAGCTTTTCAGAGTAAAACCATTTGCCGTCTTTACAATTACGTTTACACCCTCCTTCCTCTTTAGAGGTGTCATAAAATGGGCAGTAACACAAGAAACAGTTCAAATCATCCATCTTGTGACATGGTTTATTTTGCTGATAACAAATGCATGCATCGGGATGCTTCTTACTACGAACTTTATAAGAAAATTCTGAAATTATCTGGGAAATGTGGTTTTTTAGGTTCATGTGTATTATTATATATTTTGTATCTTATAAAATTTAGTATTAGACGCCAATTCCGCAACCTTTATAAAGACATGCAAAACACTTACCCTTGTTTGGACACCCAAACAGGCTGATTGAGCCTGAAAAAAGCGAGCTTCAAAGTTTCTTGAAGCAAACTTACAAATAGGCTCCTACTCGTAGGAGAATATTATTTTGGGGAGATAATAATATGGCAAAACGAAGCGCACCAAGACATGGAAGCATGATGTATTGGCCTCGAAAGAGGGCCAAGAAAGTCGTACCTAGAATTAGATCTTGGGCAAATTCTAAAGATGCTAAGCCACTTGGTTTTTATGGCTATAAGGTTCAGATGGTTCATGTCATGACAACTGACAATCGACCAACATCAAGAACCAAGGGGGAGATCATTTCGATTCCATCCACAATTCTTGAGTGTCCGCCAATGCGTCTTTTTTCTGCCAGATTTTATAAAAAAACTTCAGAAGGTCTTCAAATCGCTACTGAAATTCTACTAACAAACGATAAACAATTAATAAAAAGAGTACCTCTTCCTAAAAAAGCTGAACCAAATTTTGAAAAAATTAATCCTGAAGATTATGCTGAAGTAAGAGTTTTAGCTTACACTCAACCTCACTTAACTTCAATTGGACAAAAAACCCCAGAGATTTTAGAGTTTGGAATTGGTGGAAGTACTAGCGAACAATTTGCTTGGATTAAAGAACACTATAATAAAGATGTTTTAGTAACTGACATTTTAAATGAAGGAGAACAAGTTGATGTTGTAAGTGTTTCTAAGGGCAAAGGCTTTCAAGGCGTTGTTAAGAGATTTGGTGTCATGATTAAACAAGCAAAGTCTGAAAAGAAAAAGCGAAGTGTTGGAAATTTAGGACCATG
Source organism: Candidatus Woesearchaeota archaeon (assembly GCA_017610005.1). Classification (GTDB taxonomy): domain Archaea; phylum Nanobdellota; class Nanobdellia; order Woesearchaeales; family B29-G15; genus B29-G15. The sequence goes on along the minus strand of JAFCCU010000006.1, from coordinate 60,160 downwards.
GCATCCTTCAAGAGTTATGTTTACTGTCCCACAATGTGGTAAGATGGGTTTTCATACAAGACTTGAGAAGAATAAATGGATTTTGAAAATCACAGATGAGGATATTAATCCAGCAGGCGGATTTAAGCATTATGGAAAAGTTAACAATCAATATATTATACTAAAAGGATCTGTTCCAGGCCCATCAAAGCGAATTGTAAGATTTGTTAGACCAAAGATGGCCAAAAGAACAACACCCAAAGAAGCACCAGTTATTGATAAGGTGATTATCAAATGAAACTACCTCTGATTAACAAATCAAAGACTGAAACTGGAAAAGTTGACTTACCAGTCCAATTTTCTGAACCAGTAAGAGAAGACTTAATCAGAAAAGCAGTGTATATTTTTGAAATGAACCAAATTCAAGCTTATGGTGCTGATCCAATGGCTGGAAACAAGTATTCTTCTAAGCTTTCAAAGCGAAGAAGAGCATACAGAGGAAGTTACGGCTTTGGAATTTCAAGGACCCCAAGAAAAATCATTAGTAGAAGGGGAAGAAGATTAAACTGGATCGGTGCAACTGCCCCAAATACTGTGGGTGGTGCAAGGGCACACGCTCCAAAAGCAGAAAAGATTAATGAAAGAGATATGCCCATTAAAGAAAGAAGAAAAGCAATTAGATCTGCAATTGCAGCAACAATTCTCCCAGAAACTGTTAAGGCAAGAGGCCACAGAGTTCCTTTAAATTATCCGTTTATTTTAGATGATGATATTTGTAAAATTGCAAAGACCAATGATTTACATAAAACCTTAATTAAATTAGGTTTTACTGAAGAGCTTGAACGAACTAGTGTAAGAAAAGTAAGAGCTGGAAGAGGCAAATCAAGAGGAAGGAAGTATAAAACAAAGAGAGGAATTTTATTTGTAGTAGCTACCACATGCAATTTACAAAAATCAGCCTTAAATATTCCAGGGGCCGAAATAGTTTCAGTTGAAAACTTAAATGTTGAACTACTTGCTCCTGGCAGAAATCCAGGAAGACTAACTATCTGGACAAAAGGCGCATTAAATAAATTAAATGAAGGGTTGTTCCTATGAACCAAATAATCAAATATCCACTAAGCACTGAAAAGAGTTTAAGACTTATGGAATCAGAGAATAAGATGGTATTTGTCGTAGACAGAAGTGCAACTAAAGAGACAACAAAAAAAGAGCTTGAAACACTTTTTAAAGTAAAAATTATTGGAATTAATTTTATGGTTTCCCCAAAGGGAATTAAAAAAGCATACGTAACACTTAGCGCAGAAACTTCAGCATTGGATGTTGCAACTCAATTAGGTATGATGTGAAATGGGTAAGAAATTAAGACAACAAAAGCGAGGAAAGGGCTCACCTAGTTATAGAGTTAATAGCTTTAGGTTTGTGGGCAAGGCAAAGTATAAAGCCTCTGTTGAAGCTGTTGGTGTTGTTAGTGATATTGTTAATTGCCCAGGTCATAGTTCACCCTTAATAAAATTAAATGTTGCTGGAGAAAAATGGTTAATTATCGGTGGAGAAAACATGCATGTTGGCCAAGAAGTAACAGTTGGTGGCACAGGCAGTGCACTTCCAGGAGATATTAAAGAACTTGGAGAATTACCTCCAGGCGCAATGGTTTATAATCTTGAAGCAAGACCAGGAGATGGTGGAAAGTTTGTTAGGGCTTCAGGAACTTTTGCAAAAATCGTTTCAAAAAGTGATGAGTCAGTATCAGTTAAACTTCCTTCAAAAGCTGTTAAGAAATTTAATTCAAAGTGTAGAGCCACTATTGGTAGGGCAGCTGGTTCAGGAAGAGTAGACAAACCAATTGTAAAGGCAGGTAAGGCGCATCACAAAAAGAGAGCAAAAGGGGGTATTTATCCAAGAACAAGCGGAGTTGCAATGAATGCAGTAGATCACCCATATGGTGGATCTTCAAGTGCACACAAGGGAACTCCAACAATTGCTCCAAAGAACGCTCCACCTGGTAGAAAGGTTGGAAAGATCAGACCGAGAAGAACAGGGTATAGGAGGTAAATAAAATGGTACTTAAAGAATTTAAATATCGGGGAAAAAGCATCGAAGAGTTAAAGACTCTAAGTATCAATGAGTTTGCAGTTTTACTTCCTGCAAGACAAAGAAGAACCCTGATTAGGGGATTAACTGAAGCTCAGAAGAAATTTTTAAAAGCACTTGAAAAGAAAGAAGCACCAAAAACCCATTGTAGAGATATGATTGTACTTCCATTAATGGTTGGCAGAAGAATTCAAATTCACAATGGTAAAACTTATGTAAACGTAATTATCCAACCTGAGATGGTTGGACATTATTTAGGAGAGTTTTCCCTAACAAGAAAATATGTTGAACACCATGCCCCAGGTATTGGGGCAACAAGGAGTAGTTCAGCATTATCAGTGAGATAAGATGACTTACCAATATACAACAAAACAAATAGAGAACAGTGCACGAGCTGTTAGTTTAAACCTACCGGTTTCAACTAAGCACTCAATTAATATTTGTAAGGTTCTTAGAGGGAGAAATGTTGAGTGGGCTAAAGCATTTTTAGAATCAGTTATTAAAAAGAAAGCAGCAGTCCCATTTAAGAGATTTAACAAAGATATGGGGCATAAAACTGGAATGGCTGCAGGTCGTTATCCAGTTAAAGCATGCACATTTATTTTGGAAACACTAAAATCCGTTGAATCAAATGCTTCAGATAAGGGTTTATTGACCGATGGTTTAGTTATTGCATCAATTGTGCCTCAACAGGCTTCAAGGCCAATGAGATATGGGAGACAGAAAAGAAGACAAACAAAGAGAACTCATGTTGAAATTGTTGTTGTTGAAGGAGAAGTGAAAAAGTCCGCAGTCCGCAGTCCGCAGTCCGCAGTAAAAAAAGAAAAAGTTGTAAAAGAAGAAGCTAAAGAGTCTGAAGTCAAAAGTCAAAAGTCTGACTGAAGTAAAAGAAGAAGCTAAAGAGTCTGAAGTCAAAAGTCAAAAGTCTGAAGTAAAAGAAGAAGCTAAAGAGTCTGAAGTCAAAAGTCAAAAGTCTGAAGTAAAAGAAGAAGTAAAAGAAGAAGTAAAAGTTGAAGAAAAAGTAGAAAAGAAGGAAGAAGTAAAGAAAGAAGTTGTAAAAGAAGCAAAGGTTGAAAAGGCAGCTGTAAAAGAAGAATTAAAAGAGTCAACAGTCAACAGTCAACAGTCCGGAGAAAAAAGTACTCCAGATTCCAAACTCCAAACTCCAAACTCAAAGAAGACCGAGGAAAAATGATAGAACGAGAAATTGTGTCAAGGCAAATCAAAGAACACCAAATTAGGGAGTTTATAGAAGCTAGCCTAAATGGTGCTGGATTTTCAGGCGCAGTTGTAAAAAGAACACCTCTTGGTGAAAAAATCATTATTCACTCCTCAAGACCAGGAATGGTTGTAGGAAGATCGGGCAAGAATATTAAGGATTTAACTGAAGCTTTGAAGAATAAGTTTAATTTGGAAAACCCACAAATTGAGATTTCAGAAGTACTTAATCCAAATTTGGATGCAAATATTGTTGCAGAAAGGATTTCAACTTCATTAGAAAGATATGGTTCAGCTAAATTTAAATCAATTATCCATAGATCTGCTGAAGATGTGCTTAATGCAGGGGCATTAGGTATTGAAATATTAATTTCAGGGAAAGTACCAAGTTCAAGAGCTAGAGTATGGAGAGTAAGTAGAGGTTATTTGAAAAAATGTGGAGAACCAGCAATTGAAAATGTAGATATTTCATATAAGGTTGCAAAGCTAAAGTCAGGAGTTGTAGGCGTTGTTGTAAAAATCATGCCTCCTGGTGTAATTTTACCTGATTCAATTATACCTATTGAAGAAGAAGCTAAAGAGTCTGAAGTCAAAAGTCAAAAGTCTGAAGTAAAAGAAGAAGTAAAGGTTGAAGAAAAAGTAGAAAAGAAAGAAGTTGTTGAAGAAAAAGAGAAGAAAGAAGAGACAACTGAAGACTCAAAACCCGAAATTGAAAAGGTGGCTGAGAAATGAGTAAGTCATTTAATTCAGTTAAGAATTTAAGTGTTAAAGAACTTGATTCACGCATGGTAGATTTGAAAAAAGAGTTAATGAAATTACAAAGTCAAGTTGCTACTCGTACTCTCCCAGAAAAACCAGGGAGAATTAAACAAATCAAGCGTACTATTGCGCGGATAATTACTGTAAAAAATCAAAAGGAGGTTAGTCAAAAAGGATGACTGACATATGCACCAAGTGCGGGCTACCATCAGAGCTTTGTGTTTGTGAGGCTATCGCAAGAGAAAGCCAAACAATCACCGTGCGAATCGAGAAAAGGAAGTTCGGCAAAAAATATACATTAATTGAAGGTATTGCTGATAAAAATATCGATTTACATGATCTAACAAAAGGGCTTAAAAATAAGCTTGCGTGCGGCGGAACCACCAAAGAGGGTCGAATTGAACTTCAAGGAGACCATATGGTTAAGGTTCGTGACGTGCTCATGAAGATGGGATTTAGTCCAGGTACAATAAACCTCAAGCGATAAAATTGCTTGCGGAACAAAATTGAAATGAGGTAACAAAATGGCAGAATGCAACGATCCAAAATGTCCTGTACACGGTCACCTAAAGGTGAGAGGAAGAGGTTTTACAGGTAAGGTAATGTCTGCTAAGATGCAACGCAGCATCACCCTCGAAATTGAAAGAAAATTTTTAATAAAAAAATACCATAGATATGAAAAAAGATACACAAAGATTACAGCACACAATCCTCCTTGCATTGACGCAAAAGAAGGAGATATTGTTGAAGTGAAAGAATGCAGGCCATTATCAAAAACTAAAGCGTTTGTAGTAATAAAAAAGTTTGAGGAAATTAATAAATGAAATCAAATAAGGCAAGAGTTACAAGAGCATTAAATGCAGGCACAGTCCTTGCAACTAGTGATAACTCAGGTGCCAAAATTGTGCAAATCATTTCTGTTAAGGGCCATAAAACTAAAAAAGGTAGATTGCAAGCAGGAGGAGTGGGTGATTTAGTTACCATTGCTGTTAAAAAGGGAGAACCTGGACTTAAGAAGCAAATCTTCCCGGCTGTAATTGTTAGGCAAAAAAAATCATATAGAAGACCAGATGGTACACGAGTAAAATTTGAAGACAATGCAGTTGTCGTTTGTAAAGACGAAAAAGGTAATCCCAAAGGGACAATGATAAAAGGAGCAGTAGCAAAGGAGGCTTGCGATAGGTGGCCTGCTGTTGCAAAATTAGCAAATATCATCATATAAAATGAAAAAATTTTCAACTTCATGGACTAGTAGCAAGCAACCTAGAAAGCAGAGGAAGTATAGATTAAATGCTCCGCTACATATAAAGCAAAAGATGCTTAGAGCTCCATTATCTCCAATTTTACGAAAGAAACATGAGATGAGATCTTTTGGGATTAGAACTGGAGACAAAGTTAAAGTCCTTCGGGGCAAATTTTCAGGCAAAGAAGGCACTGTTAAAAGTGTTGACTTAAAAAAATTAAAAGTAAGCATTAACGGCATTGAGATCACAAAAAATGATGGGACTAAAGTGTTTCCATTTATTGATCCTTCAAACTGCCAAATCGTTGAATTAAAACTTGACGACAAAAAAAGACAGGCAATACTTAATAGAAAAAATGACAAAAAGACACCTTAAGAGGCATGCATGCCCAAATACATGGAAGCTTAAGCGTAAAGCTGAGAAGTATATTATTAAGCCAAGACCAGGCGGACATCCTCTAAGAATGGGAAAGAGCATTGGAACAGTTTTAAAAGACTTAAAATTATGCACTTCCACTAAAGAAGTTAAAAGAGCATTAACCGATGAAACTGTGCTAGTAAATGGTACAAGAGTTTCTGATTTTAAATATCAAGTAGGATTCATGGATGTTATATCTGTTCCAACTAAGGGCATTTATCTAAGAATCAGTTTTGATGAACAAGGAAAGTTAAATGTTGTTGAGACAACAAAAACTGATGCCAATCTAATCCCTTGCAAGGTCAGACGCATCACTTTAATTAAGAATGGAACACCTCAATTAAATTGCCATAATGGCTATAATATTTTAGAAACTAAAATTAAACCTAAACTTGGTGAGACTGTTTTGTTTGACGTATCTGAGAACAAGATAATTGATCACGTTACCTTAAAAACTGGGGCCCAAGCATTGCTTGTTGGTGGAAGTTTTAGAGGGTCAATTGCACAAGTAGGAAAAATTGAAGAGAAAGTTGCAGAAATTAAAATTGGCGAAGAAAGCCATGTGATCCCAATTAGGAATTTATTTTTAATTAGTAAAAAGGTAAAAGTAAGATGAACCCAATGAGGACAATTAAAATCGAGAAGCTTACTCTAAATGTTGGAGCAGGCAAGGATGAGGCTAAACTCAAGAAGGGAATTCAGCTTATGGGAATGATCTCTGGCACAAAAGTCGTAAAAACATTTACTACCAAGAGAATCCCTGGTTGGGGAGTTAGACCTGGCCTTGCTCTTGGATGTAAAACAACCATTAGGGGCCCAAAAGCAAAGGAACTTGTTAAGTTGTTTCTTGAAGCTCTTGAAAATAAATTATCTGAAAGAAATTTTGATGATAATGGGAATATCTCATTTGGAGTAACTGAGTATATTAACATTCCCGGTATGAAGTATGATCCAACAATTGGAATGATGGGCTTTCAAGTAAGTGTTACTCTTACTAGGCCTGGATTTAGAATCAGAAAGAGGAGATTAAGACCACAAAAAATTCCAATCGACCATAGAATTCCAAAGGTTGAAGCAATTGAGTTTTTTGTTAAAGAATTTAAGACTACTGTCGGTGATAAAGAATGACTGTAAGCAATTACAAGAAGATGTTCACGCAACTTGATCATAAGCCAGTGAAGGCAAAGAAATTTGAAAAACACAATAAACCTAAGGATAGAAAATTTGGTCCAACAACAAAGTGTTGTAAAAGGTGTGGAAGTAACAAAGGGCACATTGGAAAATATTCAATTGGACTTTGCAGAAAATGCTTTAGAGAAATTGCCCCTAAAATTGGGTTTAAAAAATATAGTTAAGGTGAAAAAATGACTACTCACAATCCACTCGCAAATGTGCTAAGTAAGCTACTTAATGCAGATACAATCGGTAAACCAGAGGTAACACTAGCACCATATTCAAAAAACGCAGAAAAGGTACTAAATATCTTAAAAGAGAGAGGGTACATTGGTGAGATAAAAGTTGAAAAAGAAATTAGAGGGGGCACATTTTTGGTTACTTTAATTGGAAAGATCAACAAATGTGGAGTAATTTCGCCTAACTTTAATGTTAAAAGAGTTGGTTATGAAAGTTATGAAAAAAGATTCTTACCTGCAAAAGGTTTTGGAATGATTCTTGTAACGACCACAAAAGGTATCATGACCCATTATGAAGCAAAAGAACAAAACTTAGGGGGCAGGTTAATCGGATACTGTTACTAAAATGAAAATAACTAAAGACAATGCTGTGGAGGTTCCAATCCTTGAAGGGGTGACTGTTGAACTAGTTGGTCATACCTTAAATGTTAAGGGTGAAAAAGGAGCTACCTCAAGAGTTTTTGCAACTCCTGGAGTTTTTGTTAGTATTGAGAATAATCAAGTGATAATCAAGGCTAAACGTATTACACAAAAGCAAAAGAAAGTGATGGGTTCACATGCTTCTCACATGAAAAATATGATGAGATGTGTCAAGGAAGGAGTAACTTATAAATTAAAAATATGTTCAGGCCATTTTCCAATGACTGTTGCAGTTAAGGGAAGAGAAATTATTGTAAATAACTTTATTGGGGAAAAATTCCCACGAATTTTAAAAATAAAGCATGAAGATGTACAAGTAAAAATTGAAGGAGATATTATTATTGTAACTGGTTGTGACAAGGAAAGAACTGGTCAGACAGCTGCAGATATTGAACTTTTACTTAAGCGTTCAGGCTTTGATAACAGAATCTTCCAGGATGGAATTTATTTAATAGAAAAGGATGGGAAGGCAATAAAATGAAAAAACCTACGTTTTTAAGACAACATCATGGCGAGAAAGTCAGGCTTAAGGATAAATGGAGAAGGCCAAAAGGACTTCAAAGCAAATTAAGATTAAGAAAAAGAGGCCATGGTCTTCCAATCTCTGTAGGATACAAATCAGAAAAGAAGATTAGGGGAAAAGTAAATGGCTTTGAACCTGTTATTGTTTGTAAACCAAGTGATTTAACTGGCATTGACAAAAAAACTCAAGTAGTAGTGATCAAGTCAACTGTAGGATTTAGAAAGAGATTAGAAATAATTAAGACAGCACAGGATGCTTCTTTAACTATTATTAATTACAGAGATCCTAAGGCATTTGTTGAAGCAAAACAAAAAGTAATTGCAGATAAAAAAGCGCTTCGAACAAAAAAAGTAAAATCAATTGAAGAAAAAGTGAAGAAGTCTGAAGTTAAAAGCCAAAAGACTGAAGAAAAAGTGAAGAAGTCTGAAAAAGTTCCAGAAGATACTAAAGAAGAACAAGTAAAGAAGGAGAAGGACAAGGTCCTAACTAAGAGACAATGAATCTAAAAACTCAAATGAGGATTGCAGGAGAAGTGTTAAAGTGCTCAGAGTCAAGAGTATTTTTTTCACCAGACCACTTAGAAGAAATTAAAGAATCAATCACAAAGCAAGATATTAGAGAATTGGTCAATGCTAATATTATTCAGAAAAAGCCAGCTAAAGGCGTTTGCAGATTTAATGCAAGAAAAATAATTGTCCAGAAAAGAAAAGGTAGAAGATCTGGTCAAGGTTCAAGAAAAGGTAAGGCTACAGCAAGATTACCTAAAAAAGTTGCTTGGATGGCCCGTATTAGGGCACAGAGAAAATTACTAAAGAAATTAAGAGAAAGAGGAAGAATAAAAAAATCAGATTATGGAGACTTATATTCAAAAGCAAAGGGTGGGTTTTTTAGAAATCTTAACCATTTGAAATATTATCTTAAGGAGAGAGGATTAATACAGGATGTCAAAACAACAACCAAGAAGGAAGCGTGAACATAAAACCGATTACAGGCGAAGGCTGCGGTTATTAAAAGGTAGAAAGCCAAGGCTTGTTGTAAGACTATTTTCACGGTCAATAGTTGGACAATTGACAACTTATATAGCAACTGGCGATAAAGTTGAGATTTCATTTAATTCAATGGAATTAAAGAAACTTGGCTGGACTTATAACTGCTCAAACATCCCTTCAGCATATCTTACTGGATATGCATTAGCAAAAAAAGCAGGCAAGATTAAAGAGGCAATTTTAGATATTGGATTTCACTCTCCGCTTGCTGGAACTAAACAATTTGCATTTGCAAAAGGTGCTATTGATGGTGGATTAAATGTGCCTGTTTCAGAAGGAATGTTCCCTGCTGAAGATAGAATTAAAGGAGAACATATTGAAAATTATATGGAAACTAAAAAAGATAAAGTACAATTTTCAAAGACAAAGAAAGGAGTCTTGGCTTGTTTTGAAAAAGTCAAGAAGAGTATAAAATGAAGAAAGAAAACCAAACTAAACAGTCTGAAGTCCAAAGTCAGAAGTCAGAAGTAAAAGAAGAAGTTAAACAGTCTGAAGTCCAAAGTCAGAAGTCAGAAGTAAAAGAAGAAGTTGAACAGTCTGAAGTCCAAAGTCAGAAGTCAGAAGTAAAAGAAGTAGTAAAAGAAGTAGTAAAAGAAGGAGTAAAGGTAGAGAAGCCTGCTGAAAAGAAGGCAGAAGTTGCTAAAGAAGAAGTTCAAGGCTCAAAGCCCAAGGCTCAAAGCCCAGAAGCAGTAAAAGAAGAAAAAACTGATGAAGCAAAACCTGCTAAGGTTGTTGAGACTAGACTTACTGCAAGAGCGCAAGCTGAAAAAGATAAATTAGATTCTTGGAAACCAAGAACTGAGTTAGGACGTGCTGTTAGATCAGGCGATGTTACTAACATGAGTGAAGCGTTATCTTTTGGAAAAAAAGTTTTAGAACCAGAAATTGTTGATTTACTTTTACCAAATATTGAGTCAGACTTAATGCTTATAGGTCAAGCAAAGGGTAAATTTGGTGGCGGTCAAAGAAGAATTTTCAAACAAACTCAAAAGAAAACTGCTGAAGGTAATGTTCCAAGCTTTACAACATTAGCCGTTGTTGGAAATAAAGATGGTTATGTTGGACTTGGAATGGCAGGCAGTAAAGAAACAGTACCTGCAAGAGATAAAGCTATTAGAAATGCAAAGCTTAGATTAATTAAAATCAGAAGAAGTTGCGGTTCTTGGGCTTGTGGATGCGGCACTTATCATTCAATTCCATTTAGGGTTACTGGAAAGTGTGGATCAGTTAGGATTACATTGCTCCCCGCACCTAAGGGAACTGGCCTTTGTGTTGAAAAAGAATGTCAAAAATTATTAAAACTTGCTGGAATCAAAGATGTGTGGTCTCAAACGTTTGGATCAACTAAAACTAAATCCAATTTAGTTACTGCATGTTTTGAAGCATTAAAACAATTAATGGAGATAAAACTTCCAGCAAAAACTGAATTAAAAATCATTGATGGTGCATTAAATGACAAGCAATAAATATTTCGCAGTTTTAAAGGTTAGAAGCGCAATTCAAGCAGGACCTGAAGTTAAAGGTACTTTAAAGAGGCTTAGATTAATTAAAAAAATGAGTCTTGCTGTGTTTAAGGCCACTCCTGAACTAAGAGGATTATTAACTGTTGTTAAAGATTACACCACTTTTGGAGAAATCTCAGAAGAATTTTTAGGCGAAATTATTAAAAAAAGAGGTAAAGAGTTTAAAGCAAGAACCCATGATTCACGGGGGAAATTAAATTATCAAAATCACATTGTGTTTAACAAACAAAAATACAAACCAATATTCCACTTAAATCCACCAATTGGGGGATTTGAAAGAAAAGGTATTAAGAAGACTTTTGTGCAAGGAGGAGTATTAGGTGACAGAAAAGAAAAGATTCAAAAGTTAATTGAGAGGATGCTTTAAATGAATACTCATAAGCGTAAGAAAGCCGGTAGATTTAGAGGCAGTAAGACTCATGGCTATGGCAGCATGAAGAAGAATAGGGGTGCAGGCCATAGGGGAGGAGTTGGTAATGCTGGAACTGGTAAGCGTGCAGATACTAAAAAACCAAGTATCTGGGCTGATACCTCTTATTTTGGAAAACACGGATTTAATAGAAATAACACAGCAAATGTTGAAGCAATAAACATCTCCTTTATTGAAAGTTATTTAGATAGATTTGACGCAAAAGTAACTAAAGATAAAGTTGAAATTGATTTAACCAAGGAAGGTTTTGACAAATTGCTTGGAACTGGAAATCCTACAAAAAAATATGTAATCAAAGTTGAGTATGTCTCAACACGTGCAAAAGAAAAAATTGAATCTGCAGGTGGAGAGATTGTTCAACCAAATATTAAGTCAGAAGTTAAAAGTCAGAAGTCAGAAGAGAAAATTTCTCCAGACTCCAGACTCAAGACTCCAGACTCAGATGGGGAGGCGACTCCTAAAGAGACAAAATAAAAATGTCAATTATATCACAAATAGCCTCATATTTGCCTGAGGTTGAGCCACCAAAACAGAAGAAGCTTTCTTTTAAAGAAAAGCTGAAATGGACAGCAATTGTCTTAGGATTATTTTTTATTCTAGGAATGGTCCCACTTTATGGTTTAGGTAAAAATGCTTTAGCACAATTTGATTATTTAAGTATTATTTTAGGGGCACAATTTGGCTCATTAATTTCTTTAGGAATAGGTCCCATTGTTACAGCATCTATTGTATTACAATTACTACAAGGGTCTGGAATTTTAAAACTTGATATGAACTCTCAAGAAGGCAAAGAGAAGTTCCAAGCAATGCAGAAAATTGGTGCAATATTCTTTATTATTTTTGAAGCAGTGATTTATGTTTTAATGGGGGGACTTGCTCCTGCAGCTGGTTTTTCACCATGGGTTTTAATTGCCCAATTATGTTTTGGGGGATTTTTTATCATGCTCATGGATGAGGTTGTTAGTAAGTGGGGCTTTGGTCAAGGTATTGGTTTGTTTATTGTAGCAGGAGTATCTAAGAGTATTGCAATTAGAGCTTTTTCTTGGCTCCCTGCAACTGGGGTATCTAGTGTTACAACTGGCCAATTTGCAACAGGTGCCATTCCTGCATTATTTCAAGCACTAGCTCAACAAGCACCCCAGGTTGCAGCACTTCAAGCAGCAACCCTTATTGCAACAGTTGTTGTGTTTATGGTAGCAGTTTATGCACAAGCTATGAAAATTGAGATTCCATTATCATTTGGAAAAATTAGAGGTCATGGAGTTAGATGGCCATTGAATTTTTTATATACTTCAAATATCCCAGTTATTTTAGTTGCAGCATTACTTGCAAATTTACAACTTTGGGCAAGATTACTTGAGAACTGGGGGAGGCCATTATTGGGTACTTTTAATCCAACAACTGGTAGAGCAATGACTGGATTTGTTGCATGGATTTCAAGTCCAAATATAGTGGATCATATTGTCAAGGGAAATTTAACAATGGGCCATATAGGTCAAGCTACAATTTACATGCTTTTTATGATTGTTGGAGCAGTAATATTTTCAATCTTTTGGATGAAAACTTCTGGACTTGATGCAAAAAGCCAAGCTGAAAAAATTATGGCATCAGGCTTACAAGTGCCTGGTTTTAGAAAAGATAAGCGTGTTTTAGAGAGATTATTAAACAGATATGTTATGCCTCTAACTGTAATGGGTGCTATAGCTGTTGGCTTTTTAGCGGCAGCAGCAGACCTTACTGGAGCACTTGCTCGAGGTACAGGTATTCTATTAGCTGTAATGATTATTTATAGGCTATATGAAGATATCACAAAACAGCATTTGATGGATATGAATCCAATGATGAGGAAGTTTGTAAAAGGATGATAAGTGGAGGATTTTTATCGGAAATGTTGCAGCCAGTATTTGGGCCTTTATTAAATTTAGGACCTTTTATGGCATTACTAATTATTTGTCTTCTTTTGACATTTATTGTTACAATTATCTATAAGTTTACAACAAAACAAGAACTTATGAAGAAACTTAAAGATGAACTTAAAGAAATGCAAGATAAGATGAAGGCCCTTAAGGATTCTCCTGAAAAGATGATGAAGGTCCAGAAGAAATTAATGAGTAAGAATATGGAATATATGCGTCATTCATTTAGGGCAACTTTATTTACAATTATTCCTGTTATTATAATATTTGGCTGGTTAAATGCGCACCTTGCATATAATCCACTTTTAGAAAATGAACCTTTTAATGTAACACTTGAGATGTCAGAGTTACCAACTTCTCCTCCGATCGCAGAAGTTCCTGAACAAATTACAATAATGGAAGGTTATCCAAAAGGCGCTGAAAAAAAAGTTGTATATTCTTTTTCAGGAGTTGCAGGGATTTATGATTCGCCCCCATTAAGATTTGAATATAATAATAATATTTGCGAAGTGCCACTTGTAATTGAAGCAGAAGGTGGTAAAGATTATGTAAACCCTAAAGTAGAATGCAAGGCAGGACAAATAACTAGAGCAGTAGTTAGTAACGCCCCACTAAAACCACTAGGTAATTTATCCTTATTTGGGTGGAATCCTGGATGGTTTGGAACTTATATTATACTTTCAGTAGTATTTTCAATGGTAATTAGAAAAGTTATGAAAATTTATTAGAGGTCAAAATGACACAAGGATTCCAAAGATCAAGATCATTAAAAAGAAAGAAGGTTACAACACCCGGCGGAAGTCAAGTAACTCATTATACTAAGCCAAACCACAAACCTGCAGAATGTGCTAATTGTGGTGCTCCACTTCACGGTGTTCCAAGAAAAAGTACTTTGAAAACTAAAATAGTTAAATCAAAGCGTAGGCCTAAAAGGCCATATGGGGGAGTATTATGCTCCAAATGTTCAAGAGATAAAATCAAGGGTGTTAAGAATGTTTAATGTAGGACAATTATGTTTAAAAATTGCAGGCAGGGACGCAGGACAACAATGCGTTGTTGTTGAAAAAATAGATGAACAGTATGTTTTAATTGAAGGCAATGTTCGAAGGAGAAAGTGTAATATAAAACACTTGCAACCAACGAAAAAAAAGCTGGATATTAAGGCAGGCGCAGATCACAAGACCGTGATGGTTGCTTTTAAGAAAGAAGGCATTAAGGAACTTAAGAAAGCTGGATTTAAGAAGTCTGGAGTAAGCAGTCAGCAGTCTGGAGAGAAAAAAGCAAAGCCAGCTAAAAAGGCTGAAGTTAAGAAAGAGAAACCAAAGGCAGAAGCAAAGAAAACTCCAGCTAAGAAATAAACTTTTATAATTCTTTTAATTTTTGAGGGTTAGCGTAAGCCTGTGCTAAGTAATCTAATGGTTTTAAAGAAGGTTCACCAGAATAACTTGAAATAAATCCAAGATTGGGAATTTCTTTTCTGGCACAGTCATCAAACATTGTAAAATGAATAACTAACTCGGGAGACTTTTGCCAAATGTTTTCAAGCCCTTTAATGGTTACTATTTTTATTTCATTTCTTTTTTCCCCAAATTGATCTGCCGTCGGATCAACTATGATTAAACCTTGAAAATCTTCAAATACAAAAGGCATTAAAATATAACAATGGCCTTGTTCTCCTCCATCACTTGCAGCAAATAGTGCATAATATAAACCATTTACCCACATTGAACCTAATACTCCTTTTGCCGACTCCGTGCAACAACCTTCTGGGAATTTTCCCATAAATCTTGGAGCGAGAACATAATGGGCAAAGGAGATTTGATATGCCTTTAAAATGTCAGCTTGAAGCTCTTCAAGACTATCAAATTTTCTTGAGAAAGGAGCATTGGCCTCAAGTCCACTAATTTTTATTTTAGCTTCCTCTCTTTCAACACCAAAGATAATGGGGCATACTCTTATTGCCCAATCATAGGTATCTCTTGTAAAAGTTGCTGCATCAGGAAAAGTTATTCCTAAGTGGGCACTTAGTTCATCTTCATATTGTTGACTATCTAATATAAATTCATCTAGACGGTCTAGTCCTTTAATGGGTGAAAAGTCATAAAACATAAATAAAAGAATTGATAATCATTTAAAAATCAAATTGCCCTTGGAGAGGCTTATTATTTACCGCGTTTGGCCATTATTCCAGATGGATTTGTAGGCTTCCCCCCATAAAGTTTATAAGTCACCTTAAAAGAGGTAGATATATACTATTAAAGAGGTAAAATGTTAACACCAAAACAAATAACAATATTTGAAGCATTTAAAAGAACTCCATTTATGGAACTTACTTATAGGAATATCAAAGAATTTGTAAATGAAAAATCCAATTCAATAATTCAAAAAGCAATAATATGCTTTTTAGCTGAAAATCTAATTACTAAAAGAAAACTTGGGAATCTTATTTTATACAAATTGAATCTTGAAAATACTCATGTTTTTTCTTACTTTGATATATCAACAAACTTGCCACAAATTGCTAAGCTTGCCTTAAGAATAATAAAAGCGGAATTGTCTGAATTTTCTTTTATTTCTATTGTAGTCTTTGGGTCTTACTCGAGAGGAACTCAGAATGATAATTCTGATTTAGATATTGCAATATTTGTAAATTCAGGGGTAGTAAAGAAAAAATGTGAATTAGCAATGGCAGACGCTGAATTAAAGTCGTTATTGCAAATTGATTACCATGTGTTTACCGAAAAAGAGATGCTATGGATGCTTAAGGAGGGGAAATCCAACTTAGGAACAGAAATTGCTTTGAAAAATCTTCCGGTGTTAAACTCGTTAGTCTTTTATTCAATTTTAAATAAGGGTATTGATAATGGATTTAAAATTGTTTATTCTAAGAGCCGCAAATGAGATTAAACTTGCTCAAATAATATTCTTAATGTCCAGTTTACCTGTAATTCAAACTAAGACCTTCAGAATTAAAAAGCCTGAAACTTATTATAGCGCAGTGATTAGCCATAGTTATTATGCTATATTTTACACTGCAAAAGCATATTTGTTAAGAAAAAAAATTAAACTTGGCCCTCCAGAGGAACACAAAAAAACTTATGAATCATTAAATGCTTTTGTGAGTAGTGGAGAACTTGATGTTGAACTTTTAAAAATTTATAGGAAATCTATTATCAAAGCTGATGTCCTTCTTGGGATTTTTAAAAGTGAAAAAACCAAAAGGGGAAAATTTACCTATAGAAAACTTCCACAGGCAAATATTCTTCCCGCTAAAGAAAGTCTTGACAATGCAAAATTTTTTTTTTAAACAATTTATTCCTTATTGACTTTTTCCTTATAGTTCTTAATCGCTTCCCTAATGCCATCAGCTGCAAGATTTGAACAATGCATCTTTACTGGAGGTAATCCTTTAAGATTTTCTGCTACTTTTTCACGAGTGATGTTTTCTGCCACTTCTAGGGTTTTGCCCATTGCAATTTCAGTTACCATAGAGCTTGTGGCAATGGCCGCTGCGCAGCCCATTGTTTCAAAGCCAATATCACTGATAATATTATCATCTACTTTAATGTAAATATACATTACATCACCGCATATGGCGTTGCCGACTTGACCCACTGCATCCCATTTTTTTGGTTTACCAATATTTCTTGGATTTTTGAAGTGATCCATAACTACATCTGAATATAATGCCATTTTATTTACCTCCGAAAGGACTTAATGCCCTTAATTTTGTTATAACCCCTCTTAATTCTTTTAGAAAATAATCTACTTCAGCTTCAGTATTGTATCTGCTTAAAGTAATTCTTACAGAACCATGCGAGTTTTCTGGCTTAAGACCAATTGCTAAAAGCACATGGCTTGGTTTTAGTGAAAGTGAAGAACATGCTGAACCAGTTGAAACAGCAATTCCTGCACCATCTAGATGCAATAAAATACCTTCACCTTCAATATACTTGAATGCAACATTGACATTGTTTGGCAAACGATCTTTAGGTCCGTTTAAACGTGAGTCAGGAAGCTCTAATAAGCTATCTATAATCTTATCACGCAGTCTTACCATTTCTTTAACATCCACATTGCATAGTTCAATTGCTTTAGCAAAGCCAATAATACCAGTAGTATTAGAAGTTCCAGAGCGCATGCCACTTTCATGGCCTCCTCCGAAAATTAAAGGCCTAACTTTGATTCCGTTTTTAACATACAATATTCCAATGCCCTTGGGCCCATGGATTTTATGACCTGAAGCAGATAACAAATCAATATTCATGGCCTTTACATCAATTGAAACTTTTCCAACTGCTTGCACAGCATCTGTATGAAATAAAACTCCTTTTTCTTTACATATTGCACCAAGTTTTTCCATATCTTGGATGGTTCCAATTTCATTATTGGCCATCATAATGCTTACAAGCTTAGTGTTTTTCTTAATAGCTGATTTTAACACTTCTGGTTTAACATAACCCTCATTGTCAACATCTAAGTAAGTTACTTCTACACCTCTTTTTTCCATTGCTGCGCAAGATTCTAAGATTGCAGGGTGTTCAATTTTGGTTGTTATGATATGATCTCCCTCTTTTGCAATGCCTTGAATAACCATGTTATCAGACTCAGTGCCACCACTTGTGAAAATTATTTCATCAGCTTCGGCATTAATAAATTTGGCAAGCTTTTCCCTTGCTTTCTTAACACCTTCTAAGGCAGTCTGCCCGAAAGTATGAAGTGAAGCAGGATTACCATAATCTTCAGTAAAGTAAGGCAGCATTGCCTCTACAACTCGTTCATCAGTTTTACTAGTAGCACCATTATCAAGATAGACTCTCATTTTTCATCCCTCACAGTTGTGCTCGGTGAGCAGAAACTCCCCGGCATCCTAAATCCCTCCAGCTACAGCTTTTAGGAGTTCGCACGCTTTGCAGACATCATTATTACTTGGTTCTCCGCAGATTGTGCAAGCTTTAATTGTTGCTTCTGTTCTTATTTTTGGATTATTTTTGATTGCAAATTCAACAATATTCTTTTTTACTTTATCTGGAAATTCTAAGAGAAACTTTTTTGCATCAGTTCTGTAGGCAATTGTCCCGCAAGGGCAAGGTGCATAAACCATTGGCCATTTCATCTTCTTTGTAAATTTGATAATTTCTTTTTCATAAATAAAGTATAACGGTTTTACTCTTTGCACAAATCTCTTTGAATTAACTGTGCCAACAAGGGGGCCCATTCGCTTGAAACGCAAGTGATCATTGCGAAAGATATTCATCAAGGTAGCTTGCGCTTCATCGTCTAAATTATGCCCAGTAACTAACTTGTCAAACTTGTACTTCTTTGCATATTTGTTAACAAGATGCCTTCGCAGCACTCCGCAGATTGTACATGAGTTGTATTTGAAACCTTTTGACTGTAATAGAGATCTTAAGTAGCATAACTTTGCTCCAAATTCATCTTTAAAATTAATCTCAATCAAGGGAATGTCATATTGTTTGCAGAATGCTCTTAGATTTTCCAAGTTTTCTTTTGTATAATTACCAATCAAAGCATCCACTGTTAAAGCTGTTACATTGTAACCTAACTTCTTCAATATATATAATGCAGTAGCACTATCCTTCCCCCCTGATGCTGCAACTGCAATTTTATCTTTCTTCTTAAAGAGCTTATATTTCTTTATGGTGTCTTTTACTTTTTGTTCAATTGACATTAAAACAACTCCCTGTATTTGTTTTTGTATGGGCAATGCACCTGAGGAATTCCTAGCGCCATAACATCTAACTCGGGAATGTTATACATGGGCATTACAATTTCAACATTCCCCTGTTTTTTTGGCACATTTAATCTATCATCCTTATTATGCCCCAGTACTACTTTATCAAATCCTAATGCGAGAGCTTTATGACTAATTATCCGTTTTATTTGCGCAGCACATATTGGACATGGATTATTAAGCTTCAAATCGTCAACACCCTTCCCAAATATTTCCTTAAAGGAATAAACCTTCAATTCAACATTAAGTTCATCACAAACTTTCTTTAAATTTTCAGTATCCTCTCTAGAGTAGCTTTCTATCCCATTATCAACACTCAAGGCAACAATTTCATACCCAAGCTCTTTTAAAATTCTAATCAGCGCAATCGAGTCTTTGCCCCCTGATGCTGCAACAGCTACCCTTTCACCTTTCTTGAACATCTGATGCTCTTTGATATTCGCTTTAACTTGCTTAATTAATGACTGCATTTCCCTCTTCCCAAATATCTACAAACAGAGCAACAAGTCATAACATGTTTATCAATAATTTCTAGTATAGGTACAATTGTTTTTTTGTTGAGTGAATAGTATCTAAAATTACCTTTCTTTTCCATTGTTATGACATTACATTCTGCAAGTCTTCGAAGGGCATGGCTAATTTTAGATTGTTCTTCCTTGAGACTTGTTGATATTGACCCTACGTTCATAGACCCCTGTTTTAGGAGAGAGATTATCTCCATTCGTAATGGGGTTGCCAATAGCTCAAAGAACAGATAGTAGTTGTTTTTAGGCTGTTCCATCTATATGAATTGAGGTTCATATAGTGTTTATAAGGTTTGTGGTTTGAGGGGGGAAGTGTGTTTGGCTGAATATCTCACCTTTTTATATGTGTAATAGGGATAAGTTAGTTTTTCAGAAAGGTTTTTAAGCCATATT
The DNA here is from genome assembly GCA_017610005.1 of Candidatus Woesearchaeota archaeon. GTDB lineage: Archaea > Nanobdellota > Nanobdellia > Woesearchaeales > B29-G15 > B29-G15. Next base: position 40,507 of record JAFCCU010000006.1, on the reverse strand, counting down.
CCATTATAGATCAAAAACTGGGGGTAATTTCAATGAAATTATTAATAATATTAATGTTAATTTTGCTTGTTGCGTGTACTCCAAATATCAAATCTTGCAAAACCAATGAAGATTGTGTAGTAACTAATTACGGAGAAGCGTGTTGCCTTAATTGTGACGGGGAAGCTGTTAATGTAGAAGAAAATGCCGCAAGACATGAATATGTTAATACACAATGCACGCCGGCAGACTTTGCAAAGTGTGCAGAATGCACTAAGATTACAATGAGAAATGCAAAGTGCCTTGAAGGTAATTGTGTATAATGAAAAAAATATTAAAAATTTTAATTTTCGTTGCAATAATACTTTTAATCCCACCAATCTTTGAACTATTATTCTCGGGATTTGTTGAGAGCATTGAATATAAGAAATTGCCATATAAAAATGGAGATTGGGACTTTGATTCTGAAGAGTGGGCTGAATCTGAGGGTGTTGTTAAGACAATTACAATTGAACAAGGTGAAAAATTTATTTTAAGCACTTATAGCTACCGGAATTCCCCAAGATGTTTTTGGAGGTATCTACCTGGAATCCATAATCTTAGGGGGCGAACCGGAGGGTGCTTAAGATTTAATCTCCAATTTAATTCTGAGGAGTTTGAGTTAGGCAAGGCTTATGAAAAGTCTGGATGTGATGACTTAATTTATCATTCTTTTACACCAAAAAAATCAGGGGAATTTTATGTTTCATTTGAAGGATTTTGCGGAGCTGATTTAACATATAAAATTATTGTTTTAGATTAGATGTTGTCTTTTAAACCATTCTACCTTTTCTGGATGCTTACCAAACCTTTAAATTTGATTACCTATCTCCTTTTTTATGTCACAATTTGTACGGGGAGGCACAGTTTCATACGCAACTGTTCCTATTGCTCAAGAGAAAGCTAGACACTATTTGCTTGGGAGATCAGGTACTGCTGCAATAGCTAGGGTACAAGCCCCAGAATCAATTGATGAAAGATTTCAAAAAGCGTTAGCAGAGACTCTTCGAGGAGAACTTACTTTTGTTCCAATTATTTATGATAGAAGAAACAATCAAACATCACCCATTTATGAGGCCCATATACTGGCCCCTTCTAATACGGTGGCAGGAACATTAAATTTTCCAGTAGGATTAGTTATACCTGATTTAAAATTTAAAAAAATTCACAAGGGGCGTTTAGGCAAAATAGAATTAGTCTCAGATTATGCAGGTCAACGATTTCTCGCAGCATCTCATCCTCTTCTTGATAAAGATAAACATAAAAGGTATATTGCAAAATTTGCAGGTATTTCAGATGGGGGCCGCCCCATTGTTAGAATTGTAACTTCTTCGGTAGGAAATAGGAACATGTTTGATCGAAATAAAATAAGTTTAGAAGAAATGGCCTCTTCTGGATTTAAGTTTTGGTGGGATTAGCGTTTATCCAATGCACAATTCTAATGAACTAATCTTCATAGTTTTAGAATAAATATATTCTTAAATTATTTTTTCAAATGTAAAAAAGATTAGCAGTTGAGATAGCCTAACAAAATAAATACAAAATAACTATTCAAGTCTAGAAGTTATTTTAAATGTTATTTCATTAATAGTTTACATGTGGGGGGAGAGTCTTTTAGGGATACAGGACTATTTCCAAGAAATTGATGTAGCAAAAAAATCAGCTTACCGGAAGGTAAAATACGGTCCTCCTGTTGTTGCTGTTGCTAATACTGGGATAAATTTAATGGTGCGACGAGGGGAAATCCCAAAAGATCAATGGGTATTGGTCCCTGATATGGGAGATTCTAGACTTGTTGCTTTACTTAATGGCGTCAATGGGCTCCATGTCATCGGATTTGAAAGTGATCCTGTTTTATATGAAGAAGCAGAGGTAAATTTAAAACATTTAGTAGAAAAATACTGGGTCACAAAATGTCAAATTAAGACAATACAAGGGCCTATTGAGGCCAATGTTCCAATTGGGGTGATTTTAACAGGGCCAGTGCCTTCTCCGGAACTACTGGCTTGGACTGATGCAAATTCTTCTCCTGGGCAGAAACTTCTTTTGTATGGAGATGGCGAAATAGTAATTCCAGGATTTGACAAAATTACGTTTTTTGGATGTTATTGGCCAAAAGGTTTTGAAAAACAGAGAGCTCAACTTGAAGGATCACCCCAATTAGGCACTAATTTGCAAATTACAGTCTATGAAAAAAATATTTAGATTTCTCCCTTAAAATAGCTTTTTGAGAGATGTTGTTGTTCTTACCACTCCACCATTTAATATAGCATGATTGGCATATTTATTATTATGACAGACTATAAGCAAGTACATGTTTCAAAAGAAGCACCTTTAGAAGTTCCATTTATGGATTTAGAAATTAAAGTTTTCAAAGAAGATGACTTCACTTTAACTTTAGGAGATGTAAATTACTTATTAAGAAATGTTTATGGGTATTTGGAAGGAATTCCTTTTCTTGGATTTGTAAGGGCTTCTGAGGCAAATTCTTTAGGTAATGAAGATTTACCAATGGATGTTCTAGGTATTGGCTCAATTGTTGTTGTGCAATATTCTGCAAGTACTAATGAAGCAACTGCCATTTATGGGACTAATGTAAATGAGGAGTTTGTCCTAGCAAGACAATATTGGAACAATATTGAAATAAGTGATGTTGTAAGAAAAGAGTTATTGGAAATCCAGGGGGAATGGGGCGCCCCAAATTCAATTGGATTGGAGAGCTTTTTTAATCCCGAATATTTAAGGTTTCTTTGCCCTTAATCCATTTTTGAGCAAATAAATTATACCTCACAAATTAGAATAAACTATGAAATACCCTATTATTAACATGATTAATAAGTTAGGAAATACCTACCAAATAGTTTCGCATCCCCCTTCTTCGCCAGTATCAGGATCAATTCCCCATAACATTCAACAGAATTTTCTGAAAAAACTGAATAGAAAATGCCAATTGAAAGGACTAAACCCATAAAAAATATTATGTTAAAGTATTTCATTATTCTTTTAGCCACTTACTAAGTTTTGGCCAAACCTCTTTTATTGTTTGTTCTCCTTCTGCCCAGAATTTTTTCCAGTGATGGAAGTTTTTCATGTTGTAAGAAGGTGATGTAAATTTAGGTTTGATTATAAACACTTTTTTTGGATTTGGGTTGGGAGATAGCTTTTCAAGTATCATTGAAATTGAAAGTGCCATTAAGTGTCCTTTTTTCATAATAACATTTTCATTAACAGTGTTGTAAAAATCAACTGCGATTACTTTATCTATCCCGTTATCGAGCAAACATTGAACTGGGAGGGGTTCAAGCAGCCCTCCATCAATAAAATAATCTTTTCTAATTTTATAAGGGGGATAAATTCCTGGGACTGCAACTGAAGCCATTGCAGCATCAATTAAATTTCCTTTATCAAAATAAACAGTTTTTTTAGTTGTAAGACTTGTTGCAGTAACAATTGCAGGAATTCTTAGATCTTTGAAGGTTTTATCTTGGAAGAAATATTCAGTCATAATTTTTTTTAATTTATTACCCTTAAAAATAGATTTTCTGCTAATTGTTGGGTCAACCATTTTAAAGAAAAAATCAATTGCTCTTTGATTCGTAAAGATATCCCATGCAACTTTATTAGTTTCAAATATTCCATAATAGAGTGCAGCGGCACCCCCTCCAGAAGAACCAGAGTACATATCAAACTTAATACCTTTTTCTTGCAAGAAATCAACAATTGGTCCAACAGCACTCATACGAGCACCACCTGCACCAATAGTTAAACCTAATTTCATAAAAGGGAAGTAAATTAATGATTATTTATATTTTTCCAATTGGTATAATTTGTGTGATTGCTTAAAAAGCTAGTTGAGTGTGTTTATTTGGATAAGTTACAATAATCCTTCAGATTCTATCAGGATTAAATAGCTCTCTTTTGTACTTCAAAGAATTCTGTATGGTCTAAATGATTAGCTAAGGGTTTTCCTCCAATATGTTTAAAGGTTATTGAGTAACCAACATAAACATCTAACGTTCCTTCGTCCACTAACCCTGAACCATCCCTTATTATCCCTGGAGAGGCAACAACAATTGTATTACCATAATTTTCGTGAATTGCAATTTCTGAAAGGGTTCGTAATTTGCCAATTTCGTTTAGATCTATTACACTAAACCGAGCAAAACCAAATTGGTTCATGTAGTCTTCAAATTCTGGTACAAGCCTTTTAACTGTATCTTCTGGTAAGCGAGATGCTAGATCAGATAGGCAAATAAAACCAATAGATTGATTGGGAACAGGATGATAAATATCAACAACAACGCCGGCTTTATAGTGTTGGAAAATCCTCATGGCTTTTTCTCCTTCTATTGATCTGAAAATATCAAGAAAAGAGCGATGAGATGCCCCCCTGGGGCTTTCAAAGAGTTCATCTAAAGACTCAAGTATTGTTGGCAGATGTTACTTAATCTTGAATGCAAATATGTTCCTGAACATACTGCGATCATCAAATAATAATTGGAGAGGTAGTTTCTGCCCATAAAACGGAAAAAACCCCTTTTAAATTATGGATATTTTTGGGTAATTAAGCCATCTCACATACAAGCACACATTGCATTATGCAGGCACCGGCATTAGGATCATTTCTACAAGGAGATGCGCATTCGTTGAAGTTTCCACCTAGTGTTTCACAATCTTCTTGGGAAATATCCTCGCATTCTTGGGCAGCTTCAATCCAAGTTCCGCCGAGAGATTCGCATGTTTGAGCTACCTCAACAACTTTTCCACAAGCAGTAAGCACCACTAATGCTACAATTAATAGTATTATTGATTTCATATATACCAATAGAATGATTCAACTTATATAATAATCGTTAGTTTATATTTAAAATATTAATCATGGAGGGATTTCCAAGAAGAATCCCTCTTTTCATGTTTCAATGGGTCCCTTACATGTTTTATTGATTCTCTATCACACGCCCCGAACTCTCTAAAATGCAATTGGGCTTCTCGCAGAGTTAATGTATTTGCGCCTTCAGAATCTGGATCAACTGCTTGGAAATAGTCATCTTCCCAATAACAAATTGGACAAATTTCATATTCCCCCATCTTTTCTAAAACTTGATGGCCACAACAAGGGCAGGTCTCTTTCATTCTAAAAACACCTTGTCCCCTTCTCTGGCATGATCTTTTACCTTTAGGCCAATTGAGTCCCCAGAAGTTGCTTCTTTAACTACGGTGTGTTTAACTTGCATACTCTTAACAACTTGTGTAAAATCAGATGTAGTTCCCTTTATTCGAATTGTATCTCCAGCCTTAATTGGCGCACAAAGCTCCACAATGGCAACTCCGATATTTGTGAAGTAGTGCTTAATTACACCGACTTCTATTTAAACCACCAAAATTGCAATAGGTAAAGGAGGTTAATAAAGTTATTCCTATAAATAGCTTAATAGTTCCTCGTGCACAATTCCGTTTGTAGCGACGAGCTCATAAGAATCTAAAGTAAATGCTTCTCCATTTTTGTTAGTTACCTTGCCTCCGGCTTCTTCAACAATTAATTTCCCCGCTGCAACATCCCATGCATTTATTGCAATCATCATAAATCCATCAATTCTTCCTGCTGCAACATACGCTAATTCTAGTGCTGATGCCCCAAATTGCCGTGCGTGACTTGTTTTTCTTTTTAATTTAGGGTAGGTTTCCAAGTAAACTTCTGCATCTTTTTCATTTCCACTATGGCAGACTCCAAGAATTGTTTTTTTAAATTCAGAGGTACTGCTTACATGAATCTTTTCCCCATTTAATGTAGCACCTTTACCAATAATTGCAGAAAACATCTCATCTAGAAATGAGCTATAAACCGCCCCTGCAATTGGTTGTCCATTTTTTGTTAAAGCAATTGAAGTATTAAAAAATGGGACATGGCATTTATAATTAGTAGTTCCATCAAGTGGATCAACAACCCATTTGTATTCGCTATCCTTATTTTCTTCTCCAAATTCTTCTCCAATAAAACCATAATCTGGAAATTCTTCTAGTAGCATTTGTTTGATTATTCTTTCACACTCTTTATCAACAAAACTAACATGTGAATAGTCTTCTTTTGAAGAGAACTCTACTTGTCCAAAGTTCTCATTGATGATTTTTCCAGCAGCCCTTGCTGCTTTTTCTATTATAGTTATGTGTTCCATTTAAAAAATTATCAATAACTACTATAAAAATTTATATATTATGACTGTTTAATAAGCTTAATGGAGAAGGAGGATTATAAGAAAATTCTAATGTGGGGTATTGGTACTTTTGTTATTGCTACGCTTCTTACCTTATCAATTGCTTATGCAATTGATTTTTTTGTAGGGGTTTATATGATTGGAACTGGCTATATGGGAATAGTTTACATTTGTATATTTATCGTGATGTCTATTATTCAAACTTTATTATTTTACTTTGCACTAAAATTTAATATGAAAAAGAATTTTAGTAAAAGACTTGAGTTTTTGTCTGGGATATTTGTTATATGGTTTTTATTATCAATTCTTATTGAGTTAGTTATTTACAAACAGTTAAGATTTCCCAAGGTGGGGATTACAATTTTCTTTGCAATATTAATTATGGCAAAATATGTAAAAAATGGTATCAAGTCTTGATCTTGCATTTGTTATTTTGTATTTTATCTTTGTAATTTCAATTGGTCTTTATGCAAGGAGAAAAGAAAATAAAGAAGGTTTTTTAATTGCCAATAGAAAATTAGGAGTTTTTGCATTAACTGCAACAATTATTGCTTCTTTTTTTGGAGGAAATTCTTTAGTTACCTTTACTGCTCTTGTTTTCCAATTTGGGGCGGCTGCTTTTTGGGGATATTTTGGAGTAACAGTTGGTTTTATTTTAATTTATTTTTTATCAAAGAGAATAAAACAAATGGCCGATAAGGGAAAGTTTTACACTTTTTCAGATTATTTTAAGAAGAAATATGGGGTAGCTACGGGTAAAATTGTAGGGGCAGTTGTGTTTGTATTATATTTGGGCTATTTAATTGTTCAATTTATTGCGGGTGGAACAATTTTATCAGTTATAACCGGATGGTCTTATCCTTTAGCAATATTAATTATGGGTACAATTGTAATTTTTTATGTGTTTATGGGGGGGTTTAGGGCAGTTGTTAAAACTGACTTATTCCAATATGTTATTATTTTGACCCTGCTTGTTGTTGTTGCATTTTCATTTATTCGTGGAGGAGATTTTTTTGCAAAAACCAGCTTTAACCCGTTTAAGGAGGCGTTATCTACAATTCCATTTTTTGTATACGGGATAATCACAACGATGCTTGGAGCCGAACTTTGGCAGAGAATTTACGCAGGAAGTAGCGTTAAAACAGTAAAAAAATCATTACTCATCTCATCAGTTGTTATATTCTTCTTAGGATTATTAATGACCTTAATTGGTCTAGCAGTAAAGGCAAGTTTTCCTAATGTCTCACCTCAGAGCGCAATTGCAGTTGGATTCACTCAGCTTTTACCCCCTGGGATTTTTGGGCTTGGTTTAGTTATATTATTTGCAGCAATAATGTCAACAATTGATACTTATCTTTTCATGTTAGCAGTAAGTTTTTCAAATAATTTCTTAAAAAGGGGACTTGTTAAACATACAAAATTTATGGCGTTATTAATTGGGGTAATTGCAATGGGAATAGCTGTAATATTTTCAAATATCATTAATGTTATGGTTGTAATTGGATCAATCCTATTTTCATTATTCCCTGCAACAATTGCTTCGTTTTTCTTTAAACTTAAACCACTCGCCGTTTCTTTAAGCATTATAATTGCAGTAATTGCGTCAGTTATTGGAATTTTTATAGTTGGATTTGAACCAATGCTTGCAATTGTGCCTCTTGGCGTTGGTACACTTGGATTAATTATTTGCCAAGTTGTTGCCCTTCCACCAACATAGCTTTAAAAAGGTGGTGTTAGTTAAGTTGAGGATGAAGAAGAAATTGCTCTTTGTATTGGTGTTTTGTATAGGTTGGGCATTTAATATCTTCTTTATGAAATTAATTTTAAATACTGGCGCAAGCCCGATAGTTGTTTCAGCCCAAACTGTGCTTATTGGAGTTATCCTACTTTCTTTCTGGACCGCTACAAGAAAAAGACCATTAAAGGGGTTAACTATTAGTAAATTTTATCAGCTAGTATATGTAGGAGTGTTAATTGCTGGAGCATTTGTATTTGGGGTGTATGGGCTTAGGCTTTCAACTTCAATTAATTATGGCTTTTTAATAAAAACAACTTCTGTTTTCTCAGTTCTTTTGGCTTATATATTTCTAAAAGAACATTTGAATAGATATAAGGTTGGACTTTTGGTAATATTGATTATTGGTGCATATTTGATTACAACGGGAGGCCAATTAATTGCACCAAGATTAGGAGACTTATTGATCCTTGCTTCAGCTTTATGTTTTTCAATTTCTTTAACAATCCAAAAACCAGTATCAAAGAGTTTGGGTGCAGAGATTTTAGGTTTATCTAGAATTTTAATTGCCTTGCCAGTAATAATTATTGTTGCATATTCCTTTGGTGAGAATCCATTCCAATTACTGCCGCTTGGACTTATCTTTTTAGTTGGGGCAACTGAAGCAGTTAAAGAATTATTTGTAGTAAAAACATTAAAAATTTCAACTGCAAGCTACGTTACAATGATGGGGATGATAACTCCTGTTTTAACAACAGTTTTGGGTTTATTATTTTTGTCTGAAGTACTTAACGCATTCCAAATTCTGGGAGGAGTATTAATCATTGGATCAGGTATTTTGATTCATAAGTTAAAGATGTAATTTACTGTTTTAACATATATATTGTAATTATAATAAATTTATAAACAGCTCAAAACTCGTAATTTTATGCCACAAAAAATAGCACTCTTAGGGCTTGGATCTGTTGGGTCTCAAGTTGTTGAATTAATAAGACAATTTCCACAGGATTTTACACTTGAATCTATTGCAGTTAATACCACTCAATTAGATACAATCATTCAGAGGTTTGGAGTAAACAAGGTAAGTGTTGGATTAAGTAGTGAAGTGGTAAGACTTCAAAGGGAATTTGGTATTGAAGTTAGACTTAATTCTTTAAGTGAACTTGCAACAGATAAAAATATTGATATTGTTGTTAATGCGCTTTCTGGATATGCAGGTCTTCAGGCAACTTATGATTCGTTAATGGCAAAAAAGAAAGTAGTAATAGTAAATAAAGAACCCCTTGTTGCTGCAGGAGAAATTTTAATGGGGCTTCCAGGAAAATTGATCTCAGCTGATTCAGAAATGGCAGCAGGCCGGGAACTCATAAAAGATATGAATATTGCAGATATTGTAAAATTAATCATTACCTGTTCTGGAGGACCTTTTTATGATAGGAAAGGCGTTGATTTAAGTCAAATTACTCCAGAAGAAGCCTTAGCACATCCTACATGGAAAATGGGGCCCAAGATAACAATAGATTCTGCAACCCTTATTAACAAGGCATTTGAAATAATTGAAGCCCACCATTTGTTTGGTTTGCCATATGATAAACTAGGGATGGCAATTCACAGACACAGCGTGATCCATGCTATTTTAAGAACAAGTGAAGGAGATACGCCTTATATTTCTCCTCCATCGATGTTAATACCTCTTGCACAAGGGCTATTTTCACCTAGAGAAAGTCTTTATACAGAAGAAAATTATAGATATCCAGATGATTGCACCCAATTGCAAAAAGACCCAGACACAAGTAGATTCCCAGGCTATGAACTTTGCGTGCAAATAGGAAGAGAAGGAGGCCTTGCTCCAGCATATATGGTTGGCGCTAATGAGGTAGCAGTCCAGGCATTTTTAAAAAGAAGGATTAGGTTAACAGATATCCCAATAGTAATAGAAAGGACCTTGGGACAAGTGCAGCAACAAGCTGATCCCGATTTAGAGGCCATTAAGGTAGCAATGTCATTTGCAGACAAGTCTCTTGCTAAGAATATTATTGAACATCCAATAAAGTATGGATTAATCGGGCCGTTTTAATTGAACAGTTGATATAATGGGTGACTACATATCTTTACTTTTGTAGTCACCTTACTCATTCTCAACTCGAGGTGCTAGTACAAATGCAAGCATAAGCTTGTCAATTGTTCTATATTCCAGCTTTAATGGATAATCTGTGTTAAACTGGATTGTTACCTCATTAGCAAGTTTGCTACCTGCAATCATTTTCTTAAGATACTCAATAGAATATTTTGCCTTATACTTTTGTTTTTCATCTAAATGAAATTCAGTATTGTCATCTGGTTTTAGTTCAATATTGACATTACTCAAGTCCCCTTTTGCTGAAAGTTTAAATGATTCTTCGTCAGCTTCAAATAAAACTGAATCAGCAACAATATCTACATCTTCAATTGCATCGCTTAATCTTGCAGCAGTTGTTTTAATTGTTACAGGAAACTTCAGCATTGGAGCCTTTTGTTCTGAATCTTCAACATCAATTATTGGTAATGAAAAAGTTCTAATCGATGCCCCTTTTAGAGTAATTTTTAACCTGTTATCTTCAATAAGTTCTAAAGTTAGCATGTCTGTTGCTTTAGCTCGCCTTAAAATCTGCTTTAAGTTATTTAGATTAATTGCAAGTTTAATTGGCGTTTCACCAATTTGGTATTCTACAAAGCAGGATGCAAGCAATTTAAATAAAACCATTCCAACATTGGCTGGATCCATGGCAATTAGGCTTATTCCTTCTTTATTTATTTCAAATTGCCCTTCATTAACTAAATCAGAGATGATGGATATACTATCCTTTAACAATGCAGGTTCAGCAACAGTGAGTTTCATAATTATTTCCCCCCAAGCGTATAAGACTAAGTAAATCAATATGGTATTTAAACTTTATTGTAGTTAAAACAACGGAATTCCACCTTTTTTTAAATTTTGGAATGAGTAGTGATTGAAAATCATTGTAATTCCGAGCGTCAGAAACCATGCCAATGGCCATAAGTGGTTTTTGACACTATTCCAAAGTGATATGGTCTCCGTCAGAGAGCAGGTGTACATTTTCTTTAGTATTGTACCCCAATTCATCGGCGAGATTATACATGGCTGTTCTCATAGTAATATTTCCATGTGCAGGGATGATATGAACTGGTTCAACAAGAGTAAATAAGTCCCTTAAATCTTCTCGTGAAGCGTGACCTGATACATGGATATCTTTAAACATCCTTAATTTATATTCCCTTAAGTGATTTTCTAGAATTTCTCTATTTTCAATATTTACTGGAGAAGGGATTGTTCTGCAGGAAAAAATAATAATATCCTCAGAATCAAGTTTGAAAGGAAATTTTCCTGTAGCAATTTTTGATAAAGTTGAGCCTGGTTCTCCTTGGTGGCCAGTCATAATAAGTAAATACTTGTCTTTACCATCTTGTTCAATATCTCTTAATTTTCTTTTAATCTGCTTACCATATTTGACAATCTCCACATCTTTAGTAAAATTTACTAGGTTAATATTTTCAGCAGCTGTTACATATTTATTTAATGACCTGCCCAAAAGGACAATTTTTCTGTTCATTACTTTTCCAAATTCGATTATTGATTTAAGACGCGCAATGTGGGATGAAAATGTTGTAGCAATAACACATCTCCCTTTAGTGTCGGTTCCAAGCATTACATCTCGTAGCATTTCTTTTGCAACAGACTCAGAAGGGGTTTTTCTTTCTGCAGTGGCATAAGTTGAATCAACAATTAGTGCAATAACATCATGATTTTTGCCAAATTTTCTTAATTTCTCAATATTAGTTTTTAAACCAAATGTGGGGAATTCATCAAATTTAAAGTCATTAGCATACATAATAACTCCATATTTTGTATGGATTGCAACCATGACAGTTTGGGGTGTTGAATGAGTAGCATTGATAAATTCAATAGTGATTTCTTTAGTTAACTTGATTTTTGAATTGATATTTAAAACTTTTACTTCATTGGTAAAATCAAAATTATCATCAGCCAGAATACTTTTTAATACCTCAACTGTAAATGGTGTTGCAATTACTGGGCAATCGAAGTTTTTAGCAATGTGGGGCACTGCCCCTAAATGATCTAGGTGGGCGTGAGTTGGGATAATTGCTTTTATAATCCCTTTTAAATGCTTAATTTTTGAAAAATCAGGTACAATATTATTCTTAATTAGTACGTTTGCTGGAACTTCAGATATGTCTTCTCTGCTATCTGTAAATGAGATATAGCTTTCCATATTAAGGCCCATATCTAAAATAATTGCTTCATCATCTATCCTTACAACAGTCATATTTTTGCCAATTTCATTATAACCGCCAATTGCGTATATTTCTATCATATTAATTATTAGATTGATTGCCTATTAAAAACCTTTTGACAAAGTTTAAATAGGAAAAGCGCAAAATTAGAGTAATGAAGCATACTCTTAAAGTGACATTAATTCTACTTTTAATCTTCTTTTTAACCCAAGCAGTGGGCCTTATTACAATAAGTAAGTATGTTGATATTGAGAAAACTTCAGAGACAGGAAAAACTCATATTAATTCAGATAAATACTTAATTTCTCCCCCTGAAATGGATGAGCAATATTCTTGGTTGTATATTACTGTTGCAATTGCTATTGGAACATCAATTGCATTACTTATTGTTTATTTTGATTTGATGATTTTATGGAAGATTTGGTTTTTTTTAAGTATATATTTAACTTTAATTTTAGGATTTTTCCCTTATGTTGAATTTTTTACAGCAAGATTTGCAGTTATTGCAACATTAAGTATTGCATTAATCTTTACAATTTTAAAACTATTTTTACCAAATAAAATAATTTATAACTTTACAGAAATTTTTATTTATAGTGGAATTGCGGCGCTTTTAGTACCTATTTTAAACTTATTTTCAATAGTTATTCTTTTAACATTAATCTCATTTTATGATTATTGGGCAGTTTTTAAGACTAAACATATGGTAAAATTAGCAAAATTTCAGTCAAAATCAAAATTATTTGCAGGGCTACAAGTTTCTTATGATCAGAAAAAAATATCTAAAAAAATATCTAAGAAAGTTAAAACAGAACCAAAAACGGCGATTCTTGGAGGAGGAGACGTTGCATTTCCATTATTATTTGCAGGAGTTGTATTAAAAGTTACAGGCAGTTTTTTCCAGGCGTCATTAATTTCAATTTTTGCAGGACTCGCGCTTTTAGCAATGTTTCTTTACGCTGGTAAGGATAAATATTACCCCGCAATGCCTCTTTTAACATTAGGCTCATTAGTAGGTTATGTAATAACTTTATTTATTTAAAAGAACTAAGTCTTTTTTGCCTTTTTTTAATTGCATAAGCCCAAGGGCTAATAACGGTTCCATCTTCAGCGGCAATTACCGTTACTCCTGTTTTCTTATGAAGTTCACGTGCTTGATACATTGGATCTTCGTTGATCATTTTAATGCCAAAGTGAGTAATCACACAAACTTTTGGTTTTACCTTTTCAATAATTTTTACTGCATCTTCACAACTTAAATTATCTTTGACTGAATACCCAAAAGGCGCTACAACATTTAATACTAATATATCTGCCCCCTTGTAATGTTCAGCTAACTTTTCTGAATAGCTTGTATCCGCACTATATACTAAAGTAAAAGTTTCAGTAATTATCTTAAACCCTAATGTTTCAATTGAATGGCTAGTTGGCAGAGCGACAATTTCAACATCACCAATGCCTAGATGCTGGTTAGGACTCATAACAATTGATTTTTCAACACATTCTTTATGGTAAGAATCAATAATCGGTGCTGCTTTTTGTGTTCCTTCAAAAGATTCTTTATTGCAAACTAGTACTCCCCTTTTATCAAGCCCGCCAAGAGTCATACTTTGAATTAATGCTTTAACATCATTTGCATGATTTGTATGTAAATGAGAACATAAAATTACGCTTGTTTCTCTAACATTTAATTTATTTCTTCGAAGAGAGTAAAGTGCGCCAGGTCCTGGATCAATGTGATAAGTTAGTTGGGAAGTTTGAAGTACAATTCCTCCTGAAAACCTAATCTGTTTGCCTACTACTACAGCGTCTCCACCAGTACCCAGAAAAACCAGTTTTGGTTCCATTATTTTCCCCAAGAAAAACTTAACGAAGGGATTTATTTAAAGCTTTCTAAGAATTTGCCAAAAGCTTTAAAAATGATTAATGAGTATTTTGAAATGGCAGGTAGGTCGGGGGGTTAGCCCTCCCTTGTTATCGTAAATGGGCTTTATGACGAGACTGAAGCTGAATTGAGGGTTCGTGTCAGCCTTTAAGGTCTCTGGCTGGACGTCGACGCCCTGTCCTGTTGGGTGACTTTTTTAAGGAATCGAGTCAGGTCAGGAATGAAGCAGCTCTAACTTTTAAGGGCCGCGCTTACAGGGGTGCGGGGCTGAGGAAGGTTGGGGATTAACCTTTGGGTGAGCATTAATTCAAAATGAAGCACCCTGCCACTCTTTTTAAGTCTAAAGTTAGAAGTCTAAAGTTAGAAGTCTAAAGTTAGAAGTCTAAAGTTAGAAGTTAAGGGGATTTTGGATGGATAATTCGCAAAGTGATTTTGAGGGGGCCTATAATAAAGGATTAAATGCCCGGTCAAAAGATAGACCCCGTAAGTCAATTGTTGAAATTTCTAAGAAGATAGAACCTTGCAGAGTTTTAGAGCTTGGTTGTGGAACTGGAGCTGATTCAACCTTTTTGGCAGAACAAGGATTCCAAGTAACAGGGATTGATTTTTCAAATAAGGCTATTGAACAAGCAAAGGAGTTCAGAAGTAAACTTTTTAGTAATGGATATACTAAATCCAAAAGATATAGGAGAATTTGATTTTATCTTTGGTCATGGTTTTTTACATAATCTCCCTCCAGATCTAAGGGCCAAAGCAGTAGAGAATATTTCCAAGATGCTGAAGAAGGGAGGGAAATATTTATCAATTTGTTTTAATGAAAAGAGTCAGGAATTTGGAGGCCCAGGTAGAGGAGAAAGATCCACTGGAATGGGGCACATGCTATTTTATTCTTCATTTGAAGAATTGGAGAAATTATTTTCAGAATATTTTACAATTTTAGAAGCAAAATTGATAAATTTTGGAGGGGAAAGACCTGGTTCAATCCCCCATATAACAAATTACTTTTTTATGGAGAAATAAACTCAACACCAACAGAAATTATCTTCTCAATAATTTTAAAGAACTGTTCTGTGTTTGCATCGTGGTCATGGAGACAGATTATTTCATTAGAATCTCCCCTTACAAGTGAACCACCAAGTTCATGATTTGGTTCTTCAATAAATCTTAATATGTCATTTAAATCCTTAAAATCTTCATTTGGCCCACTTTTAAAGATCCAATCATTGCAAGCAAAGGTCCAAAAAACATCTACTCTTTCAAACCACCAATCATATGTAATGTGTTCAAAGTTACCAGAAACAAAGCCTTCTTTTTCTAAGAAAACTTGAAGTCTTTCAGTTAGTAAATCTCCGCCTGTATCACCATAAGGAAATCTAAACAGTTTTATTGGCCTTTTTACGCATACTTCTTTGTAAGCTGCTTCAATTAATCCATCTGTATCAAGAATTTCTTTTACTGCTTCATCATAAGTCATTTCAGAAAAATGTTTGTGGCTAAAACCATGGTTTCCAATAATGTGATTTGTTTTAATTGCATTAACAACTGATCTTTCTTTTAATTTGCAACCATTACAAAACCAAATGGCTGGAATCTTTTTATCAAGAAGAAATGAAAGCTTCTCTTCAAAACCAGTTGACGGCGAATCATCGATTGTTAAATATGCTTTTTTCATTCTATGATTATTGCAGGTTTACCTGGAAGGGAATTTCCTGCTTTTTTCTCTTTACTTTTTTCTTCTTCAATAATTAAATATCCAAGTTCTTTTAAGGCATTAGTTTCTTCTTTTTGCGAAAGTAGAACCTCTGGAATTGTTGAGGGTTTTTTGGCTGCTCTTCCAACTAGTTTAGCTACTTCTCCACCATACCTTTTAAGGCCAGGCACTTTCATTACTTTTGTCATTACTGTTTTTATGTTAGTGATTGGCATTTCTTTCATTATTGCTTTAACCATATTATATTTCCAAGTGGCAGCAGTAAACAAAGTTACTTTTTTCACAGCTTTTAATTTTAAAAGTTCAGTAATTGATTTAACATCCTCTTTGACAGTTTCTTTTAGGGATTCAATCCCTTCTGCTTTTTCATTGATGTACTTTTTTTCTACAACAGGCCATTTTTGTTTTGCAACAATATCTTTTTCACCAACTTTTGCATATAGTTCTTCAGCCGTGTGAGGGATAAATGGAGCGAACATTAATGCAAGCTTTCTTACACAATACCCCCTTGCACCGTCATCAAGGTCCACTTTTAAAAGTTCATTAGCAAAATTCATTAAACCTGCAAGGGCCAAAGAAAATTCAAAATTTTCAATTTGTTTTGTAACTTTTTCAAGTAATCTATTTACTTTACTTAGCATGTATGCTTCTTTATTGCCGATTTTGCCGGGTACTCCAGGTAATGGTTTTTCTACAAGAGAATATAATCTATTCATAAATCTAAAAATACTTTCAACACCTGCATCATTCCAATCAAGTTCTTTGTCAGGCAATGCTGCAAATAAAATAAAGAATCTTGCAGTATCTGGCCCATATTTTTCAGCAATTGGTTTAGGTGCTACAACATTACCTTTTGATTTAGACATTTTAGCACCATCTTTAATTACCATCCCTTGACCAAGTAGATTGGTGAAAGGTTCACTTACTTTTGTTAATCCTAGATCCCTTAAGACTTTAGTAAAGAATCTTGCATAGAGTAGATGTAATATTGCATGTTCAATTCCTCCAATATACTGATCTACTGGCAACCACTGTGCGGCAACTTTTGGATCAAACATTCCTTTATCATATTTTGAAGAAGTGTATCTAAAAAAATACCAAGAAGAATCTACAAAAGTATCCATTGTATCTGTTTCGCGCTTAGCATCAGCCCCGCAAGTAGGACATTTTACATTCACAAAATTCTTTGAGGTTTTTAGGGGATTTCCTTTACCAGTAAATTTGACATCATCTGGAAGTTTAACTGGCAACTCGTTTTCTGGTACTGGTACAACGCCACATTTTTTACAATAAACAATTGGAATTGGTGTGCCCCAGTATCTTTGCCTAGAAATTAACCAATCTCTAAGCTTGTAATTAACTGTTCTTTTACCTAATTTCTTCTTTTCAAGCCATTTGCCAATCTCCTCAATTGCATCCCTGTTCCCTGTGCCATTAAATTCATCTGAATTAATTAAGATCCCATCTTCAACAAATGCCCTAGACATTTTTTCAACATTTAAATCATAACTATTTGGATTAATCACAACTTTCATTGGTAACTTGTATTTTTTTGCAAAATCAAAATCTCTTTGATCATGTGCAGGAACAGCCATAACAGCGCCTGTTCCATATTCAAGTAATGCATAATCTGCGATGTACAATGGGCATTCTTCTCCATTTACTGGATTAATAAAATACTTGCCAATAAAAACACCTGTTTTTTCTTTGGTGTCATCTGTTCTATCAATTATACTTTCATTTCTTGCTTTTTTAATATATTTCACAACTTCTTTTTCATACTTGGTGCCGGAGACAAGTTCCATTACAAGTGGATGCTCTGGAGCAAGAACTAAGTAGGTAACACCAAAAATAGTATCAATTCGTGTTGTAAATGTAGAAATTGTTTTATTAGTATCTTTTATTTTAAAGTTGATTTCTGTACCAAAAGATTTACCAATCCAGTTTTCTTGCATTGTTCTAACTCTCCCAGGCCAACCTTTTAGTTCTTTAATCCCCTCAAGTAACTCATCTGCATAATCTGTGATTTTTAAAAACCATTGATTAAGCTCTTTTTGTTCAACAGGAGAATTACACCTCCAACATTTACCTTGTACAACTTGTTCATTTGCTAAAACAGTATTACAGTCAGGACACCAATTAACACTTGCAACTTTCTTGTAAGCTATCCCTTTTTTGAAGCATTGTAAAAAGAACCATTGATTCCATCTATAGTATTTAGGGAGACAAGTAATAACTTTATTTTCCCAGTCATAACTTAGACCTAAAAGCTTCATTTGTTCAACAATTTTCTCTGCATTATCAAGAGTCCATTTTTTTGGAGAGATTTTTTGTTTAATTGCTGCATTTTCAGCTGGCAATCCAAAAGAATCAAAGCCCATTGGATAAATAACATCAAATCCATTCATTCGCTTAAAGCGGGCTACAGCATCGCCAATTGAGTAGTTTCTTAAGTGGCCCATGTGCAATTTTCCAGAGGTGTAGGGAAACATCTCGAGTGCATAAAATTTCTTTTTAGGATTCTTACTTGTATCAAAAACTTTTTCTTTAGTCCAAACTTTTTGCCATTTCTGGGCGATTTTTAGGTGATTTATTGTCATTTTAGTAACCTTTAGTATTAAGCTTTATAATAATAGAATAAATAATGGCTTTAAGAGTTTTTTCATAAATTAGCTAATTGTTTTGGAAAATTATATATACGCTAGCTTCATTAATAACAAAAAAGATGGTGGCAAAAAGAATATTTTTAGGGGTCTTACTTATTTTATTTCTAATTCCTTTTGCAAATGCTGTTTGTTATGATAGTGATGGCCCTACTAATTTCCCTATTCAACCAGATCCCAATCCGTACGCTGCAGGGTGGTTTCCAGGAGTCCCTGGGACATGTGATGATGGGGTACTTCATCATGAGACCGTTGATTTTATGGGGTTCCTGCAAGAATATTATTGTGGCGACACCGGAGTATGTAATCTATATCCTGCCCCTTGTGATGCGACGGGGAGGGACCCAGTGTATGTAGGGGATGATGCCCATTGTTGTATGATTGAAACTGATCCGTGGACTTGTGATTATGATGAAGAATGTTGTGCCGGGTTAAGTTGCCAGGGTGGAAGTTGCCAGGCATCTTGTGTTGAGGGAACAGAATGTGACACTACTAATGGTTGCTATGGTACAGCAGACTATTGGGATGGGCTTGCATGTGATGCTAGTGGAGATTGTGTTGTGCCTTTCAATAAATTAGGATGTTGCATGGGAAGTGCTTGCACTGAAGACAAAGAATACTGCCGTGAATCTGACCATAAGTGCGTTACTTTTTCTGAAAAATGTACTGAAGCAGTTGAAGATGGATTTGGGTATGATGAGCAGGAAAATGGAGAGGATCATTGGGATGAATGTGATGAAAGTTTTGAATGTTCTGTAGATGGATGTACTGTTCAGGGGGCAGATGGATTTTGCAATGGGGGCTCAGAAGAGTGTGATACTAATGATCGCAATACAAATTGTGATTCGGGCCAGTCTTGTATCTCCGGTGAATGTACTGGAACTTTTTGTGATAATGAAGATCAATGTGTAGGGGATACTTATTATGATGGTTTAACTTGTGATGACTCTGGTAATTGTAATGTGGGATTGACCAAGTTGGGATGTTGCGCTGGAAGTGCTTGCCTTACCACTCAATATTGTTCTGAATCAGGAAATAAATGTTTAGATTTGCAAGAGTGTGCTAAGAATTTTCCAAATGATTATTTGTATGAGCCACAAGAGAATGGTGAAGATATTAATGAGGAGTGTAAAGTTGAATGGTCAGGTTGTGAGCCAGATAGTTGTGCCAGAACTCAAGGGGATGGGGCGTGTGAAGGAGGAGAATATTCTTGTGATAAAGATGATGGACTAGTTGACAATTGCCCTGCAGGAACTAGTTGTAATGCTGGAACATGTGAAGTAGCTTCTTGTACAGAAGATGATACTTGTGTGGGAGATACTTTTTATGACTCATTAACTTGTGATGGAGAGGGCAATTGTGAATCTCCATTAACTGATATTGGCTGTTGTGATAATCAGAAATGTGATTCTCCTAATGGAGAATATTGTTTTGAAGATGATCATGATTGCATTGATCTTCCAACTTGTGCTGAATCAGATGCAACTGGATACCTTTATCATCCTCAATTAAATGGTCAAGATTTGTGGGATGATTGCGAAGAGAGTTGGACTGGATGTATTTCTTCTTGCACCCATTTTGGAGGAGATGGTGAGTGTAATGGAACAAATTATGCCTGTGATGATAATGATAATGATAATCAACCATGTGCTCCTGGGACTGCATGCAATGAAACCTCTGGTGAATGTGATCTTGATTCTTGTACAACAGACTGGCATTGCTTTGGAAACTTTAATTGTACAACAACTTGTGATGGGGCAGGCCTTTGTTCAATAGATGCTCAATGTGAGGATTGTAATGTAACTTGTTGTAATTGTGGGATTTACGGGCCAGATAAAGAGAAAGAGGAAAATTTTAATTGCGAAGATTTTGAAGATAATGATTGTGATGGATTAGAAGACTTTTTAGATCCACAATGTAAGGCCCCAGACGGATACCCTTGCACTGAAGATGATAATTGTGATTCGGGAATGTGTGATAATGATGGAGAGGGTGCTGACTTTGATCCTTATAATGATGATTTTCATTGTTTCTCTGAAAAACCAGATAATATTGGTTGGCTTGACAACCAAACATATATGTGTGAAGTTTCTACTGGAAGGGGAGATGCAACTTGTGATGAGTTTTCAAATGGAACAGATTGCAGTTATTTAGATGGCCAACATTATTGGTGTAATGGGGAATGCGAAATAGAAAATCGAGATGCAAGTCAAAAAGCCTGCGAAGCATCAGCAATCGACACTTGCCCTGGTGCTTATACTTGGCTTACAGCTGGAGAAACTACTTTTCCTTTTTCAATAGATAATTGGGAATATGCAGTTGGTGATAAAACAACAACTGAATGTTGCGGCGATGATGATTATGAAGTGCCAAAAGATAGAGATACAGGATGTACTAGGCTAGGTTGTTTAGCAAGTGATTACCCTTCATTTGCACCTTCTCCAACTGATTTAGCGTGTTGTAATGAAACATTTGATTGCCAGTATGATGGCACTTGTTATACTTCAGATAATGATGGAGGCTCGCCCCAAACTTTTGGTGGAGACAGAACCAATACCAATAGTGTGGTTTGTGAAGATGGAATTTGGTATGATTGTGATAATTCACAAGGAGTATGTGAGGAATCTAATGGGCGGTGCAATATTAATAAGGGATGGATGCTTGCAGGAGAAATGCCTGTTGGAGAATATGATGCTCTAAATAAACTTGAATGTTGCGGCGATGACGCCAATGAAGCAATAGTTAACAGTTCTAACTTTCAAGGTCATAATCCCACTGACATTGCTTGTTGTGATTCTCAATTTGATTGTGTATTTGGAACTACTTGTTTTCTTTCTGATTCAAACGGTGGCAGTGAAGGAGAATGTTATGATGGGATTGATAATGATTGTGATTATTCAACTGATTTTTGTGATGGAAGACACTTACTTCCTTGCGTAAGTTATGATGGTCTTGATGATAGTTGTTCTGCAGCTATTTTTGGGAAAGTAACTAATTTAACTGGTGGACCAATTGAAGGTGCCCAAGTAATAGCGCTAACTCATTTTGATTATAAGACTTTTTCAAGGGTCATTAACTTTTCAACATATACAAATTCCTCTGGACAGTATAATTTGACTGTTTATTCAAATTCTTCTTATGAGGTTATAATTAAACATCGAGGTCATCAATTAATTTCTGAAGAGGCCGAGGAAATTGAGTTTGGAGAATGGTGGGAACTTGATGTAATATTAGCTAAAGATCATGGGTGTCAGCCTGATTGTACTATGAGTACAGATTCACTTTGCCATGAAGAATGTGATACTATAAATGGCTGTGAATTTTATAATAGAACTGCAGCATTAGCATGTAACTTATATCCCCGAGATGCAATAGTTTCTTATAATTCCACACATACAATCTCTTGTTGTTTAGGAAGTCCATTTAAAGAGCTACCAGATGCAAGGGCGACAGTAGAAGTACTTAATGCAAGCCAAGTTAATACCCTTAAAAAAGCAGTAATCTACAGGGGAAAACAAGTAAATATGGTTATTGTTACTTACAAGCCTCAATAAGAATTCTTTTTGAAATTCTGTATCCATCTTTTATTGTTCTAAGATTTCCAACCCCTGCGTGTCTTGCTTTTTCAAAGCTTGGAATTTCGATAACTTCAAAGCCACCTTTTGCAACTTTAATTGACATTTCTGTTTCAATTGAAAAATCTTCACTGTTTAAACCTAATTTTAAAAATGCTTTTCTTTTAAAAGAGCGATAACCGTAACAAAGATCACTATACCTTGTTCCCCAAATTGTATTTACTAATAATATAAAGAATTTATTTCCTAGTATTCTGTACCAAGGCATATCATCTGAGCCTCCTCCTTGAATAAATCTTGAACCAAAACAAAAGTCATATCCTGCTTCAAGGCCAGCAATTAAAAGTTCAAATTCAATTGATCTGTTAGAGCAATCTGCATCCATCATAATAACGTAGTCTCCAGTTGCTTTTTTAACACCAAGTCTTACAGCACTTCCCTTTTGCCCTTTATCAAGATAAATTTTACACTTGTTTTTTTTAGCAATGTCAACGGTTTTATCTTTAGAATAGCCATCCACTACAATTATTTCATCAATATAATCTGGGATTGTGTCAAGAACTTTTTGTAAATTCCCTTCTTCGTTTTTCGTTGGAATTAAAAGTGTTATTTTTTTATTACCCTTCATTTTATTTTGAAGTTCAATATTAGTTTATATTTTTTGGGGAAAAACTTATGTTGTGGGGCATTCCTTTTAAAGTAAGGGATATGAGCAGATGTGAATGTAGTTAATGCTTCAATGGTAGCAAAAACAGTAGAACAAGTCATTTATCGGGGCAACCATTAAGGATGGTGATTCTCACTTTTATTTAATTTGTAAAATACAAATGTTTTGTCAAGTTCTTGTGCTTGGGAAATATACTCCCAATTAAGTTCATCAAGTAATGGGAGGCATTGTTGGTCTCTATGTTCATCAGTACTTGCGCACCAGTAACCCCAATAGAAATATATACACTCAAAATTGTCCATTATTTCTTGACGTTCTTCTCCCCATAAAAATCTATGAGTTTGAACACTTGCCCTATTAAAATTTAAAAACATGCTTGATACTTGCGAAATAAACATGCAGTCTTCTGATGTATTTTGTGCAAATTCTTTTGCAAACTCATGAACAACTCTTGCATCATTTGCTTTTGGTCCAAAGGATGTTACTTGGTTAAGATGATTAATACTAGTAAATATTAAGATAAATGCCAAACAAAGAACCATTGCATATTTTCTAAAATTTTTTCTCTTAATTTTGTTATCAATTAATTCCCATATTTTTAGTGCCCCGTAACTTGAAAGGATGATAAATGCAGGAATCATTGTTAAAGAGAATCTTACATCCATCCCATAATTAAAGGAACCCGCATAGAAGAATCCATAGAGGATAAAAAATGCAAAAAACCAAGACAAAAGGGGTAATGCAGAGCGCCAATTGTCTTTAAGTAAAAATGCAATGCCTATTGCAAAAAATAAAGTAAATAAGATTGGGAAACGATTAATTTCAAAAAAGTATTTTGAATTTTCAGAAACATTTTCAATGAAGTATTCACTTGCAAATTTGCCACCTTCTCCAGCCCCCCATGAATCATTTGAGTTTGCCATAATGTGCATTATTGTAGGGGTTATTAATAAGACCAAAACAAGAGAAGCAAAAAAAATTCTTTTATCTTTTAAGAGGTTCATTGGTTTTTTTAGAAGTAAAAATATTCCTAGTATTGGTAATATCAGCAGGCCTTCAGTTCTAATTTGAATTGTGAATGCAGCAAATAAAAATGCTAGCAATACTTCTTTGAAACTTTCATTTGAAAATATTAAAAATAAAAATGCTGTGAATATAAAAAAAGTAGGAAAAAAGGCATCTTGAGATAGTGTAGCGCTCCATAAAATGTGATCTGGAACAAGACTTAAAAAAAGAGCACTTAAAAGTCCTGCAGCATTACTGTTTGTAAGTTTTCTTGTAAGTAAGAATATTGCAGGGATAGCGAGGCTTGCAACAATTATATCTATAATAAATATGAATAATTCAGAATTTCCAAAAAGGAATATAAAAATTGCATTAAATGTTTGCATTCCCATTGGTTGTTTATTATCAATGCAGTCGTAACATTCTCCTGGCACACCATAATCACAAAGACAAGCTAATCCTTGATTGGCAATGTTATTTGCCCCATTAAGATAGATATCTTCATCATAGTAGATTCTATGTTCTTTTGGGGGGAGAGTAAGCCTTACTACTAAACCAAAAATAAAAATTAGGAGTAGTAATCCCCAGACCCATTTTGGAATTTTTTGAAAATATTTTTTTAGATTATTTCTAGCAAGAATTGTAAACACAATAATTAAAATAATGTTAATAAAAATGCTTAATGGTTGAAGCCAGTAAAGAGTATTAATGCTGGGCTTAATAGCTATATTTAAAATTAAAAATATTAAAGCCACTAGTGGAAGGTACAGATATTTAAATCCCTCTTTCATTTTAATGTAGCCCAATAATTACCTATGGCCATATAATTGGCACCGCCCCTTTTCATTGCAGAAATTGCATCTTCGGGACTAGTTACAATAGGATCTCCATGGATATTAAAGCTCGTATTAAGTACTATTCCAAATCCCGTTAATTCTTGTACATATTTTAGCATTTTAATATAAAGAGGGTTTTCGTCAGTTAAAACTTGGGGTCTAGCTGAGTTATCTACATTTAATACTGCAATTATATTTTCAACCATCTCGGGCCTTGCTTTATAGCCCATTGTCATAAAAGGATCTGGCTTATCATAATCTGAGAATAATTTTGGAGCATCTTCAGCAAGTAAAGATGGGCAAAATGGTTGGAACCAATCTCTCTTTTTCAAATGCACATTAAGTTTATCTTTAACTGCTTTTGAGCTAGCTGATGCAAGAATGCTTCTATTGCCTAGTGCCCTTGGGCCATACTCCATTCGGCCTTGAAACCACATAACAATTTTATCATTGGCAAGATGTTCTGCAGTGATTTTTGCAATATCAGTAACTTTCTTAAAATTTAGCCATTTTTTATTTCTATCAAGCACTTTTTTAATTTCTTTGTCTGAATACCCTGGCCCAAGGTATATACTTTTAAAGTCATACTTTGAGGTGCCAGTTAGTAAGTAATTTGTATATAATGCGCTACCTAAGGCTAATCCTCCATCTCCCATGTGGGGGAATACATACCAATCCTTTAAGCCAGTTTCTTTTCTAACATTCATACTGTTTTTAATGTTTGATGCAACGCCTCCAGCCCAAGCTACATTTTTCATGCCTGTTTTTTTAATTGCATTTTTGAATAATTCTAATGCTTTTACTTCAAGCACTTTTTGAACCATATATGCAAAGTCTTCATTTTGGGCTTTCCACACAACTTTTTCAAGTAGTTTATAGCGTTGCCATGAACTTAGATCTGTGTCAATTGTAATCCCGTTAACTTTGAAAATTTTCATTAATGGATTTTTTTTGTCAGGTACTTTATAAGAATAATCAGACAATGCCATAACTTTTCCTTCATCTTCAAGTTCACGCATACCTAAAAGATTAGTTGCTTGTTCATAGAATATTCCCAGGGATGAAGTTGCAGGGATATCTGAAATTTTTTTAAGTTGGTTATTTTGCAACACATTAACGCTTCCAGAAAGACCGTCCCCTACTCCATCAAGGGTAATAATTACTGCTTCATCAAATCCACTTGTAAAGGCAGCAGCTGCGGCGTGAGCCATATGGTGGTCAACCAGATGCAATTTAAATTTTAAAAATCCTAATTTTTGAAGCTGACTTCTGAAATATGTTTTTGAAATTTGTTTGGTTATTAAGTTTGGGGGAAGTTCAGTTACTTTATACTTAAATTCTCTCTTTAAATTTACAAATGCAGGTTTTGATTTTCTTCTTCTAAATTGGTAATAGTGTTGCTTAACTGCAGGGAATATTCTGGTTAAGGTTTTTGCAACATCACTGGTATTTATTGCAACATGCATTATATCATTTGCTTTAATCTCCAATGATTTTAAGCAGAATTCAACAGATTGAGTTGGAAATCCAATTTCTAATTTATTTTTTGTAAAGCGCTCTTCATTAACTGCGACAAGTATTTTATCATCTTTAACTATTGCTGCGCCACAATCATGCCCATCCCACAAACCTAGTACATACATAGTTATTTTGGAATCATTATCAGCCTTTTAAATCTTTTTATGACAAGTTTTTTAAATTGATATATGTTTGGCAGGATATCATAAATAAAAAAAAAGAGATCATTCTAATTGTATCATTATTGCTACTTTTGGGAGGAGATTATCTCCTTGGGGTATCTATTGGTCAATCAGAATTTTGCAGAGAATATACCTCTGCAAATTTAAGAGAATTAGATTCTAACTATATGTACTCTGATATCCCAGGAGTATTTTTTGAGCCGAGACCAAATTCTGAGAGGTTTAATTCCCTAGGGATTAATGATATTGAATACCCTAAAATTAAAGGGGATAATACCTTTCGGATAATGGTCATAGGAGATTCTGTTTCAGAGATGGAACTATTTGTTGAAAATAATAGATCTCTGTTATTCCATGAATTACTTGAAACTTCTTTAAATGAGTTTGGAAATTTTGAAGTTTGGAATTTGGGTGTGCAGAAGTACAATACGCGCCAGGAGATTTTAAGATTTAAAGAGAGATTTCTGCAGTATGAACCAGATTTAATAATTGTGGCAATGGTTGAATTAAATGATTATGATCCTGTAAGATTAAAATATGAAAAAGGATTTTCATTAGTTGAAAATTGTGTGAGATCCACAATTCCTAAATTTCCTTTTATTAGTGAAAAGAGTCATAGCAGATTATTGGGATTTAATCTTTACCGGGCTGCAAGTTTGGTTAGTTATCAAATTGGAAATAAGATAGATCCAGAGAATCATCCAAATCTTTTATTTAAGGGAAGCGATACATTAGATATATTATGGGACAATAAGCAAGCAATGCAGGAGTTTGCTGAATTTACTGAATTTCCAGTCGTCTTTTTTGTTTTCCCTTACTTAAATGAGGTACGAGATGAATGGTTGGTAGAATTTGCAAACAGACAAAGATACTCTTTGATACTCTTTGATAAGTTTAGTGAATATGAAGATATTCAACAGTTTTTAAATAATCCCGCTGATGGCGTTCATATTAATAAAATAGGGCATAAGGTTGCTGCAGAGTACTTGTTAGATTATTTAATTAAGGAAAGGTTAGTTAAATTGCCATAAATTGTTTGATAAGCTTCACAAGGAGTCCAACACTGAGGACATTTGTTCTTTTTAGCTAATTTGTGTTCGGAAGTTGCATTCTTCCAGATTATTTTCAAAGAGTTCTTTTTCAAGTTACCAATTGGGTGATTCCACCCAGTACAAGGATAGACAGTACCTTTTGGGTTAACAAAGATTGAGGAGGTTAAGGCCTTACAGGGCAGTGGACTTTTACCTGTTTTTACAAATTTAATTGCAAATTTTAGAAAAATCCGTTCCATTGTCCCAATAACTCCATACATCTTTTTATTTTTTAAAACAAATTTAATATCTTGTATAATTGCATTTTTATTAAAATCCATCTTACCCATATTTTTCAGGTAATTATCATTTTCCCAGGCAATATTAAAATGCATTTCTTTTAATTTAAAGCTAGGAATTTCTGACTTTATCGCTTTGAAGGTTTCATTAATTCTGCCATAATTAAATTCAGAAATTGTGTAGCCTATGTAACTTCCAACACCTTTTATTTTTCTAAATTTTTTATAGGTTGAAATTGCCTTGTCAAATGTAGGCAATCCCCTAATGGAATCATGCAATTCTTTTGGCCCATCAATAGAAACGCCTGCAACAAGTTTTGGAAATTTTAATTCAGCAATTTTTTTTAACACTTTTGAAGAATTTGGAATAGTGCCATTTGTAATAAAACTCAACATAAATCCATTTTTCCTAAAAATTTTTGCTATTTCATAAAGTTTATCATGCAAAAATGGCTCCCCTCCAGTTAGATTAACCCAAGGGAATTTAGTTTTTGAAAAAGCGTTTTTGATTTCATCAAGTGTTAATTCATTATTTGAGTTCTCCTGCCAAATCCCGCAGGTTTTACACCTTAAATTACATTTGGAAGTTATTGCAAAAGTGAGTTTATAAGGATTATTTAACCTAATAAAATTAGACCATCCAATGTTCCAACCTAATCTAAATAATGAAATCATAAAATAAAGAGCTAAGGGAAGTTTAAATATATTTGGTCATGTTTTGTCAGGGGCCCACACTGGTGCTAATGCTGTTATCTCGCTTAAAATCCTTTCTTTCTTACTGTCAAAAGTATTGGCAATTGCTGTTACGAATTCTTCCAGAGAAGGATTATCATAGTTATAGCAAATCCCAATTGGGGCTTCATTAATAAAAAAGTCCCCATCATCTTCTGGATTTGTAACTTGCAGTACTAAATAAATTTGGGCATCCTTGTGACCCTTAATCGGGTGGTTCTCTCCTTTTCTTGGTTCAAGCGAAACAGCAAGGTAAACATTTGCACCCAGCACTAAGCGGGTAAGTCCTTCCAAGACTGCTTCTTCAACAGGCTCCCTAAATTTTTCAAAAACTTGGGAATATGTACATGGTCCTCCATTTTTTGGACCGGTTATCAGCCCAGGAAAAAGTCCCCCCAAGGTTACTCTAAGAGAGCTAGATACTAAGTCAAACTTACTTGCCAGAGAGTGAGCTATACGATAACCCGTTGTATCAACCCCATATTCTTGTCTAATCTCAGCATTCATAATTTTTACTAATGAACCCTAATTTAAAACCTTATTGGAGATATATCCTAATTCAGGTATTTATTAACTAATAATTCGAACTGTTGATGTATGAGAAACATATACTTCAGACTGTTTAGGGGTATAAGGTATATTTTTACTTCTGACTTCAAACTTCGTACTTCAAACTTCGTACTTCAAACTTCAAACTTCAGACTTCAGACTTCAGACTTCAAACTTCAAACTTCAAACTTCAAACTTCAGACTTCAAACTTCAAACTCCGTACTCCAGACTGTTAGGGGGTAATCTTTAAAAAGATACATAGAATTTATATTTGCGATGGAAAAGTTTAGGCAGCTAATTGTAAGTGTTGTGGGGCATGTTGATCATGGAAAGTCAAGTGTGCTTGATAAGATTAGAGGTAGCTGTATTGTTGACGGTGAAGCAGGGAAGATTACGCAGGCAATTGGGGCATCAATGGTCCCAATTAACAAGATTAGTGATGTTTGTGGAGGATTATTAAATAAAGAGCAAATGCAAATGCCTGGGCTTTTATTTATTGATACCCCTGGCCACGCAGCATTTACTTCTTTACGAAAGAGGGGCGGAAGTTTGGCTGATATGGCTGTTTTAATTGTTGATATTAATGAAGGCTTTAAGCCACAGACTATTGAAGCAATGGAGATTTTAAAGCAATTTAAGACGCCATTTGTGGTTGCTGCAAATAAATCTGATTTACTTCCGGGATGGAATTCTGCCACTGAAAAATGTGGAGTTTTAAAAAATCAAAGTGCTGCTGCTTTGTCAATTCTTGATACTAAAATATATGAACTTGTTGGGAAAATCTTTGAAATTGGATTTACTGCGGATAGATATGATAGAGTTGAAGACTTTGCAAAAAATATTGCAATTGTTCCTGTTTCAGCAAAAACAGGACAAGGATTGCCTGAACTTTTAATGGTATTAGTGGGACTTGCGCAGAAATTTCTTGGTGATAAATTAAAAACAGAAGCTACAAAAATTGCCCAAGGCACAATTTTGGAAGTAAAAGAAGTGAAAGGATTAGGGTTAGTTGCTGATACCATTCTTTACAAAGGCACATTAAATAGAAATGATACATTGCTTGTGGGTGGGATGACTGGTGTAATTAAATCAAAAGTAAAAGCGTTATGGGTTCCAAGCGTGCTATGTGAAATAAGAGATAAAAAAGCAGGATTTAAGAATGAAAATAGTGTTGAAAGTGCTGCAGTTGTGAGAGTAGTTGCGCCGGATATTGCAGGGGTTGTTGCAGGGATGCCATTAATTGCAGTTTCTAATTCAATTAAAGATACAACAGAATATGAAGAGAAAATTAAAGCTGAGATTGAAGAGGTTATCCTTGATGTTGGGGGAAAGGGGATTGTGATAAAAGCTGATTCCTTAGGATCCCTTGAAGCATTAATTAAGATGCTTAAAGATAAAGGCATACAAATTAAAAAAGCATCTATTGGAAATATTTCTAAGAGAGATATTTCAGAAGCTGGATCAAATCTCGAGACAGATGAAATGACTGGAGTATTGCTTGGATTTAATATTACTGTTAATCGGGATGCCCAAGAACAGATTGAAAAATCAAGCGTGAAAGTTATTACTAGTGAAGTTATTTATCATATTATTGAACAATATGAAAAATGGCACAAAGAAAAATTAACTGAGCTTCAAAGAAAAGAATTAAAGATGCTTGTAAGTCCTGCAAAAGTTTTAATGTTAAAAGGATATATTTTTCGTGAATCAAATCCCGCTGTTTTTGGAGTAGAGGTTTTAGCAGGATTATTAAAAAACGATTCCCCTGTAATGAATGCTCAAGGGAAAAGATTAAGTCAAGTTAAATCAATTCAGGAAAATCAAGATAATTTAGATCAAGCAGAAAGGGGGAGACAAGTTGCATTATCAATGTATAAAGTTATTATTGGTAGGCAACTTAATGAAGGAGACACTCTTTATTCAGATGTGCCAGAAGAAGACTTTAGAAAATTTAAGGGATTAAAACAATTACTTTCTCAAGAACAAAAAAATTTGTTAAAGGAACTTGCTGTAATTAAAAGAAAGGATAATCCTTTTTGGGGTGTGTAGATGTTTTTATCTTCAAGAGAAGTAAAAAGTATTAAAAAAATTGTAGAATCACAGTTTGGATATTGCCCAAAACTTGACTATTTCTTTGAGCAACGAGACGAGAAAGTATTCTTATTAAATAAAGAAAGTCAGGAGTTAAATCAAGATGGAATGCGCATTAATAATCAAGGATTATATTTTGGAAGGTTAACTCATGGTGAACTTAAATTATCAATTGAAGGAAGCCAGATGGTTGGGCCAAAAGCAACAAAAAACGTACTTGAATTAACTGATGATGAAGTAAGAATGTGGCTCCAGGGCCTTGATTTGGATAATAAAGGACAAGAAAAAAGATTTGTAATAATTAAACATAAAAATGATTACTTTGGTTGTGGCAGAGAAATTGAAGGAAGGCTTCTAAATTTGGTGCCAAAAGCGAGAAGGATTAGAAGACTTTAATAGTCTGAAGTCTGAAGTAAGAAGTCTAAAGTCAGAAGTCTAAAGTCTGAAGTAAGAAGTCTGAAGTCTGAAGTCTGAAGTAAGAAGTCTGAAGTAAGAAGTCTGAAGTAAGAAGTCTGAAGTAAGAAGTCTGAAGTAAGAAGTCTGAAGTCTGCAGTCTGGAGTATAATTATAGAAAATATATAGAAAAAGAAGCGAAAGAAAAAAGTTTAATTATTTAAGAAGATCTTCAATTGGTTTTGAGTCTTTCTTAGGGGCGGTTTTTTGAGCATCTTTTGCCATTGCTTCAAGATCAACACCTAGGTCTTTTAATTCTTTGATGTGCATTTGCATTAATTGTTCAACAATTTGCAAAATCTTCATCATTTCTTGTCTTTCTTTTGCAAGAGTTGATAATGAACCTTTGTGAAAACCGATTTGTTCGTCTTTACTCATATCATCCATTGGGTTTTTTTCAGCCATGATAATCACCTAGACTTCATTTAAAAGGGGAGACTTATAAATCTTATGGGGGTTATTAGTCAGAAGTCTAAAGTCAGAAGTCTAAAGTCAGAAGTCTAAAGTATTCTGGAAGTATTTTCCCTCTTCTAGAATCATATTATGCGCTCTTGCAAAGCATTCAAGGGCATTTTTAGTCACACGTTTTTGAAATTCAATTGCCATTTCTCCAACAATTATTGGCATAAGTTTTTTGCCTTTTAATTTCTCGGAAAATGATTGGGGGCATGTTCGGTCAATGAAATCTTTTAGAATGCCTGGCACATTTTCAAAGTAATTGGGTGTGCCAATAACAATTACATCTGCATTTTCTAATTTTGGATAAAGGGCTTGCATATCATCTTGAATTACACATTTGTGGGTTTTCTCACAAGTTAAACAGCCTGTGCAATGTTTGATTTTTAAGTTTCTTAGAAGAATTAGTTCTCCATCCATTTCTTTTAGTATGGATTCAGTCTTTCCATTCCTTGGACTTCCGGATATGAGTATTGTTTTAACCATCTTTTTTGTGAAAGTGAGCTATTATTTATTTGTTTTGTAACGCAATAAAGCTTATTAAACCCTGGCTTTTCTACGATTGCAATGATCCTTGGGAGAATTACTGGTAAGCATACAACTACGCAGTTTTCTTTTACTGTTGATGGAAATGCAAAAAAGTTTGAGTACGTGCAAGTTGCGCACCCTTCTTATGAGTTTGTACTAGCTCAAATTGTAGAACTTACAAGGAATAATGAGAATGTTACAGCCAAATGTAACATTATTGGTTACAAAGCCGAGGATGGCCAGATAAAACCCATCAGAGAGCCATTCTTATCTGATACAGAGGTACTTAGAGCAGATGATAAGTTCATCAAAGATACAGTGATGATGAGTAGTGGAGAAGATGGGGCTTATATTGGGCATCTTGATGGTAAAACTATCAAAGTAAAACTTGATATGAATAAACTTTTGACAAAGCATGTGGCAATTCTCGCCAAAACCGGGGCTGGAAAGAGTTATGCAACAGGAGTGTTAATTGAAGAGATTATTGAAAAAGGTATTCCATTATTAATTATTGATCCCCATGGAGAATATGTTACATTAAAAGAACCAAATACTGCTGAAAAGGAAATTAAACTTTTGCAAAAGTTTGGGGTGAAAGCAAAAGGATATTTAAGAAAAGTTGAAGAATATGGGAATCCCAGAATTAATCCAAATGTAAAACCAATTAAGGTTTCATCTCAATTATCAACAAGAGAATTACTTCATCTTTTGCCTGCAAAATTAACCAGCACACAAAAAGGCTTAGTTTATTCTGCGTTAGAAAGTCTTGAAAATGTTAACTTTACTTCCCTTCTTTATGAACTTGAAAAAGATGAAAGTACTAGTAAATTTGCAGTCATAAATGTTATTAAGTTCTTGCTAGGATTAGAGGTTTTTTCAAATTCTCCAACTCCCTTAAATGAACTTATTAAGCCAGGAAGGTGTTCAATTTTAAATCTTAAGGGATTTAATCCGGAATTACAAGAAATTTTAGTTTACAAGCTATTAAAGGATTTATTTGAAAAAAGAAAAAAGGGATATATCCCTCCTTTTTTTTTGATCATTGAAGAGGCACATAATTTTTGTCCTGAAAGAAATTTTAGAGATGCAAAGTCAAGTGAAATTATCAGAACAATTGCATCTGAAGGAAGGAAGTTTGGTTTAGGTCTTTGTGTTATTTCTCAAAGACCTGCAAGAATTGATAATAATGTGTTATCCCAATGCAACACCCAGATTATTTTAAAGGTCACTAATCCTGGTGATTTAAAGGCAATCTCAAGATCAGTTGAAGGAATAACAAAAGAGGCAGAAGATGAAATTAAGAATTTGCCTATAGGAACTGCAATGGTAACTGGAGTTGTTGATACCCCTTTGTTTGTTAATATTAGGCCAAGAAAAAGTCATCATGGGGGGAGCGCTGTTGGAATGTATAATGAATTACAGAATGCATCTAAATTGTCAGATAACAGGGCTGAATTTTCTGAAAAAAATGTTCTTCCGATAATCCCTCCAAAGGTTACAAAGAAGGATATTAGAGTAATGGCAGATAGACCAATTGAAAAAATTGAAACTGTGTTGATCCCTTGTGCTATGGCTTTTTGTAAAGGAAAGGGAGATTTTAGGCTTGTAGTGGAGAGAGTAAATGGGCATGTTGTTACAAATACGCAAACAAAAGATGTTGCAGAACTTCCTGATATTTCTAAATTAACTATGAATGAACTTAGAATTTTAAAGGAGTGTTATAAACTAAAGAATTTTACAGCGAATGATATTAAA
Organism: Candidatus Woesearchaeota archaeon; assembly: GCA_017610005.1. Taxonomy (GTDB): domain Archaea; phylum Nanobdellota; class Nanobdellia; order Woesearchaeales; family B29-G15; genus B29-G15. Next base: position 6,291 of record JAFCCU010000006.1, on the reverse strand, counting down.
CATCCGGAAATTACTAGAATTGATACATATCTACAGTTATTAAGATCTAAGGGATATTTGATTGCAAATGGTGCCAAATTGGGTTTAAATCCGAAGATTATATTAAAGGATCTATCTAATTATGCTAATTATGATGTGATAAACTTGACAAAAGTTAGTTTTGATAAGAAAATGAAACCCAAGCTAACACTTGAACAGGTTAAAACAAAAGTAAGTAAATTTGTCAAAGTTGAGGAAGTTAGAGAATGTTATCTGGTCCATTACAAAGTGACACACAAGTTGGTGTAAAAGGAGTATATATTCTTACTACTGTGTATAATGAAGAAGTTACCCTTCCAAATTTAATTAGCCATATTGTTAAGTGGAAAGAAGAAGGAGAGTATGGCAGGAAGCTAATTAAATGGGTTATTGTTGATGATGGCAGTAATGATAAAAGTTTTGAGATTATCAAAAATGCCTTAAAAAAATATTCTTTTATCAAATTTTTAGTTCTAAAAAAAAACCAAGGGAAAGCGTGGGCTTATAGAAAAGGGGCAGAGTGGATCATTGCTGGAGACTCTATAATAGAAAATAGAATTATTTTTCAACTGGATTCAGATATAGCAGGCCTTAAGCCCAAAGATATTGATATTGTGATTGATAGGCTATGTGAACTTGTTGCTTTAGGGAAATACGTTGGCCCTAGAATTGCATCACTTGCACTTGTTCCATCAGGGAAGAAACATGGAATTAGAAAGTGGATTAGGGAGACTATGGCAGATTTAACTGCAAAAGAAAGAATAGCTATAACTGGGCAGAGGGCTTATTTTGGAAAAATAATGCAACAAGTTATTTTCAAATTAACTCCTGAAACGGGTTTTGGTTTAGAGCCACTTTTAAATGCAGAAACAATTGTTGAATCAAAAAGAATAAAAGCAAAATTTGGACTAACCGATGAACAAAGAAGAGAATTAATAGCAGTAACTCATTGGAGCCATATTTCTCATATGACTTTTATGGAGAAGGTGTTTGATTCAAGCAGTAATCCTGTGAGAAAATTTACACCATTAAATTTTATTGCAACATTATTGATAGGTGTTTGGCATTACTTAAGCATTGGATGGGATTGTACGTTTGGGGTAATTAAGGGATTTTTTACAAAAAAATGGATGTCAAAAAGGCAATTGAAAAAAGAAAAAGCATTAGGAAATATAAAGAAGAAAAAATTAGTGAAGAAGTAATTGAGAAACTAATTAACGCTTCTAGACTAGCGCCTACTGCAAGAAATGTTCAGTCAACAAGGTATAAGATTGTAACTGGGGGAGAAACTTTAGAACTGTTCAAGAAAGAAAGAATATTTCCCCAGGATTTTGTTTATAAGGCCCCGTTAATATTAATTTGCTATGGAAATCCGGAGGATTACAAAGTAAAGCTGAAGGATTCCACTTTTGAAGATAATTATAAAAGATTGATTAGAGATTTATCCATTCAAACTGCATTTTTAATGTTGCGCGCAACAGAACTTGGGTTAGGAAGTTGTTATATTGCATTAATTAACAAAAAGAAAACTAAAGAAATTCTAAATTTGGAGGGGGAAGTGCTTTGTGCAATTACTTTAGGATACCCAGATGAAGAAGGAAGAGAGAGGGATAGAAAACGGGTTGAAGAATTATTCGAAAAGTTGCCTTAATTCATCAATTTTAATATCTGCGAAATTATCAACAATTAATTCTGCATGCGACAGCTTCTCTTTAGGAAATGAAGTTGTTACAGCTAAAACTTGCATGTTGGCATTGTGTGCTGATTCAATTCCATTAAGGGCGTCTTCAACAGCCAAACATTCTTCTGGTAAAAAACCAAGCTTTTTTGTAGCAATTTCATAAATTTCTGGATGTGGTTTTGAGTGATGAACTTCGCTCCCTGTGACTCTTACATCAAAATATTTTGAAAGTTCTAGTTCATTTAAGCTGAATTTAACTTTCTCATCAGTACCAGAGGAGGCTATTGCAAGCTTAATTTCTGTCTGACTAATGTTCTCTAAAAATTTATCGACATTACCAAAAGGTTTTGTATTGCCTTTAGCAAGTTCCATGTATCTCTTGTCTTTTTTCTTTACATAGTCTTCTGGGTTTGCAGTAATTCCATTTTCTTTAGCGAGAGTTTGAAAGATATTTTTGTCTGACATCCCAATGAATCTGTAAGGTTTTTCAGTCAATATAATCCCAAATTCTTTTAGAGTCTCTTTTGCTGCGGCAAAAGAGAACTTTTCTGTTTTAGCTAAGACCCCATCAAGATCAAATACAATTGCTTTTAACATAAAAAGAATAATTTAGCACATATTTATAAAGGTTTTTAGACTTCAAAAATAAAATGCCAATTTCAGAATCAGATAGAATTGAACTCATTAAGAAACAATATGGTTTATTTGAAAATTCTGCAGTTCAAATCTGCTCGTGGACAAAAAGAACATTACAAGAAGGGAAGGTGTGTTACAAAGAAAAGTTTTATGGAATTCATACACATAAATGTATGCAGTTTTCTCCAACTCCTCTTTGGTGTACTAATGCTTGCATATATTGTTGGCGCCCAGTTGAATTAATGAATCCAAGTGATTTTAAAGAAAGAGCTAAACCACAAGAATTGATAGAGGGATTAATTGAGGAACGAAGAAAGTTATTAAGTGGATTTGGTGGAAGGGAAGGAATGGACCTGGATCTGTGGAAAGACTCCTTAATCCCAGATCACTTTGCAATATCGCTTTCTGGAGAACCAACAATTTATAGAAAACTTCCTGAGTTAATTACTTTATTAAAAGAAGATTATCAAGCGAGATCAATATTTCTTGTAAGTAATGGCACATTCCCAGAGATGATTGAAAAACTTGCAAGAGTAGATGCATTGCCTTCTCAATTGTATATCTCTGCTGTTGCATCAAATGAAGAATTATACAAGGAGATTGTTAAACCAAAACAAATAGATGCTTGGAAACGATTTAATAAATCTTTACAACTATTAAAAACACTTAGCACTAGAACTGTTGTTAGGTTTACATTAATTAAGGGATTTAATGATAAAAATATTACTGAACTTGCAGAATTATTTGAGAAAACTCAAAGCGATTTTATTGAAGTAAAAGCTTACATGCACATTGGATATTCAAGAAAACGATTAGATAAATCTAATATGCCCCTTCACACAGAGGTTAAAGAATTTACTAATCTAATAATTAAATTTTTACCAAGTTATGAGTTAGTTGATGAGCATAAACCTAGTAGAATTCTTCTGTTGAAGAATAAAAATACCAACAAGCCACAGAGCATGTTTAGTGTTTAAACAACAGCATTCCACTGGTGGTTATTGACAATTTTATTTTAATGTTGCTTGCAAGTCAGATTATTACATATTATAAGATTAAAATAAAAGAAAAAAGCTTATTTGCTAAAATGGAGTCATAGTCCCCATTTCTGAAATCCTAAAAATCAAAAGATTTTTAGGATTTCCATTTAAAGAAGCTAACTAGTGCTCCGATAAATGCAAAAAAGCCCGAGGCCAATAAGCCAAATTCTACTATCAATGTCCACCAGGCCCCTGTTTTAAGTAAGGTAAACCCCACTAATCCAAAGGCTGCGGAGAACACAGCTAAAATTCCTGCTTTTGAAAACCACTGCAATGCTGATTTTGCAACACCCACACTTTCTAACAAAGGTATTAATAAAAACCAGCCAATTCCAATTATCAGCCCACCATAAAATCCCTCATAAGGCACTTTAAAGTATTGCACAAGCATAAATATAACTAGCCAAAACAATACAGGTAAGCTATTTTTCCAAGTTTCTGCCATTTGGCATCACCTTTTTTAAGACCACTAAAAAGGGGTGGCCTTTGTATTATAGAGGGTATAAGAGTTAATAATTATTAAAAGCTTTTATCCTTTTAAAAATAACCTTTTAAAAACAACTATTTAAACATAATAATACTACGCCACAAATCTTTAAATGCTATTTTAAAATTATTTTAATTGGGATGAAGTTTTCGCTACCTAAAGGACTCAAGTTTAAAAATGTGGATAAGTTAATTTCTGAGAATTCACTTAAAGTGCTTCAAAGTAGATATTTAAGAAAAGATGATTCTGGTAAGAGTTATGAAACTCCAACTCAAATGTTTACAAGAGTTGCACTTGATGTTGCAAGTGCAGGGGAAGCATATGGCGAAGATTGGGAAACTGATGCAAAAGAATTTTATGAAATGTTAACGAGCTTTGAATTTGTTCCAAATTCTCCAACACTTATGAATGCAGGAACTGAAATTCAACAATTATCCGCTTGTTTTGTGTTGCCTATCGAAGATGATATGGCTGCCATATTTGAAGCAGTTAAAGATACAGCATTAGTGCATCAAAGTGGAGGAGGAACAGGATTTTCTTTTTCAAGAATAAGACCTAATGGAGATTTAGTTAAGTCCACAGGAGGAGTTGCCTCTGGCCCAATTTCTTTTATGAGAGTTTTTGATGCAGGTACTGAAACAATTAAGCAAGGTGGCAAAAGAAGGGGCGCCAATATGGCTGTTTTAAGCATTCATCATCCAGATATTATGGAATTTATTTCCGCCAAGGCAACTGAGGGAGTGCTTGCTAACTTTAACATGTCTGTAGGAATTACAGATGATTTTATGAAGGCATTAGATGAAGATAAAGACTTTGAATTAATTAATCCCAGAACAGGAAAGCCCCAAGGTAAGAAGAGTGCAAAAGAAGTATTTGATAAAATTGTTGAAATGGCCTGGACTAATGGGGAGCCAGGAATTTTATTTATTGATAGAATTAACAGAGATAATCCCACTCCTGCAGTGGGGGTAATTGAAGCAACTAACCCTTGTGGTGAACAGCCACTTTTACCTTATGAATCCTGTAACTTAGGCCACATTAATTTAGGCAAGATGGTAAAAGAAGGTAAGATTGATTTTGAAAAAATTGATTATCTTGTAAAACGAGGAGTAAAGTTTTTGGATAATGTAGTTGATAGATGCAAGTATCCAATAGAAAAAATTACACAAGTTACTAAATCAAATAGAAAAATTGGTCTTGGGATCATGGGATTTCATGATATGCTTCTTGCTTTAGGAATTTCTTATAAATCTATGGATGCAGTAAAGACAGCTGAAGAGGTAATGAAATTTATTCAGGAGAGGGGCAAGTATTATAGTGCAAAGTTAGGAGAGTCAAGGGGGAATTTTCCAAATTGGGAAAAATCAATTTTCTTTAATAAAACTGCAATGAGAAATGCAACTGTTACAACTATTGCTCCAACTGGAACAACCTCAATTATTGCAGAAGCTTCTCAAGGAATTGAGCCAATGTTTAGTGTCGCTTACCATCGAAATGTAAAACATTCTCTTGGTAAAAATTTATTTGAAGTAAATCCAAGGTTCTTAGAAGTTGCAAAAAAACGTGGATTTTATAGTGAAGAACTGATGGAGAGAATTGCAACTAAAACCTCAATTCAAGGATTTGAGGAAATTCCTGAAGATGTAAGACGAATTTTTGTTACAGCCCATGATATATCTCCTGTTGAACACATTAGAATTCAGGCAGCTTTTCAAAAGTATGTTGATAATGCAGTTTCAAAGACCGTTAATTTTCAAAATAGTGCTACAAGGGATGAAATTAGACAAGTGTATGTCTTGGCATATAAATTAGGAACAAAAGGAGTTACAGTTTATAGGGATGGGTCTAGAAAGTTTCAAATTTTATCTTCAAAAAAACAAGAATTTGGCAAGAGTGAAGTTAAAAAAAAACCAGATAAAAGACCATTGATTACAAATGGTGCAACAATTGAGATGAAAACTGGTTGTGGTTCATTATATGTAACAGTTAATCAAAATGAGCAAGGAAAGATATTTGAAACATTTGCTCAGATAGGGAAAACAGGGGGTTGTATTGCATCATTTACTGAGGCCATTGGCAGAATGGTCTCTTTAGCAATCCGTTCAGGTGTTGAACCAAAATATGTGGTAAAACAATTGCGAGGCATTAGATGCCCTAGACCAACTGTTGCAGTTGGTGGTACAATTTATTCTTGTGCTGATGCAATTGGAAAAGCAATTGATATGGTTATTAAAGGAGAGGCAGACCAGAAGCAGATGAGCTTAGGCAAATATTCAAAAGAAGTTGAAAGTAGTGGTGGGGACCAACAACAAATAATTAAAAATGGCATGGCCCCAGAGTGCCCTGAGTGTGGTACAATGCTAAGTCTTGTTGAAGGGTGTATTGTGTGCTTGGGCTGTGGATATTCTCAATGCGGATAGATTAGTCTG
>JAFCCU010000005.1 GCA_017610005.1 Candidatus Woesearchaeota archaeon | reverse complement strand
GGTTTTCAGGAGGTTCAACTTCTGGTTCAATCGTTGAACAACCAAATAAACCAACTACTAACAATCCTAAGATTACTAAAGTTATTGCTTTCATCTTCTTCCACCTCTAGCACCTGGGCCATTAGAACCTTGTTCTTCTGCAACATCTTTCATCTTTTTTGCCCTAGCAGAAAATTCTGGGTCTGGAATACTTGGAGAGTTATTTCCTTTAGTGCTGTTTCTTAATTGCTCCACTCTCCCAACCTGTGCTGCCCTATTTGCTTGGATTAATTCAGCCTTTTTCTGCTCTAGCTCTCCCTTTCTAGCCTGTAAGTTGGCAATGGCATTGTCAAGCCCCCGAAGCCTTGTTTTTAATGCAGTTTTAGCTTGATTTTTATTTAGCTCGCCTGCAATAATTCGTCCAGGGATATCAGAACCCTCAACACCAAGTCTTTTAAGAATACCATTCATCTACTCCCTTTGAGCTGCCTTGATTTCTTCATTGATCTCTGAAAAGTCAAGTTCTTTTATTGCATCTCTTATTTGCTCTTTATCTTCTGGAGTTAAGATTGCACTTACTAATTCCTTAAAATTCTTAGTTAATTCAACAGAAAGTGTTTTTACACTTGAAAATTCCACTGAAAGCTCTTCTGCGGTTCCATTAAAATCAAGCCCTCTCACTTCTTCCAAAAGGGCTTTTAGATCAGCCAAGTAACCTTGAATTTCAATCAGATTATCATCTGGATGGTTTGTTGTAATAATTTCAATTACTGCCTCGCCAACCAAAATGTTTTTCATCAATGCTCTTTCAAGCTGAAGCATTCTCATTCTTGCTCCTTGATGATTTTCAAAAACCTTTAATTCTTCTGTTTCTTCTTCTATTGTTTTATTATCTGCAAATGTAAATGACATTGAGAGTAATATGAACAATAAAAATAACACTTGAATTTTCATATTTTCACCTTACTGAATTTATAAAATAAGATGTATTTAAATTTTGCGGAGTAGATTTCTACTAAAGAGTTATTTTCTGCTAAACACTCCATTAACCATATCTAAGACTGCTGCTTCAAGCGTATCAACAAATTCTCTTGGCACAAAAGAATCTGGATTTTGGGATCTAGCAATAGTTATTAATTGTGGCCTTGGAATTCGGTGAAGTAAATAACTTATTTGTTCAATTCTCTTCACATATCTTTTTCTTTCCCTTCTTGAATCATGAATGCCCATGAAAGCATCTAAATCAATATCCAGAATATAATCAAGATATTTAATTGAAGAAAAATCTTTGATAATATCATTTAATGTGAGTTTTGTAAAAAACGGACTATCTGGCTCAAAAACTATATTACCCCTTTCTATAACTTTAGTCATTGCTGGGACAACTTCACCATTTAGAATTCTACCATTTGAATCTCCCTGATTAGGTCTATAAGGCGAAAAGGAATACATGACATTGATTATGCCTTCATGAAAAGCAGGCATAATAAAGCTTCCCCGATGGACATATCTCATTGCATACTCTAAAAAAGTCTCAATTTTAGTTGTTTCTTTTACATATGAAAAAGAATCAGTTATTGCTCGATCTGGGTGATCATCAATATGTAGAAGCACGCTAGGTCTTTTTGCGTATTGATGCCAGAATAGGAGGGCTTCATTATGGGGGTCAAATACAAAAGTGGGAATGCCTCCAAGTGAATACTCTAATGTCTTCCCATATCTTCGCCTAAAGCGATCCCCTAGTATTTTAATTACCTTTGGTTCGGGTAATGCAATCATAAGAAATTCAATTAATGATGCCTTTTAAAGCTAACCGTCTCTCTGAGGCCTATAATCACTTGGTGCAGTTTTAAGCACTTTCATGCTTTCGCCACCGTGCCAACCAGCATACATAACCCACGCAATTAGCTGGAACAGTGCAGGAGTAAATCCTCTTTTTTCTGCCTCTCCCGCAAACCTCATTTCATAATCAAGATATTCTTTTTTTGTGTATCCTGATTGAGTTTCAAAATCCATCATTCGTATATCTGTATGACCAAGGCTATGCAAAAACCATTGGGCATGCCTATCAAATGGAACTAAATAATCATAACCAACCATCCTAAACCACATTGAAGCGCATTTGTAACCAAGGCCAGGAACTCCATCCTTACTAGGTGTTCTAGCAACTAAATTTCTTATTGTAAATCCATTTCTATATCCTTCTTCTTGACCCGGGGCAATGTCATCCAAGATCATCTGAGGTATTTCAGGATGAGCAGGCCAATATTCTGCATAATCTAAAATTGCTTGGAGTTTTTTATTAGGCCAATGCATTCCTCCAAATACGCCTGGAATTCCACATATCACTCCTTTAACTTCATTTTGTCTTACAGTAATTGCCTCAGGAGTATCTAAGTCTTGAGTTACCAAATACCTGTACCTTTCAATATGTGTTTTATGATCTTCATATGCTGACATTAAAGAATAAAGTCCGCCAGAAAAAAGTCCCCCCAGAGTTAAATCTTTAATTCTTTCTTGTTCCCACATAGCTTCTGCTCTTGCTATTACTTCTGGTGTGATCTCATACTTATCCCCCATTTCATCAAAGAATCCAAATGATAATAAAAGCTTTCCTAGAAACCTTTAAGTATCAATAACATTTTCAAAAGCCTATGCAAAAAGTAATTTTACTTGTTCAGGATGGGTGGGGTATTGCACCTCCAGGGCCAGGAAATTACATTGATATGGCAAATACTCCTGTATTTGATTCTCTATTAACAAAATATCCTCACTGTCAAAATAAAGCTTCTGGAAATGCAGTTGGTCTGCCAAAAGGCACTCAAGGCAATTCTGAAGTAGGGCATTTACATTTAGGGGCAGGTAGAATTGTTTGGCAGATGTATGAGAAAATTAACAAAGCTATGGAGGATGGCTCTTTTTTTAGAAATGAACAAATTTTAAAGGTAATGGATAAGTCAGATACTCTCCATTTAATGGGGCTTTGTTCTGATGAAGGCGTGCATGCCCACACAAATCACTTGCTAGCTCTGCTTGAAATAGCTGCCAAGAAAAAAAAGAAAGTCTTTATTCATTTCTTTGCTGATGGCAGAGATGTGCCTGAAAAATCAGCTAAAAAATATATAAAAATAATTGAAGATAAATGTAAAGAACTTAATTGTGGCAAGATTATTTCTATTATTGGCAGATATTATTCAATGGATCGAGATCAAAACTGGGACAGAACAAAAAAAGCCTATGAAATGTTAACAGAAGGAACTGGTTTTAAAGCAAAAACTGCAAACGAAGCAATTGATTTAGCTTACAAAAGAGGAGACAAAACCGACTACTATATACAACCAACAATCCTTGACGGTTTTCAACCAATTAAAGATAAAGATTCTGTAATCTTCTTCAACTTCAGAACAGATAGACCAAGGCAATTAACACGGGCATTTATCTCTCATGGATTCCATATGTTTGAAAGAAAAGTCTTAAAAGTCAATTATTTGGCAATGACTTCTTACGACAGAACGTTTATGTGCCCAGTTGCATTCAAAGAAGAATTTGTAAAAAACAATTTAGGACATGTACTCGCAGAACATGGTTTAAAACAACTAAGGATGGCTGAAACAGAGAAGTATGGCCACGTTACTTATTTTTTCAATTCTCAAATTGAAGACCCTAATAAAGGAGAAGAACGAATAATGATTCCTTCTGCAAAAGTGCCATCTTATGATGAAAAACCTGAAATGAGTGCATATGAAATAACAGTTGAAGCTGAAAAACAAATCAAATCTCAGAAGTATGATTTCATCTTAATCAACTTAGCAAATTGTGATTTAGTTGGCCATAGCGCAGTAAAAGAAGCAATAATTAAATGTGTTGGAGTTGTAGATGAATGCACTGGCAGAATTGTAAAATCAGCGCTGGATAACAACTATACATTATTAGTTACAGCAGACCACGGCTCAGCCGAAGAAAAACTCTACAAAGATGGCACCCCAAAACCCGCCCACTCAAGCAACCCAATCAATTTCATCCTAGTCACTTCAGACTTTAAACTTCAGACTTCAGACTTAAAATCTGGTGGTCAAAAAGATGTTGCCCCAACAATTCTTGAAATAATGGGTATTCCAATTCCTGACGATATGACTGGCAAATCATTAATTAAATAATAAAATTCTCAGCAAAGTCGCATTTTTCTTACTTTTACATTTAAAAGCATCATTTACTTACATAAATTAGGTGGTTAAAATGAAAAGACTAGCAAGAAAAATCAGAAATATCGCAGCAATAGGATTAGGAATCTTAGCATTATCTGGATGCACACAAACCTCCTCCTATATGGCAACAACCCTAGAGGAAATTGCAAATAATCCAGGATCTTTTAATAATGGGAATGTAGTTGTTACAGGTCAGCCAATAGGTTCTCCTGGAACCAAAGATCTAAGCCCAGTATTTATAATTCAAAGTGGATCTTACTCTCTTCCAGTCACAAGAGGTATCTATGGAAGCATATATACTGTAGGAGACTATCGAACCACAGTTGAAGCAATTAATGAAGAAATTAGAGACCAAGATAACGATCCAATTCAGGTTGTTGGGGAATTTGATGCGTCAAAAGGCGTCATCGAAGCCCATTACATAATGATTGATGGAAACTTTTACCCATATCATGAATGAACCGAAACCTTTTTATTTGTATTCTTCTTTATCTATATTATAAAATGTATATTAAATAATATATAAAAATGATTATTAATATAATACTAATATCTTGCACATTAATATTAACTATTATACTTCTCTACTTTTTTGTAAATCAATTTAAAATAAACAAACAACTAATAATCCCATTAATTGCAATCCTGTCTATCTTCTCTCTAGGTTTCTTGCTTAGATTGTCAAACATTACAAAATTAATTGACATAGGGTACTTCTTCACAGAATTTAGTCATATCTTTGGAACTGTCATGTTTGCAACCGTATTAATCATTGGCCAATCAAAATACTACAATCTTAGCAAAATTAATAAACACTTAGTTAATGAAAAATCAAATGAAATACGAAAAAAAGGTGTTTGAATCAGAAGTTAAATTCTATCAGAAAGTCTTACCAAGGGCAAAACAATTGATAATTATTATGCCAAGATTTAATAAAAAGGCATTTTTCTCTTTAGCCCCATTTTCTAAAGCAGCACATGAAGAGGGCAAGGAAATGCTTGTAATGATTCCAAACGGTAATTCACATGTTATTGAGATCTTAGATGATATCTGGGCTTGCTATGCTGACTTTAAAAAAGGTGTAAAAAATAAAGCAACCACTGCATTAGCTTCATTTATCAAAATTGTTGCTAAGAAGGTGCCAAACTTCGAAAAGAACTTCAAAAAGCCACAATTGATCTATGCAACCAAAAAAGGATTCAAAATTAATAAAGAAATTGTTGATTACAAGTATTCCTGGTTTAAACCATACAAAGCAGCACTATTAACAAAAACATGTAAGCTTGTTTGGAAGCGTGTTTTTGCATTAAAAAAATCCGAAACTGTTGCTTGTGGTTTTGAGTTAGTTCCTGGAAAAAAGCTTCTTGAATTACCTTTAGAAGATTACCTAGATAATTTTGCTATAGCAAGTTCAATGATAAACTCTTGTCCTGGAAAACCTAGTATGTCTGGAGGCAGTGCAAAACCCTCACAATTATCATCACCATTTCCAACAAGTGATCTACTTGCAGTCCTTAAGGGATGCGAACTTGACAAAAACATCAAAGAGCCAGTATTTATGGCCTTCAAAAAATTATCAAGTGCATTGAAGCTTAATAGAATAAAAATTGCTAATGCAATATTTGGCATTTCTGGCAAGGGATATGGTGGAAGGCATCTATTTGGGGAAAGAATCGGATACCCTACAAAGAACAGAAAATCAAGGTGGCAAAGCCCAACTAGGATGGCATTAAAACTTGAATTTACTCCTCAATCTCACGAGGAACAAAGAGACCCATTGACACGAATAGGGTTTACTGAAACTCTGCCCATTGACTCTTTTATTGAATCAAATAACATTGACTGGTTAAGCATGAGAAATAAGAATAAAAAACTGCAAAAATTAACAGGTGAAGCAGATTATTTAGAAGTAGAAGGAATCAAAGTAAAAGGCGGTCAAACAAAACTTAAAGTAATAACTAAAGGCAGAAAGCCAATGCGGTCGGATGGAGATTCAAGAAACATTATTGATCCTGAGGCATTAAAAATAACCAAAAAGAAGTTTGGTAGAATGGCAAATATCCCTGCAGGAGAGATGTTTATTACTCCTGAAAAAATGATTGGGAAATTTGTTGGAGATGTAGTTATTGCTCTTGATCAAAGCTATATGTTAAATGAAAATAAGCCTCTTGTAGTTGAAGTTAATGGAGATTATAAGGTTATTAGTGGAGAAAAGAAAATTCTAGAGCAATTAAAGAAAAAGAAAGATGAAGGGATGAAACTGCTTAAAGAACAAGAAAAGCATAAATCAACTCCAAAGAAGATAATTAACATGAAGAAAAGAAACTTCAATAATATTGGAGAATTTGCAATTAACACAAATCCAAAAGCAAGTTTATGTGATTATTTAATTGTAAATGAAAAAATTGCAGGCATGATTCATATTGCTCTCGGGTCTGGCTTTGAAGCTGATCGCGCTTCAGTCTATCATACAGATATTGTGATTAATGCAAAAAGACAAAAGCTCAACATAACTGCAATAAATAAGAAAAAGAGGGTAATTCTAATGAAAGAAGGTAAACTTCTTTTTTAATACCTTTTGGATAACCTTTTTAAACCCATTGGGTCTTCCTTTAAAAAATGTCAGAAGAAAAAACAGATGAAACAGAAAAAGCAGGATACAGTTATGCTTATTCCTACTCCCAATTAGAAGAGGAAAATAGAATACTTAGAGAAACAGTTAATCATATGAGGGAGCAAATTAATAGATTTTCTGCTAAACCATTAATGGTTTGTGAAGTTAAAAATGTTATCAAAGATGGCATTGTAATTAAAATTCCAAATGGCAACCAATTCTGTGTTAATAAAATGCCAGAATTAGCTCTTGTGCCAGGAGAATCAGTGTTAGTTGAACAAAAAAATCTAACTATTATTAAAAAAATTGAAAGCAACCATGAATTTAATGTTGAGAAATTTGTAATAATTGAAAAACCTACTTTAACTTTCAAAGAGATTGGTGGTTTAAAGGATCAAATTAGAGAAGTAAAAGAAGTAATTGAGCTTCCCTTGAAAAATCCTAAACTCTTTGAAAAAATTGGGATTATTCCTCCAAAAGGAATCTTATTATATGGTGAACCGGGAACTGGGAAAACTCTTCTTGCTAAAGCAGTAGCGCATTCAACACATGCAACGTTTATTGAGATTGTAGCTTCAGAACTTGTACAGAAATTCATCGGCGAAGGTGCAAAACTTGTTAGAGAAATTTTTGAACTTGCTAAAGCAAAAGCTCCATCAATAATCTTTATTGATGAAATTGATGCTCTGGCATCCAGAAGGATTGAGATTGGTACAAGTGGAGAACGAGAAGTACAAAGAACATTTATGCAACTTTTAGCAGAAATTGACGGCTTTAAAAATCTTGGAGATGTAAAAGTCATTGGTTGTACAAACAGACGCGATATTCTAGATCCAGCAGTATTAAGACCTGGCCGACTTGACCGATTAATTGAAGTGCCTCTTCCCGAAATAGAAGGGAGAAAGGAAATCTTCAAAATCCATACCAAAAATATGACCCTTAAAGACATTGATGAAGAAGTAATAGTCGCTAAAATGGAAAACTTCTCAGGGGCAGAAATAAGGGCAACTGCAACAGAAGCAGGTTATTTTGCAATAAGAAAAAAACGAAACTACATCACTCATTCTGATATGGTTAAGGCCATTGAGAAAGTCCAAGAATCTGAAGAACGAGAAGGCAGCGATTATCTGAGAATGTTTGGATAGAATAGTCTGGAGTTTGGAGTCAGGAGAAATATTTACTGCAAACTTCGTACTTCTAACTTTATACTTCAGACTTAAAAATGGGGGTAGCTCAGTAGTTACTTCCGCTCATCATTCTCGCGTCAGAGGGTGTTCACCTCATCATTACTACCCATATAGAAATTATAATGGGGCGCTTATAAAGGTTGTGCAATCGCATGTTGATTACAAACAAGACCAATAAGTTCTAAGATTTTCTTAAACAGTTAATTAGCATAGACGACAAATCCACTGGACACAAGACATCTTGGTGAAGACTCTTTATAAACAGTTCCCGCCATTAAGATATTTGAGGTGAATCAAATGGATACAACGGTTGGGACAATAGAAAGTTTATTTTTTGATTGCATAAGAGAGCAAACAAGAAGAGGTGTTATCTAATGGAAGAAGATATCTACTCCATGCATCACTTAACAAATTTTTTAGAGGATGATGAAATTTCAGCAGGAGAAGAGGGATTTATGATGGGATATTTAGAAGATCTGGGGGTGGCTTAAATGTTTTTTAGAAAAATCAATTATATTGAATGGGATGAATACAAAGCCAAAATCGATTTTGTAGATCAATTCTACTGGCAACAAGGTGTGAGGAGAGCCAATATTGAGGCATAAATTATCTTTTTCGAGCCTTTTTAATCCTCAATGAGTAGTAACCTTTATAAATACCTAAATATTGATGCTCCTTCTATGCATAGCTACAGCCCAAATAAATTAGGAAAAGTTCCAGCTAGTTTTGATGCTGCACACACTTTAACTGAAATTGCAGCTTATGTGGCTGCTAATCCTGAGACTTTCCCTGAGTCGCACACAAGATTAATTGAACCAGCGCGAAGAACCGTAAGGCGGTTGCAAACTCTTACTTTTTCTACAGAAACTAACTACAAAAAATTAATTGAAAAAGCTGGAATCCCTAAATATGTACATGAAGGCCTAACTCACTCCCCCAGGCATGGAGATCTAAGCATTTTAGGAAAAGCAAGAAGGAGTGATTACCAAGCTATTGAAGCAAGGCTTTCACAAGAAAAAAGAGTTAGACTTGCAGCATTGATGAAGGTAGCTTGGTGGTACCAACAAAATGATATTGATACAATCTTAGAATTAGCTGGAGATAAGACTATAAGAAATGCTCTTGTAAGTGATACTTGGTACGGGCTCTCTATGGGTCTTAATCTTCAAAGTGGTTTAGGACATATTACAGATAACATAAAACCTGATGAAGTATTTATGTTGGCATACATGCAAGATCCTATGCACTCCGGACTGGAGCTGGATCTAATGGGGAATACAGAATTTTTAAATTCTCCATTCATTAATGAAATTTTCAAACTCTTTTTGCTTGATCGTGAAATCTTCACTCCAAACACATTAGTGGGAGAATATAATGCTCCTGCCCGAATCTTTTCAGAGGAAACAACAACTAAGGAAGCACTTGGAAACTTGACAGAACTTCTTTTAAAAGAATTATCTGTCTCAGATGGAACTGAAGAAGAAGCAATTCAATTGGCAAGAAATGCCGTGGGTGTAAATTTAAAACTCATTGAACAGTCCCCATTTGCCAAACCAGAAGCAATTTTTTCTCTGTTGTCTTGATTCACAATAACAAAAATCCATCACTCGGACCTACTCAGTGAGCACAAGTGAGCACAACTCACTGGTATCACTCTGTGATATCCCCAACTTAAAAGTTGGGGTACTTTGAAATCCAAAAAGATTTCATGTACAAGAAATGCCAAAGGCATTTCTAAGTATTGTGGCCCTCGAAAAAAGATGGATTTTTGGGATTAAAAATTTCGGACTGAAGTCCAGGGTATTAAACCCCGGTAAAATTTCGGAAGAAATTTTAAATAACAAAAATTTACAAATCGAAGATTTTCAATAAACAAATTTATAAACATACGTTAGTTCTCTTAACCTTATGATTATCACTAAAACCGAGCTTTTTGAAGAGAAGGAAAGGTATGCTAGAGAGATTGCCAAAGGTGCTGTTTTTTTACACCCCACTGATACAATAAACGGCCTAGGTGCTGCTGCAACTCATGATGAAGCAGTTAAAAAACTACGAAGGATTAAGAAGAATCCCCATGCACCACTATCTATTATTGTCCCTTCAAAAGCTTGGATAAGAGAAAATTGTGAAGTGCCAATTCATGCTGAAGAATGGCTAGCTAAACTTCCAGGGCCTTATACGCTTGTTTTAAATCTAAAAAATAAAAATGCAGTTTCAAAGCACGTAAATCCTAAAAATGATACAATCGGAGTTAGAATCCCAAAACACTGGATAAGTGAATTTGTTGAGCATATTGGCGAACCAATTATCTCAACTATTGCAAATGTTTCAGGAGAAGAGTATTCTCATGACATTGATGAAGTACATGATGATATTTCCAACAATACAAACTTCATGATTTACGAAGCTTATGAAAAAGGCAAACCTTCTGAAGTTATTGATTTAACAGGAGACAAAGCCGAGATAATTACACGAAGATGAAAATTCTTGCTTCTGGAGACATTCACGGGGATACAAAGCTAGCTAAAAAACTAGCAGAGCAAGCTGAGAAAGAAAATGTTGATTTAGTTATTCTTTGTGGCGACCTAACCTACGCTGAACAATCTCTTGATAATATTATTGGGCCATTTGTTGCAAAAAAGAAAAAAGTAATTCTTATCCCAGGGAATCATGAAACCAATGCTACTGCTAATTTTTTCGCAGAATTTTACGGCGTTAAAAACATTCATGGCACATCTGTTAAATATGGGGACGTTGGATTCTTTGGTTGTGGTGGAGCCAACATTGGTCTTTTTCAATTAGGTGAAAAAGAAATTTATGACAAGCTAGAAAAAGGCTTTAAAAAAATTGAATATTTAAAGAAAAAAATAATGGTGACCCATGTTCACCCTGATTCTACAAAGATGGCCAAATTCACTGATATATTTCCAGGCTCAACTGGTGTTACAAAAGCAATTAAAAAATTTAAGCCAGACATTGCGCTTTGTTCACATGTCCATGAAGCAGAAGGAATAGAAGAGAAAATAGGTAAAACAAGATTAATTAATGTTGGGCGAAAAGGGAAGATTATTGAAATTTAAAAATTCTAATGAACACAGCATAAAAATAATTATTCTCCCTTAAGGTTTTAAATCATGGACGCTTCCAAGATCCATGAACCCTGCAATTGCAATTCCCACATTGGGAAGACCCAAATATTTATCTAAGTTGCTTAATGGGCTTTTAGATCAAGAAGAAAGTTTTGGACCATTGCCAGATATCTATATTTTTAATCACACAGCTTGTGGAGCAACAAGAAGATTAGTAAAAAGCTTTGGAAAAAAACTTCCAATTCATTATGTTGGACCACTTAAGCAAGTTAATTTTGCCCACAAAATTGCAAGAAGAGGAAGAATCGTGGAATCTTTTATACCTTCTCTTCTCGGAGCCGGAATTGGGGGAATAAGAAATTTTATGCAATTATATCTAAGAGAAAGACAAGTAATATTTCTAGATGATGATATGGTTTTAGAAAGCTATGACCCTGGAAGGATACCAAGAAGTAAAGGAGATGAACAAGGTTTTGTAAAATATTCAACAAATAAAAAAAGATATCCCTTATCTATTAATCTTAGTGAGCTTTTACTAGAACCCTTAGGAAAAACAGTTGGAGAAGTTGGATGGCCAAGGGGATTTACCATTGATATCCCAATTGCACCAAGGGAATTGTGGCAAGAAATAACCTTGCTTGAAGAATTAAGTTCACCTTATGAAATAAAAGACAACCAAAAAATTGTTTCAAGTTATCCACTTGTTGAAGGAATTCCTGATTTAAGATTATCCTCGTTAGTTAAAACAGGATTACTTAGTAGGCAATTTGTATTTTTAGAACCAGCAATCACTTATCAATCCAGAGGGTATGGTTGTTATGCAATAGACTTAAGTTTAGTGAAGGCCCCTTTTGTACCTAATGAAATCGCTGGGGCACAGAAAGATAGTCCTAATTTTAGATATGAAGATATTGTTCATAGCAGTTTTGCACAAAGGCAAGGGGTTTCAGCATTTATTGGGGCATCAATTACTCATGACCCTGCAAGAAGGGATTTAACTGATGAAACTATTGCTACAATAGATGCAGTATCAGATGTTATTGGAACTTTTTTAACATGTTGTGTAACCTCATCCCCTTACGAATCACTTGTGGCTGCAACTGTAGCGCTTTTTAGAGAAGGCGCTGAAAATTTTGAATTTGCAAAACCTATTTTAAAAAAAAGAACTGGACAAGAACATTTTAAATCTGGACTTGAACTGTTAGTAGAAATTGTACTTAATAGTTCAGGGTTTAATGAATCTAATGAAAGAATAAAAGAAATCACAAGTTATGTTGATAATGAACTACTAAAAGCAGAAAAGGTTTTTATTGCCTGGCCTCATGTTTTAAAAGCTGCCTCTACCCTTTAATAACTCCCATTGGAATTAACTTTGCAACCTTCTTAGAAACATTTGCTGAGTCAACTGTTTCAATTATGGCGTCAACATCTTTGTATGCGCCAGGGGCTTCTTCAGCGAGCACCCTCATATTAGCTGCTTTTACAATTCTTCCTTTAGCAATCATTTCCCTTTCAACTGCTCCACCCGCATATTTCTGAGTGGCAGCTTTTCTTGATAATACTCTGCCTGCACCATGCGCCGTGCTTCCAAATGTTGTTGTCATTGCTTCTTTTGTTCCCTTAAGAAGCCATGAACTTGTTCCCATTGACCCAGCGATTAAAACAGGAATATCTGGAAAAGACCTCGTTGCCCCCTTTCTATGCACATAAACTTCTTTTTCTTGTCCGTTAATTATATGCATTTCTTTCTTACAAATGTTATGTGCAAGCCCATAAACTGTTTGCAGTCCTAATTCTTGCCACCTTTTATTAAAAATTCTTTCAAAAACTTCTCTCATCCAATGTGTAATAACTAATCTATTTGTAAAAGAATAATTAACTGCACAAACCATCGCTTTATAATAATCTTGGCCCTCCTGAGAGTTAATAGGGGCGCACGCAAGTTGTCTATCTGGCAAAATGATATTATACCTTTTTGCAGCTTCTTCATGAATTTTGAGATAATCAGTTGCAATTTGATGGCCAAGCCCACGAGAACCACAATGAACCATAAAACAAACTTTACCTTTTTCTATACCCCATTTTTTTGCCATTTCTTGATCATAAACTTCAGCTACTTCTTGAAATTCTAAAAAATGGTTGCCAGAACCTAAAGTTCCAAGTTGTTTTTTTGCTCTTTTTAATGCAAGTTCAGAAACCTTACTAGGATCGCCACCAGCCATCGATCCCCCTTCTTCAGTGTTATCAAGATCCTCCTGTACTCCAAAACCCTTCGATAAAGCCCATTTCATGCCATCTTTTAAACAATTATTAAGATCATCCTTTTCTAAATGAAGTTTTCCTTTAGCGCCCACGCCACAAGGAATTGTTTTAAATGATTCATCAACAAGCTCTCTTAATTTTGCTTGGACTTCTTTTGGAGTTAAATTAGTTCTAACAAGATTAATTCCACAATTAATATCAAATCCAGTCATTCCAGAGCTTATTACCCCCTCATTTTCAGGATCAAATGCCCCAACTGCCCCCATTGGCAGCCCATATCCCCAATGAGCATCAGGCATAGCCATAACAGGCTCCACAACCCCTGGCAACATTGCAACATTAGTTAATTGCTCTATTGCCTCATTTTCAATCATATCCAAGGCTTGCGCATTTGCAAGAATCATTGCATCTACTCGCATACCAGGTCTAACTGATTTAGGTAATCGCCACATATTCTCATTAATCTTTTGTAATTTTGATTTCATTTTAAATATCGCAGCTTACAGTTGCTTCATACCCCTCATCTGTTTTTTTTATTCCAAATTTATACATTGTAACTGCCTTTACTTGAGTTTTTCCTTGTTTAGGATCAGCTTCACTTCCTAAAGCTTTAGCATTTAATTTATTTCCACTAATTTCAACCTGAAACTCAGAAAAGAAAAGTTCATTGATTTCATACTCCGCTAAAAGTCTTGAGAGATACAAATAGAGTAAATTCTCCAAATCTTTCGCTTCAATTTCAAAGCTAACTTCCTCAGTTGCTGGAACAATCTCACATATTATATCAAACATAGCTTTTGCTGAATTAACAAACAATTCATTAACATCTTTTCCATAAGCAACAAATAGCACATCAGATGTTAAATCATCCACAAATTCATATTCTTTCATCAGTATTCTATTAAATCATTCATATTAAACGGTTCTTTCTCTCCAGACTCCAGACTACTATCTCCAGACTCCATACTACTATCTCCAGACTCCTGACTGCTATCTCCAGACTGCTGTGGCGTATCAAACATCCCAAAGGCTCCTTCAGCAGGTTCTGGGTTAAAATCAGGTGTTATAGGCTCAACATTGTTGCTGTCTACAATAGTCTGCAAAAATAAAACTGCTTTTCTTATATGTTCTTTGGAATCTTCCTTTGTATCAATAATTATCTTCATAAAAATCACCTATTAACCTTCTTTGATTCCCCCTTAAAATAGTTTTCTCTAGAAAAGTATATATATCATATTTTATGTTATTTAAAATGATGATAAAACAACTCCTTTTTACCTTAATTTTTTTTTTGTCATTAAATATGGTTTTAGGCGGAGGATGCTGTTTAAATCCAGGAGATTATGCCTGTGAATATGTAACAGATATTGCCATTTGTTGTGAAACAGAAGAATGTGAAAACCAAATGTTTGTAGAAGGTAATTCTGAAGCTTGCGCTACCCTTACTGGCATTTACGCAACCGCTTGCGAAACTGGATGTTGCTGTGAGAGAAATGCAGGAGGGATTACTAGTAATCTCCTTTCACAAACTGCTTGCCAAGGAGAAACTAAAAGATGGACTGCGTCAAGAGATAACTGTGATTCTTTTTGCAGAGGGGCATTTACATCTATTTCTCCACAAAGTGAATCTGCCCCAGATTGGTGGCAACCAGGAGATGGACCAGTTTGCTGGGAAGACTCCAATGGAGAATTTCATTGTTACGAACCTTTCGAACAAACAACTACAACTGTTAATGTCGAAGAGATAATTGAAGAAGAACATTTAAACTTTGAAAATCCTATAATGAATGTTCCAGATGGATCTGAATGTTCTACATATGGAGGGGTTTGTAGATATTCTTTATTTTCCCCATTAGGTGCAAATCCTTGTAACTCAAGAGAAGAACTTATTGAAGAGTCTGATTGTGGAATATTTAGAAAATGCTGCCAAATTGGAATGATAGATATTAAATCAGAATATAATTCTGATTCCACCTACGAACTTGTTTACCTAAATAGATATTCTGAACTTGGGAGTAAAGGACTATCTTTTTTTATTCCGGAAAGAGGAACATTATGGGCCGGATTAAAAGCAGATAAGAAATATTTTACAAATAAACAATTTTCAAGCATTAGTATTAATGGCAAAGAGTTTGAGAAGATAAAAAGTGGATCAAAAGTAATTGAATTAGCAGTTAATGCAGGAGACCATATTTTTGCTGAAGCAAGAGGTAAAACATGTTTATTTTTCCTTTGCAGAAGCACTGCATCAATTGACTTAGGATTTTCAATCTTTTATGGCCCAAACATAGGTACAGATATTGAAACGAATAATTTAGGGAGTGGGTTTGTTGATGTATTGGCCGGGGTTGGATCAAACAATGAAATAAGAGAATGTACTATGAACTGGGGAGATGGAAATACTGAAGCATTTGACCCAATAAGATTTAATAAAGTAAATCACCATTACTTGGTTCCAAAAGATTATAGAATTGAATATCAATGCACAGATAATTCTGGGGCATCAACCAGTGACCAAAATCTAATAAAAAATGATGTAGAGTGTTTTAACACAGGAGACTGTTTTGATAAAGAGCCAGAAAGTGAATGTGAAGGAGGTTTTTACTCTTGCAGAGATGGGCTGTGCGTTTGGAACTGCCCTTTTGAAGCTACGGAAACTGTAAATAAAGAAGCAAGTGAAAATGCCCGTAATACAAGACAAACTGCCCTTAATCAATGCAGAGAACTTTGTAATTCTCCTGATCCAGAAACTCAAGCGCAATTCTTTGCAATGAATCAAAACCTTGAAAAGTATATGGATGAATTAAATATTAAAAATACTGACTGTTCTTCAATAGTTGACTCTCTTGCAATGTGCCCTGCAAGCTTTATAGCTGAAGTAAACAAAATAGCAGAGGTTATAGGATGAAACTACTCTCAATAATTCTTTTGGCTATTTTCTTAATTCCTCTTGTTAATGCAACCTGTACAACCGGGGAAACAAAATGTAACAATGGTAAATTAGATTTATGCTTTAAGGGTTTTTGGGTAGAGCATAAAAACTGTGAAGGGTGCGATGATTCCATAGGATATGCAACCTGTTTTAACGAACGCTATGCAGGCTGTTGTCTAAGGAGCACAATCATCCCTGTAGCAAGTTGTATTAAAAGTGTTGAAGGAGGATGCGGATGGTTCCATTCTCCCGAAGCTAGAAGCTGTTATCAAATAGATTCATGCACTGAGCATTCTGACCTACACCCTAAAGTTGAAACAAGACTGGCAAGAGGAAACAGCTACCAAATAACAATTTGGGCAACAGGAGGACAGATGGTTGTATTTTTAAGAAATGGAATAAATACATTTGAAATCCCATTTAGGGCAATGGAAAAATTTTCATATGCGTTAACTCCCCAGTTAGATGGAGGAGTTTATTCCCTTGAAATCTTTAATGGTCTTAAAAGAATTTACTCTGGAACTTTAGATACTGGATTTAATGCTAATACACTTATGAGCAATCAAGAATTTTTAGATGTAAATTCAGTAACAGAACAAGAAATTCAAACCCTCTTTGAAACTAATAAGTGGTGGGTGAGAAATTATAGACTTCCAAGCGGTGTTTTAATTAGTAAAAAAATTTTTTCTGAAGCCCAAAAACAGCAAATCAATCCACTTTTAATTTTAGCAAGAATCCAAACAGAACAATCTGCAATACAACAAAGACCAACTAAGCAAGATGCATTAAATAATCTCACTGGATGTCAATTATGGGATGATTCTAGAAGAAATCCAGATGGACAAATTGAATGTGCTGCAGAAAGATTAAAACATTGGTACAGTTATGCAAGCACCCTTGGGTCACCATTGCCAACAATGGAAATTTATGATATCCCTCCAGTTATTCCTAGCAACATGGCAACCTACTCACTTTACAAATACACTCCTTGGCAAAGTGGCAATATATTGCATAGAAGCGTTTACCTGAGATATTGGAACTTCTTGAAGGATTAAGTTCGATTAACATAATAGTATCACGCCAAAGTTACCAAAAGATATAAATATGGCCAGTTATTCTTCCAGGAGTATTCCTATGGGGGGATTTTTATGGTTAAAAAAAAAGTAAATAAGAAAGAAGATAAGACTTTAAACCAAGGCCTTTTAATTGTAGCTATTTTAGCTATTTTAGCAGTTGTTTTTATCTTAGTAAAAACTTACTCCAGTGAAACAATTGATAGCGATATCGCTGCGATGGTAAATGGAGAACCAATTTATTTATCAGAATTAGAAGAAATTAAAACATTAATTATTCAAGATCCATCATCTGCTCCACAGATTAGCGATGAAGAACTTCTAAAACAATTAATCAACAAAAAGCTACTAGTACAAGCTGCAAAAGCTGAGGGGATTGAAGTAACTGAAGAATACTTTGCAACCACTATGGAAACTTACTTCTCAATTACTGGTACTGATAAAGAGCAATTTAATTCAATTCTTGAGACTCAAGGGATTGAATATGAAGATTTCAAGGCAGATATGCTTGAAAGACTAATGATTGCCCAGTATATGAATGATACAATCAATCCATTAATTAATATTGATGAAGAGATTATTAAGGAACAATATGACTCAAACCCTGAACTGTTCTCAGAACCTGCAACAATCTTTGCATCTCACATTCTAGTTGAAGATAAAGAGCTTGCACAAGAACTTTTAACAAAGCTGAAATCAGGAGAGGACTTTGCAACTTTAGCAAAAGAAAACTCAATTGATTCAAGCGCATTGAATGGCGGAGAACTTGGATGGTTTACAGCTGAAGATATGGTTCCAAGCTTTTCTCAAGCAGCATTTGCTCTTGATGTAGGTGATATTTCAGAAGTTGTCCAAACTCAATTTGGATGGCATATAATTAAAGTAACTGATAAGAATCCTGCTAGAATTGTACCTTGGGATGAAGCAAAACCCCAAATTACAGCTATGCTAGAAATTGAAGAACAGAATAAATTACTTTTGGAAAGAATTGAAGAATTAAATAAGGAAGCGGACATTAAAATTAGTGAAGCCCCTGTAATCACTCCAAATTATACAGATACTAATAAGGAGATTTGCTATGAAGATGGCTTACCAGTAATTCATATGTTTTCAACCTCTTCTTGTCCACATTGCCACTGGGTTAAACCAGGGTTTGAAAGGGTAACAACAGACTATATTGAACAGGGAAAAATAAATGCCCACTTGTGGATACTTGATACTGGCGATGATGCACTAACCCCAGAAATTGAGGAAAGTGTTCCAGAAGAAGCAATGCAAATTTTCTTGGACTCAAATCCACAACGAACCGTACCAACAATGGTATTTGGTTGTAAGTATGTAAGAGTTGGAGCAGTCCATGAAGCTAAAAATGACATTGCAGCAGAAGAATCTGACTTCAGAGCAATTATTGACGAAGTTTTGCGAGGATGATAGAAAATGGCAAAGAAAAAAACTACAAAAAAAAATGAAACAAAAAAGGTAACTAAGCATGAAACAAAAAAGGTAACTAAGGATAAAAAAGCTCCAAGAACTGATTGGGGAACAATTGCAACTGTTGCAGTTGTTATAGCACTTATTGCTTTTGTAATTTTTATGTCTATAAAAAAACCAACAACTCCTGTTGAAACACCAGATGAAACTGTTACACCAGATGAAACTGTTACACCAGATGAAACTGTGACACCAGATGAAACTGTGACACCAAGTGGAGAAGTTGTTAAACTAACAATTATCAGTGATACAAGATGTGAAACTTGTGATACAAGCCAATTTAAAACATCTCTTGAACAAATTTTCCCTGGCTTAGATGTTACTGAATTAGATTATAACACAGAAGCAGGTAAAAAAGCATATGAAGAAAACAATATTGAGTTTTTACCAGCAGTCTTATTTGATAAAAGCGTACAGTCTCATGAAAACTTTGCCAACATTGAAAACTTTGTTGACGATACAGGAGAATTATTATCATTAAGACTAGGATCATCTTTTGATCCTGCAGCAGAAATTTGCGATAATGGTAAAGATGATAATGGCGATGGAAAGGTTGATTGTGATGATGACGATTGCAAGGGAGCAATTTTAGCTTGTAATAAAAGAGCTACTCCAGAAGTTGAATTATTTGTCATGAGCCACTGCCCATACGGAACTCAAATTGAAAAAGGATTTATTCCAGTTGTAGAAGCATTTGGGGACAAATTCGACTATACAGTTAGATATGTTTATTATGCAATGCATGGTGAAACCGAAGTTGTCGAACAATTAAACCAATACTGCATCCAAAAGGAACAAAATGACAAGTTCATCCCATACTTAAAATGCTTCCTTGAAGAAGGAAAAAGGGATGAATGTATTGCAAGTACTGGGGTTAATCAAGCAGCACTTGACACTTGTGTCGCGGCAGCTGATACTGAATTTACCGCAACAGCACTTCTTGAAGATAAAGAAAGCTGGCTAAATGGAAGATTCCCATTATTTAATTCTGATAAAGAATTAAATGAGAAGTATGAGATTGGTGGATCCCCTGGCCTAGTTATTAATGGTATTAAAGTTAGTGCAGGTAGAAGTCCAGCAGCATTACAAGAAGTAATCTGTTCTGCATTTGCAGTACCGCCAGCTGAATGTAATGTACCTCTTGATGCAGCAAACCCTACTCCAGGCTTTGGATGGGGAGAAACTGCTCCTACAGGCGCACCAGACGCAACTTGCGGATAAACCTTTTTAAATTATTTCTTATTCTTTATTTTTTATGAGCTATGTAATTGACAGAGCAGAGTTTGTAAGAGATTATCTGACTACTGATTATAATTTAGACGGAGTTATAGGTCTTCATGGCACGACTCGAGGAATTGTTTACATAATAGAACAATAATATATTAAAAAAAAGTTAAAGGGATTATAAATCATCCCCAACCATGACAGAAATTCCGACCTTAACTGGATCAACATTTAATTCCTTCCCAATAAGGCATTTAACATTTGCTTCCTTTGCAACAGCACAAATCGCCTCATCAACTGATGAATCCATTATAACTGCATACACTTTATTTGCCATATCCTTTAAATTAGTCTCAAGTTCAGATAAAGGAACTTTGCCCAGCACATTTAGTTTCTCATCAAGCAAATAGGCTCCGCGGGAACCAATAAGCTCATCAGCCATGTCACTTAAAGAAGTTTTTTCTTCATCAGTCAAAGGAATTTCTACTTTTTCTTCCTTTTTCTTAACAATGACCTTCTTCTTTGCCTTTTCTTCAGAC
Source organism: Candidatus Woesearchaeota archaeon (assembly GCA_017610005.1). Taxonomy (GTDB): domain Archaea; phylum Nanobdellota; class Nanobdellia; order Woesearchaeales; family B29-G15; genus B29-G15. The sequence continues at coordinate 49,924 of JAFCCU010000005.1, read as the reverse complement.
ACAGGTTCTTCAACCTTTAAACTTTTAATTTCTCCAGACTGCGGGCCCTTATCTCCAGACTCCGGACTGCTGACTGCAGTCTCTTTGGGTATGCCATGTTCCAATTTATATTGTTCTAAATTAACCCTGCTCCTTAGCGCCTTATGGATTTCCTTTTTAGTTATTTCTTCAACTTCTTTACCATCTGGTGCTTTTGAAATGTAATCTAATTCACTTGTTCCAATAAGCTCCTTGATAATTAAGTCTCCTCCTCGATCACCATCAACAAAAGCGGTAACAACTTTTTCTCTTGACAAAGCTTTAATTGCTTCAGGCACATTTGTGCCATTTAAAGAAATCACATTCTTAAAACCATGTTTTAATAAATTAATTACATCTGCTCTACCTTCAACAACAATAATATCTTCGCTGTCTTCAATAGTTGGGCCAGCTGGAAGTCTTTCTCTTCCCCAAGTTGTTAATTCCATCACTCTTACAGACTGAGCAACTTCATCAGAAATCTCTTGAGAATCTGGAAGAGTTTTATCCATTAATTCTCTTAATAATTCTTTTGCTCTTTCGATAACATATTCTCTTTTTGAAACTCTTACATCTTCAATTAATGTTACCTTTATCTTAGCTTCACATGGACCAATTCTATCAATTACTTCTAAAGCTGCACCAACAATACTGGTTTCAGCTTTATCAAGACTTGAAGGAATATCAATAGTCCCTGTTGTTTTGCCGCCTGCTGTTTCAACATTAACTTCAATTCTGCCGATTCTTCCAGATCTTTGAAGCTCTCTTAATTCTAACTCAGAACCTAAAAGTCCTTCTGTTTGGCCAAAGATGGCTCCAATAACATCTGGTCGGTCAACGACTCCACTAATAGCGATTGTTGCATGAGTAATATATTTTGCTGATACTGGGGATATTTTTCCCATTGTAAACTACCTCCTTGTTTACACGTCCTAACAGAAATAATTCTTAATTACACAATACTTCTCTTCTTTTTGTGAATAATGAACATGATTTATACCTGATGAACGTGAATGAATATGAAGCCCGCACCACTAACCTCCACGATCAAAGCTTGGACAACGCCGTAAGCTCCCGTGGATACTCTCTGTGTCGGGCTTAAAAAACTAAATGTTTGTTGATTTATATAGTTTTGTATTGAACGAAAAGACTCGTTCAATCAGTCTAGGGGTTTCGGCCCATTGGTCCTCAAGCCCCTTAATTTGGCCTAATCCAAAGGATTGCGGCCGTACGTTTGCTCCTAGAAAGATCCGTTTAAGCGATCTGTGTGTACTCGGAAAACAAGTTTTCTGGTACCACGTGAAGTGGTTTCGGGCTTTGCCCTCAAGCACACTAAAAAAAGGAAGGATACTAAAAGAATCGTTCAATCAGTCTAGGGGTATTCGGAAAATAAATTTTCCGGTAGTGAAGTGGTTTCGCTAAGAGAGGCAAATAGAGTAATTAAATAAAAAACCGTCTAATCCTTCCAAAACCTTCATCAGTCTGAGTAGAATAATCCTCTACCATAACCCCTCCAGGAAAAGGCCTCATCTTTGCTGAAGAAAATTTAATTTGTGCTAAATTGTCTAAAATCCTTCCTTCCCCAATCACTAAAATGCCTGCTTCAGTTGTCGCATAAACCAAATCTTTATCTCTCATTAGATCATATCCTCTTGATGAACTGACTTTCCTTACTTCTCCATCTTTTATGGCAACAATCTTATCTCCTGTCAATAAAATCCTTTTGCCGTCATGTACAATTCCATGAAAATGGTCATGATATTCAAGTTGAACTCCAATTTCCCTTTTAAAAAGTCTTGGTCCTGTTGCTTCAATACTCACATTAGAATTTACCTTTAAAACAGCATGATACTCTTGAGTTTCTTTTGGTTCTTCTGAATCAGTTTCATATGTATTTATAAATTTACTAAGCACATACATATTTTCGCCATCTCCACAAATATCTTGTACTGATGCAAGTTGATCTTCTCCAACATTCAAACTTATTGTTGATTTAGCAGAATCACCTTGAAATCCAACCAATTTTGTGCCAACAATTCTATAAATTACATCATTTTGTGTAACTGCTTTAACAAATCTGGGCCCCCTGTTTGCATCAGGATCTTCAACAAAGGGGGTTGTTCCAACAACTTTCTTCCCATTAAGGTAAACGACCCCTACACTAAAAGGGTGGTAACCTTCCTTTTGAACAGCGTGCATCACTCCAACCCCCAATCCTTTTGAAGTAAGACTTAAAGATTCAATATTATCAGCGGAAATTATTTCTTCCAGATTAAAGTCTTCAACAATCTCTCCACTAGATTTAATATCAAGTAGCCGATAATGAGGCTTTTTTTTCTTAGAATGAAAATGAACTAGCGCATGGGTTAATTCTCCATCTGTCACAAAATCCCTTAACAAATAACCCTGTGGAAGAATAAATGGATCAAGCTCTTGCATATATTAAGAAATTAAAGGAGATTTAAAAAGATTAGGCCAGATTTATACTCTAAGTAAGATTACAGCAATAATAGAAAGTAATACCAAAATAATCCTTTTCAAGGTTAACCTCTCCTTACACCATAACCATGAGAGGAGTACTGCAACAAGTAGCTTAAGATTGCCGATTATATATATCTCAGACATTGGGCCTTTTGCCATCGCCATTAAGACTGCAAAGTACGCAATGAAATTACTTACTGCAATCCACGCCCCATGCTTAATTGCTTGAAAACTTAGCCCTTTAGAAAAATAGGTACATACCCCTCCCACAATTGCAGACATAATCCACGCACAAAGCATAAATGACTCTAAGTTCTTTGATATTGCTCCAGCCCGATTAGTAAACCCTGCAGCAATTGCAATAATAATGAAAAATATTGCTAATGTTATTCCTTTCTTGAAATTAGTAATTCCTACCTTTGAATTTCGCTCGGAATTGAATAACAATACTGCAATTAATGCTAACAAAAGTCCAATCCATTTGAATGCATTTAGCTGTTCTCCTAAGAAAATAATTGAGACTGCAACAACACCAATTAGATGAAGAGAGGTAATTGGCATGAACAAATTAACAGGCATTACCTTTAATCCTTCAATCATCGCAGCAGTCCTGCTAATAAAAAAGATTCCAATAAGAATACCTAACCATAAAACTCCTGTGAAATCAACTGGAATCCCTTTAATAAGCATGTAAATATAAGTAAATATTGCTCCGACAGTATTAAGCACAAATAGCACTGCAAACTTATCAACATTCTTTTTTGCAACAATCTTGTAAAGAACTAACTGATAACCAAATAGTAAACTCCCAATAACAGCCAACCAAAACCAATCTAACATATTTTGATATGATTCCAGGAGATATATAAAATTTATTATGGTCCATACTAAGATTTATATACAAATAAGTTCAACATATACAAATGGATGCAATTAATTGTATGAACTCAAGACAGTCAATAAGGCTATTTCTTAATAAAGAGATTCCAGACAGTATCATAAATCAAATTTTAAAATGCGCAATTAACGCCCCTTCTTCAATAGACTGCCAACCTTGGCATTTTATTATCGTTAAGGATAAAGAAAAGCAAAAAAGACTTGCAAAACTTAAATCAGCGGATAATCAAAATCACATCTTAACTGCCCCTGTAACAATAATTGTTTGTGTTGATACAGAGAAATCACCAAGCAGATTTATCGAAGATGGTGTTTGTGCCACTCAAAATATCCTATTAGCAGCACATTCTTTAGGGCTTGGTTCAGTCTATGTTACGGGGTGCAAACAATCAAACCCTAAGATTGCTAAGGAAGTTAGAGAAATACTTAACATCCCTGAGGGTATCATGCCAATAACAATTCTTCCAATAGGGTATATTAATCCAATAGAACGTTTAGATAGTAAATCTCTCTTACCCCTTAGTAACATCACCCATAAAGATTGTTGGTAAGCTTTATAAAGCACATTCTGCTCGATGATTCAATGGCCAAAATCACAAAAGAAAAGTTTAAGACAAAAGATTCAGTCTTTGATAATTTCACTCTCAAAAATATCATCAGCTTAATGAGAAAAGGATTTTTCTTAGAAGATTCATTATCTCCAATAAAAATTGGCAAAGAAGCAGTAGTCTTTGCAGCTGAAACCAAAGAAGGAAAGGACATTTGCATTAAAATTTACAGACTTGAAACAGCTAACTTTAACCAAATGTATAGATATATTAAATCAGATCCTAGATTCATTGGTCTAAACCACAAGATGAGAAAGATCATCTTTGCATGGGTTCAAAGAGAATATAGAAACTTGCTTCTTATGCGAAAAGAAGGTGTACCTGTTCCTGAACCAATCAAATTTCAACAAAACATCCTACTAATGGAGATGATTGGCAAACCAGCACCAATGGTTAAAGATTCACCACCCAAAGATGTTAAGAAATTTTTTGAAGAAGTATTAAAGAATATGAAAATTATGTATAATTCAGGCTTAGTCCATGGGGACTTAAGCAAATATAACATTTTAAATGATAATGAGAAACCAGTCTTAATTGACTTTTCACATTCAACCCCTCCAAACAATCCGATTTACAAAGAACTTTTAGAAAGGGATTGTAAGAATATTGCCGATGATTTTAAAATAATGAGTAAAGAAGAAATTCTAGATTATATATTAAATTAAAAAAAAAGAAAAAAACTTCATTGCCCAATTGGAGGGCAATGAAGACAAATGAGTTTGCCTTCACGTTTTGGACTTTTGGTTGGGGGTGGTTGATAATGAAGGCAGAGAAAAAAAATGATTAAAAAAATTTATCTCAAGACTTCAATGCCTAGCTCATCATCCAGTTCAGTCATCTCGACTCTCTGAACAACGCGCTCTTCTGTCTGATTTCGCCCTAAGATCCAAGGAGATTTAACACCAGTCATAATAGTCATGACAGTAACACGTCCCTTCATATCTTCTCTAATCCTTGCTCCCCAGATGACATTTGCATCTTCATCAAGTGAACCTGTAACAAGCTCACCTATCTGGCTTATTTCATCCAAGGTTAAATCTGGACCACCAACAACATGAATGAGTGCGCCAGAGGCACCCTTGTAGTCAATATCCAATAAAGGGTTACTTAATGCACTGTTAACTGCCTCTTCAACTCGGTTATTGGTGTCACTTGCTCCTACTCCGATTGCAGCAACTCCACCATTTGTCATAATTGCCTTAACATCAGCAAAGTCTAAGTTAACTAAACTTGGAATTGCAATTGTTTCAACAATGCCTTTAATCATGGTTGCAATAAGTTCATTTGCTACTGCAAAAGCCTGCTGCACGGGCAAGTTTCCTGCAATTTGCACAAGTCTATTATTATCTATCACAATAACAGTATCAGCTACTTGCCTTAATTGTTGTAAACCATACTCTGCTTTATCTACTCTGGCTCTTTCAATTTTAAAGGGCATAGTAACTGTTCCAATCACAATTGAATTGTTTTCTTTGGAAAGTTTTGCAATAACTGGTGCTCCACCGGTTCCAGTGCCTCCACCCATTCCTGCGCAAACAAATACCATATCTGAACCGCGAAGTGATTCTTTTACTTCTTGGATAGATTCCTTAGTTGCTTCAGCGCCTTTGTCTGGATATCCACCGCATCCAAGTCCCTTGGTACAATCCTTACCTAGCAAGAACTTTTTATCAGCTTCAGAGATATTCAAATGTTGTTGATCAGTGTTGCATGCAATAATTTCCGCTCCCTTGATTCCTTTCTTATATAACCAAGAAACCATATTATTACCAGCACCGCCAACACCAATAACTTTAATGTTGGCTTGCCCTACATCTAACTCTTCAAAATTTTCTTGTGCATTTTTAACTGCGTTTTCGACTACAAAGTCCATTTTTTTCTGCCCCCTTTCGGTTTTTTATTGGATATCATTTCCTAATTAATATCTCGGAAAGTATGTACTATAAAGTATATTTCCTATAACCATAACAGTTATATACTACTTTTATCATCCTTTCCTTTAGAACAAACAAGCCTTTTACCAACTAACAATTTACCAAATTTTACCAAAAAACCTTTATCTCAGTAGTTTAATGAGTTAGAACAAATTTAAAGCCGATTAAAGTTTTTACCAAAAACCTTTAATAAAAAATTAATACACATAGCTTATATTTAAACTTTTCGAATTTTTCTAGAGTGACAACTATTAGGAGAATCTTTATAAATTATCTAATATAGTAATATCCTATGGGACTTTTTATCGTCGGACTAGGACTTAATCCGCCAAGGAGTATAACAGTGGAAGCACTAGAAATTATTAAAACTTGCACCCATATTTTTTTAGAGATTTATACAAATTCTATTAAACCGAATATGGCTATGTATAAAACACTTTTCCAAAAAGATGTAAAGATCATCTCTCGTCAAGAATTAGAGGAATCTAAGTTGCTTGAGGAGCTCTCAGCGAAAGCTGATGTAGGACTTTTAATCCTAGGTGATCCTTTATTTGCAACAACCCACATTGAACTTCTGCTAAGAATGAAAAAAGCTAAAGTTGTCGTCGAAGTTTTTCAAAATGCATCGATTATTAATGGCATCTTGCAAACTGGTTTACAAGGATATAAGTTTGGAAGGATAGTTAGTTTGCCTTGGGAAAAAGCCAAATCTCCTTATACATACATTAAAGAAAATAAAGAGATATGCCTGCACACACTACTTTTACTTGATGTTAAACGAGAGGATAAAGAAGCAATGACAGCGAAAGCTGCTTGCAAAATCCTTTTGGATATGGAATCAAAATATAATGAAAGAGTTATCTCTCCCGACGAGAAAATAATTGCCTGTTCACAATTGGGAAGCAAAGAACAGAAGATAATTTATTCAAAACCTAGCGAGATCAAGGGGCTTGGAAATACTCCTCACTGTATCATTCTCCCCGGAAACTTACACTTCCTAGAAGAAGAATTCTTAGACCAACTTTAAATGAATTAATAGTAAATTACTCTTTTTTATTGAGGATGTTCCAAATCTGGAACATTGTTCCATAAATGGAAAAGTATAAATACTACCTCTAAAACAAATATTTCATGGATAACTCAAAATTCTTAGGAGCCCTCTTTGATCAAAAAATGCTTTCAATCCTCACACACTTTTTAGAAAATAAAAATTCTAATCTTTACTTAAGAGAAATTTCAGTTATAACAAAAGTTCCAGTAGCAACAACATTTAGAATCTTAAAAAAATTAACTGATCTTGAAATAATCAAACTTAACCAGATTAACCGTTTTAAGTTTTACCAACTTAATGATAATGAACGAGTTGCACAGCTTTCAGCTTTAATCTCAAAAAATCCTGTTGATCGCTTTGTTTCAAAAATAAAGGGGGTAGAAGGAGTAGAATCAGTTCTTCTTTATGCAGAAAAAACAACTTCAGCAAATCTGCTCATAATTGGAACTAAACTTGATTCAGAAAAAATTGAAGTTGCAATTAAAGATGTTAAGATCGAATTTAACTTTATGGTCCGCTATGCCACGTCTACAGCCAAGCGGTTTGAGCAGCAATTATCTATGGGTATGATATCACAACCAAAAAAGGTACTATGGAAAAGTATATAAATGAAAACATACTTCTTAATAGATAGTTTACGAGGGTTAAAATGTTAGGAAGAGAAAAGAAAATATTTAATGTGTTTTTTAGGAAAAAACCAGCCTTAATGTTGTTGGGCCTACTTAATGCAAAGACAGAAATTTACGCATCTTCTTTAGCAAAAGACATCAATTGCACATATTCTCACGTTGTCAAAATCCTTCAACAAATGCACAATTCTGGTTTAATTGAATTTGTTAAGCAAGGCCGTATCAAACTTCTAAAGCTAACCAAAAGAGGAGAGAAGGTTGCTGAGCATATTAATCAGATTACGAATATTCTTTAATTAAAGATAAAAACTCTTTTTGATTTAATTTAACTAGTTTAGAATCTTTTCCTAATTTGGTGTTTGTTATCTCCTGGCCCATCCAGTCTAAAGGAATAAAGTTCTTCGCATCAATCTCAGAATCAAATTCAATTTCAGCTCGCACTAATCCTTCATAATCTCCCAAATACACTTTAATGGTAAGGTTTGGCTCAAGGAAATAACTTATCCTAGAAATCTTATAACTCGCCGTTTCTTTTAATTTTTCAAATTCTTCCCTTGAAATTGTCTTCTTTTCAGTAATTCGCGTGAGTTCTGAGGTTTTTCTTTTAATCTCTTTTTCAAATATCTCTCCTTTCTTCTGAATCCTCTCTTCATAATCAGGTTTTATGACTAAAAAATATCTCTCGTAAACAGTACTTGGAAAAGCGTCCAAACTAGGGAGCACTTTAACTAAAAATTTCCTCTCAATCTCTTGCATAAGAATTCTTAACTTTCTTACGTATTTAAATCGATCAGAACTTATGTGCACATTTTAACGAAAGATTTAAATATTAATGTGCACATAAGGTTCCTGTGACTTATTTAGAGAGGATGAGGAAGGGGAATAAGGAATATTTCTATCTCACAAAGAATGTTAGACTAGAAATAAATAAATGGAAGAAGATAAGAGTATATCTAGGAGATAAAACTCCAACTAAAGAAGAAATAAACGCTCATGCTAAAGAGATAGAGAAAAAAGCCAAGGAATTTTTAAAACCAACATACTCTTTCTTAAAAAACCAAAATGCGGAGACACTTCAAGATCTAAAGGAAGGTTTTAAGGAGTGGATTAAAAAAACTCCAAAGAGTGTTAGGGAAAAACTCTATGATGATTTTGTGATAAGATTTACCTACAACACAAATGCTATTGAAGGCAATCGACTTACATTAAGGCAAACTGCACTAATCCTAAAAGATAAAGTGCTCCCTTCAGGGGTAAGGGCAGTTGATTATCATGAAGCGATCAATGGCAGGAAATGCCTTGAATTTTTAAAGGGATATGATGGAGGGCTAAACAACAAACTGCTTGAGCAAGTAAATGGAATTTTAACAAAGAATACGGACGTAGTTTATGGAGGGAGAATTAGATTCTTTGATGTTAAAATCGAAGGAGCTAGCCATACTCCTCCTAAGAATGAGGAAGTGAAAAAGCATCTTCTAAATATGTATAAATGGTACAGCGCCAATAAACAAACTATCCACCCTTTTTCACTCGCAACTTTAATTCATGCTAAGATTGCTTGGATTCATCCTTTCGAAGATGGAAATGGAAGAACTGCAAGGGTTATTATGAACTGGATTTTAATGAAAAATAAATATCCTATGTTTTTTATCCCATTTGAAAAAAGAGAAGATTACTACTCAACATTAGAAGAGTCTGATAATGGGAATGCTAAGCTATACGTATCTATGATGCTTAGATTGATCATTGACCAAATAAGGAATTTTAAATAAGCTATCTTTCGAAAGTTTTATAAAGTTATTTTTAGCTGTTCTATAAAATGATTTTGGGTGGTTAAATGTATATTGTAAAAACTGATGAAACTGGTGTTAAATCTTTACCTGCAGAGGAGATTTCTCTTAAGAAATTAAATCATCTTAATTCCCCCCTAGTCTTTAAAATAATTAATGCATTAAAGGGAAATGAGCTCTACCCTAAGGCAATTGCCCAAGTATTAGATGAACACGAGCAAAAGATTTACTACCACATTAGAAATTTAGAAAAAGCAGGGATTGTTATCCCCACAAAAACAGAACGAATCAAAGGCTCTTTTGCAAAATACTATACGCTTTCAAAAAAAGGATTTTTCTTTTCATTTAGTGAGTTCCAAAGAAGCCCTAATGCACTAAAACTAAAAGAAGAAGCGTCATTCTTCGCACCTTTTATTGAAAATGGGGCCCTAAATGCTTTAATTGTTACAGGCTCTCCAGATCCTCACGGACCAGATAAAGCAAGAGCAAGGGATGGTTATTATGGTATTGATCTAGGACTTTTAATTGGAACGTTCCTAAATTTTGTTCAAAAACCAAATGTAAAACTAGATACTGAAGTAAATCCCGAAGAACTAAAACAAAATTTAATTCTAATTGGAGGCCCAATTGTAAATAAAATTACAGAACAAATAAATGATTCCCTGCCAGTACACTTTGAAAAAGGAGACACCTTAACTATTAAATCAACAATTACTGGCAATACTTACACAGGAGATGAACTTGGAATAATCGTTCGTACTAAAAATCCATTATCCCCGGACCATAATGTGCTTCTAATTGCAGGTAAAAGGCATGCAGGAACAAAAGCAGCAATCGTGGGAATTTTAAAACATTTTAATGAAGTAACTAAAGGCAATAAATATGATGAAAGTATAATGGCAAAAGTTGTAGAAGGCATTGACTTTGATTCTGATGGAATAATAGATGATGCTGAATTTAAGGAATAGATAAACATGGACTTAAAAGAAGAAGCATTGGAAATACATGAAAAAGCTAAAGGGAAACTAAGCATCAACAGTAAATTTAAAGTTAAAGAAAGAAGATATCTCTCTTTACTTTATACCCCTGGGGTCGCAGAGCCTTGCAAGGTTATAGCGCAAGATAAATCTGCTGTCTACAAATACACTGGCAAGGGCAATCTTGTAGCAGTTGTTACTGATGGTTCGGCGGTTCTTGGCTTAGGAGACATTGGACCAGAAGCTTCACTTCCTGTAATGGAAGGAAAAGCCCTGCTATTTAAAGAATTTGGAGGAGTTGATGCAATGCCTATTTGTATTGATTCAAAAGAAGTTGAGGATATAGTAAAAACTACTGTCTTAATCTCCCCGGGATTTGGAGGAATAAATCTTGAAGATATTTCGGCCCCACGCTGTTTTGAAATTGAACGGCAATTAAAAGAAAAGTTAGACATTCCAGTATTCCATGATGATCAACATGGAACTGCAATAGTTGTGCATGCTGCGCTAATCAATGCACTAAAAGTGGTCTGTAAACAAATACAAGAGGTTAAAATAGTAATAAATGGGGGGGGAGCAGCGGGGACTGCAGTAACAAACCAATTAATTAATGCAGGCGCAAAGAATATTATTGTATGTGACAAAAATGGCGCCTTACTTGATGAACCTAGTTTTATAGCTACCCACCATGAAGAGCTAGCATCCCGGACAAACCCAAATAGAGAATCTGGCCCCTTATCTCAAATAATTATGGGAGCAGATGTATTTATTGGAGTTTCAAAAGGAAATCTTGTCTCACAGGAGATGGTAGTGGCTATGAACAAAGATGCAATTATTCTTGCAATGGCAAACCCCACTCCAGAAATAATGCCAGATATTGCAAAAGCAGGAGGCGCCAGAGTTATTGCAACCGGCCGCTCTGATTTTCCAAACCAAGTTAATAATTTACTTGCATTTCCAGGGATATTCAAGGGAGTTTTTAAGTGTAAGGCCCCGCAGATTACAACAGAGATGAAATTAGCTGCAGCAAATGCTATCGCATCAATGATTCCAGGTGAAGCGCTTAATGAAGAGAACATTATCCCTTCTCCATTAAACAAAGAGGTTGTTGATGTAGTTGCAAATGCAATTGAGGAAACTTATGAAAATAGTAATTGTTGACTGTTACACAGATGAACCTGCGGGGCTTGGAGTCCCACCTTACCTTGGAGTCTATCCAAGGTATTTATTTGGAGAAGCATTAGCCAATAAAGATGAACCTTTTTACCTGCGGATTGATGATTTAAGGGAAGCTAGAAAACCCGGACAAAAAACAGACATCTTAACATTTAATAGAACTAAGAACACTAAAGAAGTTATAAAAGAAGCAGATTTAATTATTGTTATTGCAGGTATACAAACCCCTGGCAAATATTTATCAGCAATCCCTGGCACAGTTAAAGAAGCTGCAAGATTACTTGCCCCATACAATGCAAAAAAACTGCTCGCTGGTCCAAGTGCAGGACTTGGGGGGCAGCAATTTGGAGGCAAGAAAGTAAAAAGTGAATTAGATTATCTTGATGGCACTTACCTAATCCCAAATGATTATAAAGAAATTAACAAATTTGCACCACTTGGTGTAAGCATTGTTGATCAAATAAAATTACCAATTATCGCTGAAATTGAATTGGGCAAGGGGTGCGCTCGGAAAACAGGTTGTTCTTTTTGCACTGAACCTTTAAAAAATAAGCATGAATGGAGGAAAAGCAAGGAAGTTATAAAAGAAGTTATTGCTTTAAAAGCCAAGGGAGTAGAGCATTTCAGGCTTGGAAAACAATCGGATTTTTTCTCATACCCAGAGATTGAAATTTTAGAAAAGCTTCATAACTTAAAACTTAAAACTCTCCATATTGACAATGTTGATCCTGCAATTGCAGCTAAAAGGCCAGAAATATCTGAAGCAATTGCCAAGTATTGCACTTCTGGGAATGTGGCTGCACTAGGGGTTGAAAGTTTTGATGAAGCAGTAATCAAAGCCAATAATATCAACTCAAGCCCAAAGCAAGTGTTAGATGCAATAATGACTATTAACAAATTTGGAGCAGTTAGGGGGGAAAATGGCCTGCCAAAGTTTCTACCCGGAATAAATTTAATTCTTGGGCTTCTTGGTGAAAATAAAAAAAGCCTTGAACTTAATTTGAAATTCTTAAAAGAAATTCTTGATTCTGGAATGCTTTTTAGAAGAATAAATATTCGTCAAATTAATGTTTTTCCAGGCACCTTCTTAGCAGAAAATGGGGGATTAAAATATTGGCGTAAGAACAGAAAACATTATTTTTCATTTAGAAAAGCAGTAAGGGAGCAAATTGATCATGAAATGTTAAAAAAAATTGTCCCAATTGGAACAATTCTAAAAGATGTATTTATGGAAGTTCACGATGGCAACCATACCTTTGGAAGACAATTTGGCAGTTACCCGCTAATTGTTGGACTAAATGAAAGAATTGAACTAAGGAAATTTTATAATATAAAAGTCACAGGCCATATGTTAAGAAGTGTTACTGGGATCATTCAAACAGAGAATCTAACCCTTTAAAAACGCCCTTAATCCACTGCGCAATTCTTTGAACAACAGATAACTTTCCAAGGGTAATTGATACTTCTTTTTCAAGGAGATAATCTCTTTCAAGCATATCTGTATAATTAACCTTAATTAATAGGATATTCTCTCCAACTTTTAAGTCTCTAGCCCTTGCCCCCACAGTAATTATCCTGGCATTCTTAAAAGAAGGCACAGAAAATCCATCTGAGAAATATTCATGAGAAATATTTACAAACACCTCTTTTACAGGTGAACGCAACGTATTATTCAGTTGGAATTCAATTTCAAATTTGTCTTTATAAGAAACTATACTTGGAGCAAAAAAGATTGTAATAGATAATTCTGGGGCCACCAAAACATCTGCTGAAAGTATGTAAGACTCCCCAATACCTTCTCCTTCTAATATAAAAATAGCATCTTGAGGGCCGGGATTTTTAAAATTATGAGTAAACTCAAATAAATTTAATTCTCCCATTTCAAGATTAAGAGGTTTACAATTTTTATTTAAACACAATTTAAGATTCTTCAAGGGGGTATTCCCCCGATTTTCAACAGAGCAATTATAAACTGTCTCCTCATCAAGATAAACTGCACCGCCCTCATGAATGCATTCTAAAATCACATTTTTACTAATGCTTTTTTTAATTATGTTTTTGGGAATTATTGATAATATTTCATCAACCCTCTCCTTAGATATAACTTCAAATGAATCTCTGCCTTGAAACTGAGTAGAAACTTCATAATTCCGCAAAGTCTTTGCAACCAGGGGGTATGTATAAAAGTATCTATCTGACACATTATCTGGTGTTTGGAATACAAAATATTCTTTAACAATCTCATTAGGCCCAAGAAGAACATATCGATTTCTATCACCTACAAAATTAAGCCCTTCAGTTTGTGACATTGTTAAAATTTCTGCAACATAATATGGTTCAGTGTTGTTGATTATTACCTCTACATAATTATATGAACCAAAACCAACAGTTGTCTTGTAGGGTGTAATTTTAAGATTATAGGGGGGGAGTACTTCCTTTCCCTTATTAATTAATGTTGTTTTAGAAATTGGTTGTAGAATTGATATATTAATGCCACTCCCATCATAAAGTACTACAATTGGACTAGTCACAAGATTAACTGAATCATAATATTCGATATGGGAATTATCTACATATCCAAATTCCCCATAAGCCGAGTCGAATGGAACCCACCCATGACCTAAAAAGAATACTTCAACCCAACCATGACTCTGGTAAGGTAAGTCTTCTTGACCTGAATAAGCTTGCCCCACAACATATCTTGCTGGGATTTTTAATGATCTGAGTAATGAAATGTATAATCCAGAAAGTTCATCACAAGCGCCAACTTTATTTTTTAATGTCCAAACAGCATCAAAAGTTGCATCCCTTGTTTCTCCCTCAGAAGAATACGTTATATTGTCATGAATCCAAAACCCAATTTTACTTGCAATTCTAAATAAATCAGATTCCCCTCCAGCTAATTTTGAAGCTAATTGCTTAATTGAAGAATCTTCTGAATTTATTTTTTCTGTTGGGCCTGTGTACTCCAAAGTTTCTTTTGTAACTCTTGTTATGGGATATGCAACTTCTCTTTTTACCTCTTTGATCACATGTTTATTTATAATTTTAGAATATACTGAGAAATTAATAATATCTTGTGGCAAAAGCCATTTTTTAGTATACACCTCATCTATTTTTGACATATTTGGGATTGAATACTGATAACCAATTTCTTGTCTTGTTGTTTCCCTTGGAAATAAAGTTGTATTCATAGATAATGATGCAACCCTAGAAAAATCCGAAAATCGATCAATAATAATTAATTGAGTGATATCCTGAGTGAATTCAACAGAAGATGCCTGAAACATCCAGTCAGTATTAGCCGTAACTAAAGGCATGCACAGTAGCAATAATAATAACATACCTCTTTTCATTTATCAATCTTTAACTAAGAAGTATAAAAAAGTTACGTCAAAAGATATTTTTTAACGCAAAAAACCACAATCTCCCTTTTAGCTTCAATTTTAAGAAAACTTAACAGAAAACTATAAAAAAGGTCCCACAACATTAGATTTTCATGCCGGGGTCGCATAGTGGCTATTGCGGAGGATTGCTAATTCTCTGTCTTCGCGGACACATGGGTTCGAGTCCCATCCTCGGCGTTAGCAGTCTGGAGTTTGCAGTTCGGAGTCTGTAGTGAAAAATACTATGCCTTCAACTCCATACCTCTCACCCTCCACCTTAACGATTTGCAGTAAATATATTAAAAATAATCAATTCTAATGCATTTTGAAAATAAATAAATATTTATAGAAGTCACTCCAAATACTTACTATGAAGCAAACCAAGCTCATTGCTACAATCTCGGATCTTAATTGTGAAGTCTCTTTTTTAAAACAAGCTTATCAAGCAGGAATGGATGCTATACGCATCAATACTGCTCATCAAGAATATCCTGGTGCAAAAAAAATTATTAACAATGTAAGAAAAGTTTCTGATAAAATCCCAATAATCATTGATACAAAAGGCCCAGAGATTAGAACAACTCATTCAGAAGATTTTTTTGTAAAAAAGGGGCAACAAATACTAATTGTTGGAGATCCAAGAGGGATCTCCTCAAAAGAATGTATTTGTGTTACATACAAAAAATTTGCACATGACTTAAAAGTTGGAAGCATGATTTTAATTGATGATGGCCAAGTTGAATTTGAAGTAGTAAAGAAAAAAGAAAGAAAATTAATTTGTAAGGTTAAAAATAGCGGAATTATCAAAAAGAACAAAGGAGTAAATGTTCCAGGGATTCGTAGGAACCTTCCTTCCCTAAGTCAGAGAGATAAAGATTACATAAATTTTGCAATAGATCAGGATATTGATTTTATAGCGCATTCATTTGTGAGAAACAAAAATGATATTTTAATAATTCAAAGAATCCTGGATAAAAAGAAAAGCAAGATTAAAATTATTGCAAAAATAGAAAACCAAGAGGGTGTTGAAAATCTTGATGAGATATTAGATCATGTCCATGGAATAATGATTGCAAGAGGAGACTTAAGTTTAGAAATAGCTAAAGAAAAGATTCCAGGCATTCAAAAGAAAATCATAAAAAAATGTATTGAAAAGAAAAAAACAGTCATTGTTGCAACACAGTTATTACATTCAATGATAGTAAATCCAAGGCCAACAAGAGCAGAAGTGAGTGATGTTGCAAATGCAATTTATGATGGAACTGATGCAGTTATGCTCAGTGGAGAAACAGCTTATGGGGCATACCCCATTGAATCTATAAAAACTATTACCAATATTGCATTAGAAGTTGAAGGCAATACAAAAAGTGAAGTTGATGTTGAGCCAATTGATGATGAAATCTCTGCATTTTTGTCAAGGGCAGCAGTAAAAGCTTCATTTTCTCTTCCCGTAAAAGCAATTATTACAGACACAATCACTGGAAGAACTGCGATGTATCTTTCGGCGTGCAGAGGCAAAAATCCAGTTTATTCCCAATGTTATGAAAAAAGAGTTATGAGAGAGCTAGGATTATCTTTTGGCATTTATGCAAGATATACTAAAAGCAAAACTGATCAGTTTATTAAAGAAACCTTAAAACAATTAATTAAAGATAACAAAATTAAGGAAAGTGAGCTTATCCTTATATTGGCTGGGAGCTCTGGGCCAAGTAAGAGGGCATCATTTATAGAGATAAATAAGGTTAAAAATCTAATTTAATCACAATATATTTAAGTTGTAAACCAAAAGAACAATAACATGAGAAAAAATTACAAGGTTGCATATTTTTCTATGGAAATTGGAATTGACCCAAAAATGCCAACATATGCTGGCGGTTTGGGGGTATTAGCAGGAGATACCTTGCGCAGTTGCGCAGACTTAAAAGTTCCTGTAATTGGAATTTCCCTACTATATAAACGGGGATACTTTAATCAGAAAATCGATGAGCATGGCAACCAACTTCATGAAGATGACCTATGGGACCCAAGTAAGAACTTACAACTTCTATCAAAAGTTATTAATGTTAAAATAGAAGGAAGGAATGTAAAAGTACAGGCTTGGCTTTATAATATCCATGGGAAAAACCATACCAATCACATAATCTTCTTAGACACAGACATTGAAGGAAATTCAGATTTTGACAAAACTATTACACAAAAACTTTACGGCGGAGATCATAGATATAGATTAGCTCAAGAGATTGTACTTGGAATTGGTGGCATACGAATGCTTGATGCCCAAGGATATTCAAATATTGAAACATTTCACATGAATGAAGGACATTCTGCTCTTTTAACATTAGAATTACATGAAAAGCATAAATCAATTCCAAAGGTAAGAGAAAAGTGCGTCTTTACAACACATACCCCTGTTCCTGCAGGTCATGATCAATTCTCTAAACAACTTGTTGAATCAATGCTCGAAATTCCAGAGGATTTGAAAACAGAAATATTCTATAAAGGAAAACTTAATATGACCTATCTTGGTTTAAGATTTAGCCAATATATTAACGGGGTTGCAAAAAAACATGGAGAAGTATCCAGGGGGATGTTTCCAGGTTATTCAATTGAGTCTATCACAAATGGAGTGCATTCTGAATTTTGGACTTGTGACTCTTTTAAAAAACTCTTCAATAAATATTTTAAGGGATGGGAAACAGATCCCTTTTCACTTAGATATGCTTTTGGCATCCCATTAAATGAGATCTGGAATGCCCATCAAAAAGCCAAAGAAAAATTAATTTCTTTGGTAAATAAAAGATACAATAAAAACATGAATTTAGATACATTTACAATAGGGTTTGCAAGAAGATCTGCGACTTATAAGCGAGGAGATATGCTATTTTCTGATCTGAATCGTTTAAAGAAAATTGCCAAGGACCACAAAGGAATCCAAATTATTTATGCAGGAAAATCACATCCCAAAGATGAAGGAGGAAAAGACCTTATCAAAAAAATCATCGGCAAGATGAATGAACTTGCTTCTGAAATTAAATGTGTTTATATTGAAAATTATAATATTGAAATTGCAAAAACCTTAATTGCAGGTGTAGATATTTGGCTTAACACACCAATTAGACCTAAAGAAGCATCAGGCACATCTGGGATGAAAGCTGCCCACAATGGAGTTTTACATTTCTCAATTTTAGATGGATGGTGGTTAGAAGGACATATTGAAGGGATAACAGGATGGAGTATAGGCCCACATCCCAATGAATCAGAAGAAAATATACATTCTAATGATGTAAATGATATGTATTCGAAGTTAGATTATGTTATCCTCCCTCTTTTTTATAAAGAAAGAGAGAAATGGATTGACTTAATGAAGCATGCAATAGCAATTAATGGTTCTTTTTTCAACACCCACAGAATGGTCCAACAATACATACTTAACGCTTATTTTGAATGATTTAGAGAATTCAAGAATCCTTCAATTTGTTCCTAGAAACACTGTTAACAATTCTACAAACTGTTAAGGTAAATAAGTGTTTTTCACTTCTTACTTCAAACTTCTTACTTCAAACTTCTTACTTCAAACTTCTTACTTCAGACTTCTAACGTCTTTGTACTAGAAAAGCTGCATGATCTCGCTGAAAAGGTTGCATTGTTCTATTATCAAGAACTCTAAAAGAATTTTTTAATTGCTCTTTAACTTCTCCAAAAATTTTCTTTGGGTGTTTTGAAACATCAATACTTCTTGCTTTAACACATAAAAATCCAAGTCCACCAGGTTTTAAGAATAATCTACAATTTCTCTCAAATATCTCTACTTGTTGTTTTTGTGCAATATCTTGGTATAAAAAGTCAACTGCCTTTACTCTATGGAAATATTCTTCTGGCATTGTTGCATCCGCAAGCAAAGGAATTATATTTTTTCTTTTTTCTGCAACAAGTAATAAATCTGAAAATGTCTCAACTGAAAACTCTAATGCGAAAACCCATTTACAGATATCAGCAACATGAGAAACTGTTGTGCCTGAAGCAGCCCCCAAATAAAGCACAGTTGTTTTTTCGTCAATTTTAATTCCTTCCATACCCTTTAATATTGCTGCTGCAAGTTTGCTTCTGCTTGGATTCCATTCTCTAAACTCTTTTCCGTTTTGATTTACAAAAGGCTCACCATAAACCGGGTTGCCCTTAATCTTGTTTAAAGTATACAGTTTCCTATTTCCTTCAAATACTCCGGTTTGTATTTCTCTCATTTTAGTTTCTCAATTAAGTCTGCTAATAGTTTTTCTGCCATATTTTCTCCTTTAAAATAATCTAATCTTGCTGCGTGAGAAAGTTTTTCTGCAAGCCCTCTTGCAGCTCTTCCTTTTAATTTTGCACTTGCAACAATTTCATGATTTATGATAATTCCATGTTTTGGTGTTTTTGAACCCTTCTTCACATGCCTAAACATTGCTTTTTCTGCTCCTAAAACTTGAAGTTTACTATAAGTCATTTTAGCAAGATTCTTTAAAGATCCTGCAAGAGATATTAGTCTTGCACTAATTAATGCCCCTCCAACTCCTAAAAGATTTGGAGCAACACGCTTCATTGTTAATTCAAGGTGTTTTTCTAAGGTTTCTTTTTGAGTTTCAAGTTCAGTAATGCACTTTGAAAATTCCAAAAATGCTTTTATATGGCCTCCCTTAATAGGGACTGCGAGATTATTAGGAGGAGTTCGTAATAATTTTAATATCTGCTCAGGTGTTTCTGCCTTATCTGTTTCAATAGGGGCGTATTGTTTTGTAAAGTCACGAAGCCTCATAACAAGGGCATTTACAACACGCTCTGTTTCATCGTAAGTCCTTATTGCATGCATAATCACACTATCTTCAGAAAAGTCATCTGAAATTTCCTGTTTGCTTATAGCAGTGTTTGCAAGTCTAAGTTTTTCAAAATCAAGTTCAATTCTATCAAGTTTTCTTACATCTTGAGAAAACTTAATTCCTTCTTTCTTTTCAGTTTTAAAACCTAAAAACAATTCAACGCCCTTTATCATCTCAAGTTCAGGTGAAATCCATTTATTCTCTTTTAACATTGGTTGATATTTAATCTGTTCACTATCAGAAAAAAGCCTTTTCTTTACAATTTTCCCAGTCTCATTACATACAAATACGCCTAAGACTGAAGTGAACATGAAGTTTGCCATTGTTAGGGAGAATTATGCTTCTATTTTATAAATCTACTGCTTTCTCTTAAAATAAAATAAAAACTGCGCTGCGTAGCCAGCATATTTGCCAAAATATTCCTGCATAAATTTAATTATCTCTTCATCTTTAACAGGTTTGTTATCAAAGTATAATTCAGTCACAACCCTTCTTATCCACACATCAACTGGCACTGCTTGGGCGTGATGCAATGAGAATAAACACACACAATCAGCAATTTTGGGGCCTACGCCAGGAAGTGCCATTAACATCTCTTTAGCTTCTTTGTAATCTTTTCTTCTAATCTCTCTAATCCAATCCTCATCTACAATTTTATTTATCTTGTAAATATATTTCGCTCTAAATCCTGTTTTTGCTTCAAGGATTTTATCAAGATCATTTAGTTTCCCTGGTTTTGGAAACAAATGATACTTCTTTCCTAAAAACTCAACTTCTTCACCAAAAAATTCAGCTAATAATTTTACATTCTTTCTAATCTTGGGGATATTAGAGTTTGCTGAACAAACATAACCAATTAAACACTCATAAAAGCTTTGCTGCATGTTTCTCATACCTAGATGATTTTTAATTGCCTGCCTAATATGTTTGTCTTTTGAAATTGCTGAAATAATTTTTTCATAACAATCATCAATTCCCAAATAATATTTTAAGGGCCCAGGCAAGATACCAGAATAATTAAGTCCATCTTCTTTTTGTTCTACATAGAATATATCCTCATCCAACCAAATAATATACCCCTCCCCTAATTTCTCATATTGGAAGAATTGGCCAGACTCAACTGTGTGTTTTAAAGAGAAATTACTTATTTTTCCCAATGTAATCCTCCCCATAATAAACTAACGCAAGGGAACCATAAAATAGAATAAATATCCAAATATTCCTTAATAATTCTTGAGAAGTTGCAAAACCTACCACAAATGCAAGGATGATTATATGAAGTGAAAATAATGATATTTTTTTCCTTATATGTATTATATGCCCACAACATCCACCTACCATTAAAAGACTAATCACTCCAAGAAATTTAGTATCTAGAATCATTGAAGCTAATGCCCCAGTAATTAAAACTAGTAAAGTTACGGGGATTAACCAGTGAATATATCCTTTTTTATTCATCTGTATTCAACCTTAAAAAAGTAAGTTATTGCAATTGCTGCCCCTCCAACTAAACCTACTAATAGGGCAGTCCAAAATGGCATGAAAAATAATAGTATTCCTCCCAGTGTGATTGGGGCAAAAACCCAAAAGAAAAGTGATGGGCTTCCAAAAAATAAGTAACTTCCAGGAGTCTTTGGAATTGGAAGCATTGAAGAGATTGCAAAAAAAACATTTGCTTTCATAATGTTTAACGCAATAAGACTAGGCTCAGGCCCTGCAAGCCCTGCTACTAATACTGCAATTCCAAAATTAATAATTGGCCCCATCATAACACAAGTTGCCATTTCAAAATAATTTAAGCCATATCTAAATCTTCCAAGTCGTAACCCTTCATCATGAACAAAAATAAATTCAAATGCTGGGAATATGAGCACATTCCCAACGGATCCAAGCCCAATAACTACTCCTCCAACAGCCCCCCATAAAAATAGTTTTAGCTCCATTAAATAGCCTTTCATGAGTGCCATTGCCTTTTGAGCAGTAATTGAAATAAGGATAGTAACTAAAGAAATAACAATTGCAATTAAAAGGTTAACAAACCAATGCATTGGTTCAAAGTCTACCAACCCATCATCAAGTCCAAGCATAAAGCCCATTACTAATGCAACAACTAATATGTGCAAGAACTCCTGCCCAGTAAACTTATAATGCATATTCATTCTAGCATTTAGTTCAGACATATTATTGCCATTCGTTTAGTTTTTTATTAATCTTTCTGTGTCTTCCACTCAGAAATCGCCCCAGACACAACAATTAGAATAATTAAAGTGACTAAAAACCCAATTCCTCTCCCATACTCTGCACTTTTAATGTCCCAAAAGGAATATGATAAAAAGATTAAAATTAAAGTGATTGTCACAACCGCCCAACCTTCTAAACTTATTGGAGTCCAACCCCACCCTAAATCTTTTGTAAAAAGTCCTTTTCTTCTTCTAAACCAGTATTTTGTCATATTTCTTATTCCCTATTTAATTTATTTAAAATTTTCTAAAAAAGGAGGTATAACAGTGAAGCTCCTGCTGCAATATAAATACCAAAAGGAAGAGAATTAAAAATAATCATAAACATACATAATAATAATCCTCCTAAGTGAATTGAATATTCCCTAAACATAATATATTCTAAGTGAGATTTCCCATCAGACTTATCATAGCTTAATGCGTCACTTGGCACTGTGATTAAGGGTCTATTTACCCCGCCGGCGGTGTCAATTACAAATACCTGAATAGGTGCATTTACTAAAGATCTAATAATCCAAATTCCAAAATTAAGGTATACTCCAGTTGTTAAAAGTGTTCTTCTATTAATATCAGAAACTCTCCCCACAATAAAAATAAATAAAGTGCATGCAATCAAGCTTAAAGTTGTTACGCTTCCAATAACCGTGTACGAAGAAACTATAAAAATAAATACAAACAAAGGCCACACAATAGACCTAGAGTATCCTTCAATTCCCCAGCCGAGGTAAGCTAAATAATCTCTCCAACTTTTATGTTTGAAAATTTTTTTATACGAAAAATCAATTTGTTCATGAATCTCATTTGAGAAAAACAATGGCACCACTGATGCAAGAAGTAAAAAACACACGATTAAAAGAAGTGTTGGAAATCCAAATAATACTACAATCACACCACCGATTAATGGGCCTAATGCTCTTGAAATAGAAGTTAGAATCATTGAAAAGCCAATTTGTTCCCCTCTTTTTTTAACTTCACTTGATTTTGAAAAATCAGTATGGTACCCTATATAAAATATTGAATTAGATATCCCAAACAATATCGCTGCCAACCAATAAAGATTTGGAATTTTTCCCAAAGATATCAGCAATAAATAATATGCAATCATAATTGGAATACTAATTAACATTGAATGTTTAAGCCCATATTTTGAAGAAAATTGTCCCCCTAAAAAAACCCCAAATGCATGAGATAATGCCATACATCCATAAAACATGAATATTTGCACAATAGAAAAATTAAGGTTATAAAGATATAATGGGGTAAAAATCATGATCATAGAAACTGCAAAAAATCTAATAACAACGCTTGCATAAAGTTCACCAAGTTCTTTATTCTTTACAACATGGCCCCAGTGCATAAATCAACTTTTAATTAGGTTTCTAATAAAGGTTTCTAAAGCTTAATAAATTAATCCTCATTAGTTATCACAATGGTATTATATGTATGGAATCAAACCGTAACACCTGGGAAGGTCCCTGAATTTGAAGCTCTTAATGACCCAGGGGGCGAACAAGAAGCATTCTTTAGGCAGGGAGCAGGATTTTTAGGAATTCAACTTTTAAGAGATGAAATAGGATTAAACCAACTTTCATTTAATAGTTGGGACGAAAAGAACATGTTTGAGGCATTTATTGAAAATCCACTTTTTGAAGAAGAGTTCAAAAGATTATGTTATGCAAATCGGCAAGTAACTGAAAAGAGTCAAGAATTAGGATGGTTCAGTCTCCCCCAATCAAGTTGGAGCCATGTTATTGGAGCTCCTGAAAATCTACTTTATTCAATATCCTTAGTTCATCCTAAAGAAGGAAAAGAAGGAGAGCTTGAACAGCTTGTTAAACCACTTGGGAAAGCTTATCAACTCTTAAAATCAGATACTGAGAGATTCAAGGGCACAACAATTTTAACAGATGGGGCTGGGACTTATCTAATTCAGCAAATTTGGAACCATTTAGGTCAAAATGGGAAACCAACGTATGAAGTGCCCACAGTATACCAAGCAATTCAACATCAAGTCCACATTCTTTGTGAAGAAGATATCTTAGAGCTAGGAACCTTTACTGAAGTTCTAAGTAATTAAAATTGCTCCCGCAATTATCATTGTGATTGCAAATATCTTGAGTATTACTGTGCTACCTTTAATTTCTTCACTTATAATCTTAGGAAACCAAATGCTTAATATTGCTGCAAAAAGCAAAACAAAGAAAGGTGTTAAAGAAGATAAAGCATTAACTAAAGTAGCTGTGCCAATTGCCATTGCAGCATAATTAAAAATAATTGCAATTAAATTAATCGAATCATTAAAAACTTGAGTGTATACTACCTTTAATCCATGTTTTTTTACAACTTTTTTATAGCCTGGAATTAACCAGATGATAACTGGAATTGCCAGAGGCAATACTCCAATTCTTGTATATCCCACAACTGTCCAAAAATCATATTTATTAAGCAGATATTTTGTGATTATTACCTGAAATCCATGCACAATACCTGAAGCCATTATCCACCAAAAAGCCTTATTAAATTTGAATTTGCCCCCATGATAGGAAATTGCCACAGCTCCTGCCACCATTAAAAATATCCCCAGGTAAGTTAATGGCAAGAAAATCTCTCCTAAAAACACAGCTCCAAAAAATGCAACAAAAACTGGGGCTGCCCAAAATAAAGCCATAACTCGGCTTGCTTCGCCAGTTTGCAACGCCTTAAAGTAAAAAATAACCATAAATAGCAAAAAGGATCCTGCAAGTACACTCCAAAAAATATCCATGAAAGGGATTATTGGAAATCCTACAACAATTAGAGCGCCAATACCTGAAAGTATTGCAAAAATAGTAAATGTTAATGATGCCGGTTCTGGATCAGTAAACCATCTATCAATCAAATATTTATCAATAATATTACAAATTGCCCAAACAACAGCTGCAATTATTGAAAACAAAACCCAACTCATACGTCACCTACAGTTTGAAGTAAGAAGTCTGAAGTAAGAAGTTTGAAGTAAGAAGTTTGAAGTAAGAAGGGACTTTGGACTTTGAACTTTAAACTTTAGACTCATAACTTGTACCTCAGAATTGCGCCAATGCCTCCAAGACCATCAAGCTTTTTCCCGCCAGGGTTCTCAGATTCAATAATTTCAATTTTGGCACCGCTATGTTGTGCTGCTTTCATGATATTTGCAAGGCCAGCATATGTTTCTTTTTGCCTTGTTTCTCTTATTAGTTCATCTGTCACAAGCAAAGTTAATACCGCCCCAGCATTTGTTGCTTTAATTGTTTCTTTCATACCATAAGCCGCATTTTTATCTAAAGAAATTTCTTTTAATAATTGCTCAACAATTACCATTTCATGACTAATTCTATCTTCTTTTAATGCAGTTTGTAGTTCATCTCGTTTTAACACTTCATTAATCCCTTGCTGCCCAGTGTGATTACAAGTTGCTTGAATAATTTTTTGTTTTAATTCTGGACTTTTAATTTCCTTTAATAAATCCTCTTTCCAAAAAGAAGGAGACGCAATAATTATGGATTTTACTTTATGCCGTTTATTGTAATCTTCAATTAATTTTATTACATCTCCATAGAAGTGAGTTGGTTTTTTATCTTTAACCCGCTTATTTTCAACTTCTCCCTTAAAAGAACTCAAAATCCTATATCCTTGCCCCGTTAAAAGTGCAAAGCAAGCTTCATCGCGATCAAGCACACAAAGTAAAAATTCCGGAGCATTTTCTAAAGACTCTTTAATGTATTTTTTTTGATAATCAAGCCATTCAACTTTTGTAATTGTCAAAATAATTCCTGGTTCAACATTAATTGTGTGATATTGACCATGGGGTATATCATCTGTGCCCTCAGTAATTTTTCCTGAAACTCTTAAAACATCTGAATACTTATGAAATTCAATTTTTTCAACTTCTAAAGAAAGAGTAATCCAAACTCGTTTTATTTGCCTTTTTTCTTCCTTACCACCAATACTAATTTTCCTTTCAGTTTTACCCTTAACAATATCTCTTGGCTCTAAAACCTGTGACAAATACCATAAATCATTCAAATTCTCAATTTTAATTACAAGCTCACCATGCTTATAATTACTCTTAATTATTTTCATAAGAAAGTTTTACGAGGAGATCTATTTAAAGATTATGTAGGTGTTACTTCATCTGGTCTTATTGGAGGGTCCCCATACATGTCGGGTGCTCCGGGAGTTAAATTGAACCAGCTCTCCTCTCCATAAGTCCAAGTTTTTTGGATCATTCCATTTTCTTTGAAATAATCAATAAGGGCCATAGTAAATCTCCCCCTCTTACTTATTGCCCCCGTATCTTCAGATCCTAAACGTAATTTTACATACATTGATCCTTTTTCTAGTGACTTATATGCTATATCAATCTCAATGGACAATCTGTCACCATTATACCATGCGCTCGATACATGATATTCTTTTATTAAATCATCAAGCTCATGAAGCGACCGCGCTAAACGAAAATTATGGACAAATCCCTCAACAGCTTTCCCTAAGCCAACAACAAATTCTTCTAAATTATCTTTTGTTGCTTCAAAAGCAGGATGCTCTGCAGTTATTGTTGAGACTAAATTTACATCCATTGTATTAATTGGGGATGAAAGGAGCTTTTTAAAGGTTTGTTGTATACGTCTAAACCTTTCTTGCCACAGTGATAAATGCGAGGCGCATTATGCCTGCTCGCTTGGGCAAGGTATAACCCCTTAATAGAAATATGAACTTACTACAATAACTACTTTTTTAAATAATACTCTCTTCTCCCTTTTCATGTGGAAAAAAGAAACTATTGTGAGAGCAATTGTTTACCCGGTCATTATTGCAGTGATTGGAACCCTGTGGGGTTTTTATGACCTTAATAAGACTAAATATGATGCAGTATGGGAGCAAATAAGGTAGAAAGTAGAGAGGTTCGCCCAAGCCAGATCTATGATGATGTACATGAAAATTTGCTGGCCTCAATTATCCATCTTCAAATGAATTCTGATGACCCAGATCCCTTAAACGCAAGAGATAGCCTTCAAGAAGCTGCAAGAATTGCACAATCATTAAGCTATAAGGGTCATACCCTAGGGCCCTCTTTAGAAAAAAGAGTGGAGATGATTAAAAACAGCCTATTGATTATAAGGGTGGGGCTTCCAGAAGAAAATGATTACAGGGTTACTGATGAAAATGGGATTATTGAGCACCAATTTGCCGATGTAAGGGCAAGTCTTGATATAGTTATTTCTTCACTTCAAGAGCTCCCAAAAGAAGGAAATGTAGAAAAGATTTCTGGAGCAATCAATTCGATTGGAAATGCCCAAGAATACCTTTCCAGCTCTTATGATTTTCCTGACCCCGGCGATGCTAAAGTTGCCATACGTCTCGCTACAAATAGTATAAATTTATATGCAAATATCTTAGAAAGAATAAAGGCATTAAAACCAGCCCTTGAGAAAATTGCTCGTGATCTCCCTAAAGGAAATGATTTAAAGAGAGTTTATGGAATGCCAGTTACAGTTGAAACCTTTCAACCAGCAATTGCATCCCTTGAGTCTGCTGCTTTGATTGTAGGGGAAGCATCAAGATTAAATCCAAGGCAAAAAGTTTCAGATGAATTGTATGATACTGCAGTGGAAGCTCAAAGAGATTACTTGTTTTTTCGAGGCCTTACCAAAGCATTAGCAATACTATTGGGAGTAGGTATTATTCTTGACGCAGGATACCCAATTACAACATATATAATAAGGAAAAGAAAGGCTAAACCTTCCGGGCAATCGTGATAAATGCCGTGTGCATCATGCCGGCTCGCTTTGGCAGTGTATGATCTCTAACATCCCAAGTACGCAAAATTGTTTCACTTGTTTCTATCCCATTAAAGTCAAGTTCAGTTAATTTCTCAACAGCAAGTTTACTTTGCTCAATATAAGGAGAGTAAATAACTATAAAACCACCAGGTTTTAGAGCTTTTGTTGCTATTTCAATTATTTCTTCAGACCCTTTCATATCAAGTAAAATTAAATCAAAGTCTTTTTCTTTAATTCCTTCTTTAATATCCTTATTTCTAAGCTCCACATTTTTTATATTTAAAAGCTCTAAATTATCCTTAACATGCTTATGAAAATCTTCTCTTACTTCATAAGAAATAACTTTTGTGCAATGCTCAGCAAAAAATAATGTTGCATGCCCAGACCCAGTTCCAGCTTCCAGTACTTTCCAGTCTTTCTGAAGCCCGGTTACACCAATAATAAACCCCAAATCTTTTTTATGAATTGAAGCGGGCATTCGCTTCATTTTCTTATTTAATAAATCATTAATATTAGGTTTTACAACTGCAAATTCAAAATCCTTGTGAGTTTTTACATAAGTTCCAAATTCTTTACAATCCTTTAACTCCACAATACCATCACTTGTATGCATCTTACCATCTGCCTTAAGAAGATAAGAATGTTCTTTAGATAGTAAAAGCACCCATTCGCCTTTCTTGATTTTCGTCATTAATAATTTAAAAACCACACCTTATTAAAAACCTTTCCAAAAAACCCTCCCCAGATACCTTGAAGCCAGTCACACTTCAAACTTTAGACTTCAGACTTCAGACTTCAGACTTCAGACTTCAGACTGAGATATACTAGTATACAAAAACGTAACATTTATTAATAAGTTATGTGTATGCAAATAAAAAGAGATTAACGAGGTTTAAAATGTCTATTTTAGAAGTTGAGGAACATTCTGGAAATCTTGATATAGGTCAAGCTAATATTAAAGTTCTTGGGATTGGTGGAGCAGGTTGTAATATGGTTTCTTGGTTATATAAAAAAGGGATCAAAGGAGCTGAAATTATTGCATGTAACACTGATCAACAACATTTGAATATCAGTGAAGCAGATAAAAAACTGCTAATTGGAAAAAATGTCACAAAGGGCCTTGGAGCTGGTGGCTATCCAAAACAAGGAAGTAGTGCTGCAGAAGAATCTTTATATGAAATGAGGGAATTAATGCAAGGCGTTGATATGGTATTTTTATGCGCAGGCATGGGCGGAGGCACTGGAACAGGTGCTGCTCCAGTCATTGGAAAATTAACTTCTGAAATGAAAGCAATAACTATTGGAACAGTTACAATGCCATTTTCAATAGAAAGAGCTAGAATGGATAAAGCAGAATTTGGGCTCTCACAAATGAGGGCACACTGCGATACAGTTATTGTGGTTGATAATAATAGACTTGTGCAAATCGCAGGGAATTTACCAGTGCAACAAGCATTTGCAATTGCAAATGAATTAATTGCAACAATGATTAAAGGAATTGTAGAAACAATCTCAGTGCCTTCCTTAGTTAATCTTGATTATGCAGACGTTAAAGCCATTATGACTAATGGAGGAGTTGCTGCCATTGGCGTAGGGTCTAGCGCAGGTGATAAACACGTACAACAAGCAGTGGATTTAGCACTAAAAAATCCCTTGCTTGAAATTGATTACAAAGGAGCAAGGGGGGCCCTAATTCACATTGAAGGGGGGCCAGACTTGACTCTTGATGATATTACTCAAGTTGGTGAACAAATAACTCAAGAACTTGATCCAGATGCAAATGTCATTTGGGGGGCACGCATCGATGAGAATATGGTTGGGAAGATTACTGTCATGACAATTATAACTGGAGTAAAATCCCCTTGGATTCTAGGCAAGTTCCAAGAAGAGGGCCCAAGAAAAGAAATGGTCAACGATATTAACAACTTAATATAGGTGATATTTAATGGAACAAATAACAAGTATGCTAGAATCTAATTTTTCAAAGGTGTTTTCTGAGTTATCAGAGTTAAGACGAGAAATTGCCCATCTTAAGGGAGATTCCAATCCAAGTATGGTTCAAAGACAAGTGGAAAAACAAATGGAAAGACCAATTGAAATTCAAAGACCAATTGAGAAGCAAGTTGAAGCTAAACCAAACTTCCACCAAAGAACCGGTGGCTTCACCCCAGAAGATGTCTCAATAGAAAAGATTTTTTATGCTGGGAACAAGTAACTACTCATAAAGCCTTATTCTAGAGCCACTTAGGGATACCCATTCCCAAGGGATTCTTCTATTTTCTATTGCAAATTGCTCAACTTTCTCACTGGGCCCCAAATGTACCATCAAACCCTCTAAAACAGAGATTCTGCCACCAACATAATCTATTAAATCTTCTCTTAAATCACCTTGATATCTCCTACTAATAAAATCTCCCATTTTCACAAGTGTAGAATCCCAATCAGGATCACTCATTTCACCATTATTCAAGTAATGACTTGTTATTATCCTATCCATCACAATATCAACCAAATCTCTAGCAACATCATATTGAGACGAGCATTTCAGAGGGCTTACAACTAGGGGTGGCCTAGTATTGATTCTAACCCAAGTACCTACCTCAGGAGAGAATATTGGAGATCCCATTCTAATTTTCCTTAAGTGCTTAATATTAATAAACATTATCATTTTATAAATGGCTCCAGTATTTTTCTAGCCTTTTTTCCCGCACTCATGCGATCCCCTATGGGCATGAAATCTAAATTTTCCAGAACACCCACACTAAACCTGCCTGCCCTATCCTCTCTCCCGAGTTCAATTGCCCCAGTAAAAACTCTTGGACTTATGCCTGATTTTAATAAGCTTCTCTTCATGCCAAAAAGAGTTTTCCCCGTCGTTAGATTATCATCAAGAATAAATGATTCTTTTCCCCACATTCTAGACATACTTGAATCTGCTAAAGGTTTTGGAAAGCTCCCTTGGATTATATCTGAAAGAATCTCATCTGCAGATTCAGAAATATCAATTATTTTCCCCCTATCATAAACCGAATAATCAAAAAAGACAATATCATTCACTACAGGGTTATTAAGAATTTCACTAACAGTTTTTAATGCAAATCCAAGCTCTAAAGCACCAGAAAAAGGATTAATAACTACTTCAAAGGGTTTTCTTCTTTCTTCAATCACGTTAGCCGAATAAAATAATATTTTCAATGGATCATCTAACTCTCTCCACCAACTTGAGTGATCTAATTTTATCCATGGGAGGAGATCACTTAACAATTTATTATTAAGATGATTAAAAATAGGTGGTTTGGATAAACAAAAGTAATACAAGTTTGAAACTGCCTCACTTAACATTTCAACCATTGGTTGGAAATATTCAATTAACCCAGGATCACTAAATAATTGAGAAAAATAGGACTTAAAAATAACCAGGAAATTATTTCTTTGATGATCTAAAAGAGAATAAGTCAAATCTCCAGTCTCCTCCATTTCATTTTCTAATAAATCATCTATTTGAATTATGGATTCTAATAAATCAGATTTTACTTCCCGCTCATCTTTTGCCAAGTAACTCAATTTATCTAATGGGCTTAATCTTAGCCCCATATAATAAGAAATCCCTCTCCAAAAAAAGATATTTTTATATCTGCTTTTACTTGTTTTTAGACTTTCTAAATCTGTTCCAATCAATCTTCCAAGATTATCTGTTCGATTATAGAGATCTCGGAGCCTTCCTCTCTGATAAAGATCTATGGGCGCATCTAACAATTCACTTTCTCCATAATAAAATCGCTTATATCCTGGAGATAATCGTTCAATATCCTGAGTTGAAAGCAACATAACAAAGTCCGCTCAAGGCTATATAAATGAGTTCTTGAAGAAAAATCGGAAGATCTTCAGCACATTATCACTTCCACCAAAGAACCGGTGGCTTCACCCCAGAAGATGTCTCAATAGAAAAGATTTTTTATGCTGGGAACAAGTAAAAATTTATATACTTCTTCCTTTCTTTTTCTTTTATGTTATTACTTAAAAACTGCCGCTTCATTGTAACGCAAAATGATAAACGCGAGGTGCTGGAGCACCAGGACATATTGATCCAAGATAATCAGATTGTTAAAATTGGAAAGGCCGATGAGAAATGTCCAGCAATTGACTGCTCTGACATGTTGATTATGCCTGGCCTAATCAATCTTCATACTCACACTTGCACAAACCTTCTAAGAGGAATTTCAGATGATCTCCCACTAAAAGATTGGCTTGAAAAGAAAGTTTGGCCCGCCGAAAGAAAAATCAAAGATGTTTATTATGGATCACTACTCACTGCGCTTGAAAGTGTAAAAGCAGGCACAACCACGTTTTGTGATCACTCTTTTGGGATTGAACGCGTGGCAGAAGCTGCAGAAACAATTGGGATCAGGGCATTTTTAAGTTATTGCATGCTTGATTTATTTGATAAAAACAAAATAAAAGAAGAATTGAAGATAACAAAAGATCTGATTCCAAAATTAAAAAATCGAGAATTAATCACCCAAGCTATTGGGATTCACGCCCCAAATACTTGTTCAGAAGATTTACTAAAAGCAGGTGCAAGCCTTGCAAATGAACTTAACATGCTTAATTTTATTCACATTCTTGAAACAAAACCCGAAGCAGAATTTATTAAAAAGAAAACAGGTAAAGGAGTAATTGATTATCTAAACAGTATAAATTTCCTAAATAAAAACACAATTGGGATTCACCTTTGTTGGCTAAATGAAACCAAAGATTATGCAAAAACAGGCGCAAGCGCCGTTCATTGTCCAGTTAGCAATCTTAAACTTGCATCTGGCGCCAGACTTCCAGTACCAGAGCTATTAAAATTTAAAACAAACGTGAGTTTAGGAACAGACAGCAATGCAAGTAACAACAATCAAGATATCTTTGAAGAGATGAAGGCAACTGGCTTGCTACACAAATATTCTTTAAATGATTCAACTGTAATGCCCACTCAGGCCATTCTAGATATGGCAACTAGAAATGCAGCAGAAATCTTACGTTTAAAAACTGGAAGAATTGAAAAAAATTTTTTAGCAGATATTATAGGTATCCCAATAAATCAACCAAAATTCTTCCCAGCTAAAAAAGAAACCATTATTTCCCATATTATCTACTCATCCAATGGATCAGATGTAGAATTAAGCATAATTAACGGCAAGGTAATTATGAAAAATAAACAAATAAAAAACGAAAAAACCCATTTAAAAAGCATTAATGATTATTTCACCAAAGTAAAACCCTTTTGAGCTTTAAAAAATAGTATTTTTCACTTCGGACTTCTAACTTCAGACATAAATCCTTGATTTATCATAACTTTTATATATAAAATAGTGTATTAGTATAGTTATGGCACGTAAAAAGGGGCAGGAGATGGCAGGCAATGCAGCGGGGCTTGTAATTTTCATAGGAATGATTCTAATTGTTTACCTGTTTGTTTTAAGACCAGATGACAGAAATGCAATTCTTGGAATAAATGAAACTGAGGCAAATGGAGGAATTGTTGATGCAGATAATATAACTGAATTGGTTATTGAATCTCCAGGCTCACTATTTGCACAAGAACAAAAAAGTTTTGAACATCCCTTAAGCCAAATAGTTCTATCTTCCCAATCTGAAGATCGGGTGGTTGCAGAAAAATCCTCTGTTTATGTAATGAGTTCAAAATTAGATAAAAAAGATGCGACAATTAGATTTGAAACGACTGAAGGAATAGAATATGAAGCCTTAATTTTATCATTTTATGTGCAAGATTCAAGTGGTAAAATCATTATTACATTTAATGGTCAAGAAATATTTTATGGAGAACTAAATCGGGGGGTTAATGGGCCTCTTAGAATAGATACTATTTTAATTGAAGATACTAATTATCTTGAATTTTCAGTACCAAAAGTGCCATGGTATAGATTTTGGGGAAGAAACCAATATGAAATTCGTGATGTGAAGTTAATTGCATCAACAAGAAACTTAGAAGCAATGGAAGCATTATCAACCTTTAGACTCTCTCAAGTAGAAGTAGATGAATATGACCATGGCTATTTAAGATTCACAGAAGAATGTAAAGGCAGACAAGAAGGAATCTTAAAAGTATACTTAAATGGAGGATTAATCAGTTCATCTATTACTGACTGTTATGGTTATGAAAAAATTGACATTGCCGCAGAAGATATTGTTGCTGGGAAAAATGAAGTTTTGTTTGATCTAAGTGAAGGAACTCTTTATCTAACAAATATTGAAATCAAACTTGAATTAAAAGAGGCAAGATACCCAATTTATTATTTTGAATTAAATGATACAACTTGGGAAAGAATTGTTGAAGATGATTTAGAAGTTTATCTAGACTTAGATTTTATCAGAGAATACGAAGATAAAGAAGCTGAATTTGAAATAAACAGAAGAAAGTTCTACATGGACACTGATGAACTTTCCTTTTCAAAAGACATTAAAAGTTACTTAAGGCAAGGTTCAAATTATATCACACTTATACCAAAAACTGAACTAAATATTGCACAACTTCGTGTCTTTATTGAAGAGGATGAATAGTTCCTAAAATGGGTTTTAAAGATAAGATTAAAGATGCTGCAGGTAAGGCAAAATTTGGAGCTTGGTATGCGTGGGCTAAAACCCAAGAATATTTCTCTAAAGATAAACGTGATAAAAGGTATGAAAAAAGAAAAGATAATCGGAAATCCAAATATGAAAGAAAGGATGATAAAAGGAAGGATAAAGCAGAAAGAAAAGAAGAGTTTGAAAAAACTAAAACTGGAAAAATATGGAAAAAAACTAAAGAACATGTAAAAAATCGTTGGTATCATAGGAGAAGAGATTCTTCTGGCTATGGCTTGATGGTCCTTGGAGGCCTAATCCTTTGGATTGTCCAAATCTCCTTTTATCAATGGGGAACATCCAGGCTTACAAGTCCTTCTTGGTATCTTTTTAACTTTGGATTAGCATTATTTTTATTCCTATTAACAGGTGTTGGAAAAGAGATGCTTTTGGGATGCTTTTTATTCAGTGCATTCATCTTACCCTGGGGAATGCCTTTTGTCCAATCATGGCTTGCAGGAAGGCTAAGAACATCTCCTTCAGAGATTACTCAAATGGCGCTATACTTCTTAACTCTTCCAGCAGTTTGGCCACCATGGGTGATTATGGGGCTAAAGAAATTTAAAAGCGCTCCAGCGAAAAGGGCATTATCCATTTGGATGGGAATCATTGCAATAATCTTTATTGCCGGAATTATTGAGTATCAATGGATAGCAATGCCTTTTGTTAATGAAGGGGGAGAATTTAAACCAAGAACTATTTGGGGGGGATTTGCTGAACTTTCAGGAAATATTCTTAAAGGGGTTGTTGGAGTTTTTAGAGGTGGCCAAAACTGGATGGTTGATGAGCTTAACTATGCCACTGGAGGATTGTATGAAGCACGTGTAGAAGAAGGGGAACATGAACCGCTTGGAGTTACTATTGAAGAGGTGATTTTAGCTAATCCTGTTTTTTTTGTAGATGAAAGCGTATCTGTTTGGGGGACAATTCATGGTAGAACTGTACTTGATCCAATAAATGTCACCTTAAAATGTTGGTCTGGGGAAGGAAGAGGCCGTGTTTATGGAAGGGTTATTCCTAATAGGACTGAAATAACAATTGAAGATATTAGAGACTTTGAATGTATATTTGAACCAGGAGAACTAAAAAAAGGATATCGCTTAGTAACAGTTGCAGTTGAATATCCTTTTACCACAATGTCCTATCTAAAAACTTACTTTATTGAAGAGAGCAGAAGAAGGGCATTAATTAGAGAAGGGATTGATCCTTTTGATTACCTCAAAATTCAAGATCGAGAACCAGTAGCAGTATATACCAACGGACCAGTGCTACTTTCAATGGCCTTAACACAAAACTTAAATGGAATTTGGGGATCAGAAAGTGACAAGAGCAATTCAGTTGTTTTATCAATGATGATTGCAAAAAATTGGGATGGGAAAATCCTAAATATCACAGATCTAACTCTCAATTTGCCCGAAGGTTTTGATAGAGATTGTAAATATTTCTCAAGTGGAACAAAAACTGATGAAGGAAGAACTGATTTTCGTTTACCAAAAGCAATAGATGACCATGTAGAAGAAGGAAGGATCTTTAAATGTAGATTAAATATTTCTGACGCAGATACTATTTTAGGAACCAATCCAGTAAGTATTCAATATTTAAGACTAACCGCAGACTATGACTACACAATGACCTCTTCAATTTACCTAGATATTTTTGATGTTCCTAAAGAGGATTTACCAGAAGGTGAAACAACAGAAACAACAATAGTAGAAGAACCATTAACAGATGAAGAGTCTACCACAACTTCAATTGAGGGAGGGAGTACTGATGGAACTGAAAACTCTGGCCCAGTAATAATAATGACATGAAAAAACTAACTATCTTATTAATTGCCTGTATGTTATTTCTTAGTGCATGCGATACAATACCCTGGAGAGGAGATAATGATATAAGCATTGATTATGATAAAATCCATTCAGGAACACAAGGACTGGTAATAACTAGAATTCCAGGCGCACCGCCAAGTGAATTATACGAAGACCAAGCTTTTTCATTTGTAGCAGATATTCACAATAAAGGTGCATCAGAAATAACTGAGGGAATAATAAAACTAATTTTTGATAAAGATTATATTGAATCCGATGAATCTGTTGAAGGTACATTTTCTCTTGAAGGTAAAACTATTTACAATCCAAAAGGGGACTCTCAAATGCCTTCATTTATTCTTAAAGCAAAGCCAATCCCTCAGAACATGTCCACTCAAGTTGAATCAGAAATTATCTTAACAAGCTGTTATAAATATTCAACTGAACTACGTACAGAAGTCTGCATGGATAATGATTATTTTAATATTAATAATGCTAATAAAGAAAAAGCATGTTTTGTAAGAGCTCAAAGCCCAAGTTCACAAGGTGCACCATTACAAGTTACAAAAATTGAACCAAAGTTCACTACAAGAGATTCAAAGGTAATACCCCAATATTTAATCCATATAAAAAATATGGGAACTGGAACTGTTATTAATGAAAATAAAATCCAAGAAGTCTGCGGCCCAAATGCCCTTTCAACAGAAGACTTAAACACTGCATTTGTAACAGCGAGTCTAGGAGATAAAAAGATGCTTTGTATGCCTGGCGATGCAGGAATTGGGAAATTGAGACTAAAAAAAGGAGAAGACTTTGTCAAATGTTACTTAGAAGAGCCAATTGAAGAAGGTAGCGCCCCTTATCTAACTTGGTTACTAGTAAATGTTACCTATGCTTATACTGAATCACTATCAAGCATGGTTACAATAAAGAGGCTAATTTAGGAAAAAGATATAAATGAAACACCCTCACGATTATTCAATGAAGAGACTATTTACAATTTTAGTTCTTTTAGTGCTCCTAACTGCATGTTCAGATCTTGGAGGAATTGGCTCTTCCAGTTCTTCAAATGAAGACTATAGAAAAGGAAATTCTGCACTTGTTTTAAGTTTCATGGCCTCTTCACCACCCTCTGAACTCTTTGATGAAGATCAACTTTACATTGGGATTGAAGCAAAAAACCTGGGAGCACAAGATATTGCGGGAACATTTTACTTTTCTGGGTTTGATACCCAAATTTTCTCAGGCCCACCAAGTAGCCAAATTGGTTTTTCAAATAAACCTCATGCATTCAAATTAGAAGGAAAAAGTTTTTATTCTCCCGAAGGTGGCTATAATGTTTTTTCATTTGCAGAGAATATAAACAATTTAAAAGTTACTTCATACAACCCAACAATACTTGTAACTGCTTGTTATTCTTATTCAACACTTGCCACAACAGAAATATGCCTTGATCCTGATCCTTACTCCACTGCCCAAAATAAGGCTTGTAGATCAAATGATGTTTCACTTTCAGGAGGGCAAGGCGGCCCAATTGAAGTAACTTCAGTTGATGTAGACCCTTCAAAAAATTCTGCTAGATTCACATTCCATATTCGAAATGGAGGAGGAGGAATTGTTTATGATCCTGCAAAAGTTGAAAACTGTAATCCCTCTCATCCTCAAGGCATTAGACCCGAAGATATAAATAAAATACATATTGATTCTGTCACAATTGGCGGAATGGGAAATTCAATTACTAGCAGTTGTAAACCCTCTGGTCAAGAATTAAGATTAGTTGATGGGAAAGCAGTTTACATGTGTTCTGTACAAAATATTCCAGAAGGCACAGGAGCTTACATGGCCCCCTTATCAATTGAAATGTCTTATGGCTATAGAAGTTCTGTATCAAGATCAGTTAAGATCATACAAACCCCTGGAAGGGATTAAAATATTGAGCAATTTTTTCATTTCTAATGATTATAATATTCTCATCATTTCTTAATTGGCCATTTTTAGTAGGATTAAATGAACCAGTAATTACAGTTGCATTATCAATTACAATAAACTTATGATGAAGGAGCATAGATGTGTTCTCTATTGTAACTGGAATTTCCTGATAATTTAATAAATCATATTGAGAATACTCAGATAATTGTGACCCTTCTAAACTGCCTTTTACACTAACTCCTCTTGCTTTTGCTTGGATTAATGCTAAAGCAATCTCACCAGAAGTAAATGAATAATACATAAAATTAATCTTCCTTTTAGCCTTATTAATCTCATTAATAATTTTTTTCGCACAATCATCTTCAGGACAAAAATAAACTTTATGTTTATTTAATTGAAAAAAATTTTTTAAATCAGTTTTATCCCCCCAAAGTTCCTCAAATTCCTTTTTGTAAAGTTGAGCAACCAACCGGTCTTTAATAATTACTACATTATCCATCCGATTAGTTCTTTCTCCTGGATTAAATGAACCAGTAATAACCATATCTTCATTCACACAAAATTTGTTATGCATAAGCCCACTTGATTTATTTGCCTTAACATATTTTCTGTCAATTGCTTTTTCCATAATAACTCTTGCATTAGAATTATCAAGAGCATTTATAACACTTGGAGAATTAAGAGAATAAAAAGCACAATCAGTATCCTTCCCAATAAAATCTGCAAATAAATCATTACAATGATTTGTATCACAATAATGTGCTTCAATTGTCGTAGAACAAGAACAAAGAACCAACAACAAAATAACATACTTCATTCATCTTAACAAACTTCGCTTATTAAATAGTCTAATTGAAATTTTTCCGGAAAAATTTCAGTTTAAAGTCTGCAGTCTAAAGTATTAATATATACTGAGAACAGTTTAGGGTTTACAGTTTAAGGTATATAGAAATAATATTTTTCACTCCAGACTCCAGACTCCAGACCGTTAAGGTATAAGGTTTAAGGTATAGTTGATATTGTTTTTCACTCCAGACTTCAGACTTCAGACTTCTTACTTCTAACTTCTTACTTCAGACTTCAGACTTCAGACTTCTTACTTCTTACTTCAGACTTCAGACTTCTTACTTCAGACTTCAGACTTCTTACTTCAGACTTCTTACTTCTAACTCTTTAGAAAATCTAATTATTGAAAATTTTAGTTGCGCATGTTTTTTCTCAAGGGTATCAAGATGATCTTTAATATTTCCCTTAATCAATTTCTTTTTTCCCCCAAGTTTCTTTAATTTTGTAAATAAAATTACTTCTTCAGAATGAACTACCATTAATGGGGCAAATCCTATTTTTTTTCCTTTTTTATTTATTACATGTTCAAGAAAACTTACTGCTGCTTCATCTAAAGAAATAGGTAATGCATATTTTGCATTTTTTACTTTACTTTTTGAAAGTTTAATTGGGAAATCCTTCTCCAACCGCTTTAATATATATTCAAGCATCCTTGCTTCTTTACTTCCATCATCTACAATTACTACAGTATCTCCCTTAGTTAATGGGCATTGAGTTCTTATCTCTCGCCTAACTCTCCTCTCAATATTCTTGCATAAACAACTTTCACACAAAGGTCGTGGCATAAAATCTAGACGATAAAGTTCTAATGTTCTTTTACAAGAGGGACATTTTTCCATGTTTTTTTTACCACTTAGCAATGCTCAATACACCGAAACCTTTAAATATTATTTTGTATTTACTTCAAAATAGCAATCACTATGTGTTTGCTTACTATCACCTCTTTTTCCCGCTCCTGGTCCTCGCGGACCAGAGTGGGTTTTTATACTTTTTTTTGATATCATTAAAATCTGCAAATATTCCAGAGGGTTTCATATTTTTAAGCAGATTTTTAGGATCCCAAAAATGCCTTTGGCTTTTTGCTGATCATTATCCCAATTAATATCCCTATTAATCCAGACAAGATCATAAGTTGAATTAATGGCCAGTTGATTATTCTTAATTGCCTTAAATTTTTTTCAGGGAAATACATATCAAGATTACTCAGTTCTAGAGCATACATTGCGTAAATATATGCAGAAACAACTGAATCTTCTTTTAATGAATTTGAATATTCATAATAACTATAACCCACAATTGGAAAATGGCCTTTTTGTGTTTGCTC
This sequence comes from Candidatus Woesearchaeota archaeon, assembly GCA_017610005.1. GTDB lineage: Archaea > Nanobdellota > Nanobdellia > Woesearchaeales > B29-G15 > B29-G15. The sequence continues at coordinate 9,546 of JAFCCU010000005.1, read as the reverse complement.
AAAAATATTTTGTTTGATAAAAACGAGCATATCTTTTAAAAGAGGCTTAAGCCCTTCCTCTCCAGCCCCCATTGAACTTAATATAGCATCTGCCTGGGCTTTAGCTTTTGATGCCTTAAATAAGCACAATTCATATGATTCTTCTTCAGAATACTTAACAGCAGTTTTCAATTCATCTGAAATATCTTCTAAGAGAGAAAGAGGGATGTAAACTTCCAAATAATCTACCCTTTCTTTTGCCTCCAAAATTTTTCTTAAACAAGGAGATTTAAGGGCAGTCAAATTAAACTCAGACTCCTCATCTGATTTTCCATAAAATTGAGACCAAGACTCTGCTGAATGAAATCTTTCAACAGCAAAACCATAATTTCCTGCTGCAATTAATGTTTTATTATCTTTTAAATTATCACTCCCCTCCTTTACAAGTTCTAATGCCTCATGTAACCTTTCAACAACAATTGTATAACTCTCTAGATCAGTTAAGGTTTTATATTTAGGAAGAGAATCCCAAAAAGCCCGAATTTCAAGCTGCAGTTTAAATAACACTACAGCTAATTCCTTTTTCCCATATGTTCGTTTAGCATAATATTGGCTAATCAAAGTATTTGCCCCAAAGCAATAAGAAGCTGCAGAATAAACTTGCTGGTTTGCTAACGCTTGATCTGCTTTTATTGTAAGATTATTTACTCTTTCTTTTTCACTCTCATTTAAACTAAATTTATTTAATAAAAAATTAGTTCGATTACATAATGAACCAGCAAGCATAGCCATTGTATCTCCATAAACAGGATTAATTTCAATAGCAGTATCAATTTTTACAGGTTCTTCTCCCTTAAAGTAAGAAATTGCTTCAGATAAATGCACAACCTCTTTTACTTGGATTCCTAGTTCTTCTGCAAATTCATAAATATTCACAGATTTGTTAGAATGATTCACAACATCTACAGTTGAGGGGATTAAAACTAAAGAGATATTATTTTTAGCTGCCACAACAATCTTTTCCATAACTCCTCCTACTGGCCCAATAAACCCTCCAGAATTAATTGTTCCAGTTATTGCGACATCTTCTCTTAACTTAAAATTATCAAGAATAGAGGTTGTTAAAACAGCCAAAGCAGCACCAGCACTGGGTCCCCCAATAATAGAGGAGCCAGCCCTAATAACATAAAAAAAATCAATTTTTGAACAATCCACCATTAATTGTTTGCAAGCCATTTGCTGTGCAAACCTAGTAGATATTTGTGTATCAATTTTTGATAAAGGAAATGAATCAATAAATATCCTTCCTGCCCCATCTTTAACATCCATGTCTAACAAAGCAATTGTACCTTTTAATCCATCATTAGTTTGTGTAACTGCTAAAAGTTTCATAGATGAAGCAGAGACTGGTGCAATTAAAATAATCGCAATTAGGAATAATATTAAGGGCCTCATTTAGTAGATTTATTAGAACTTGTATTTAAATTATGCTCAATTTTCTCGATATATTTGCAAGTGGGATATTGATCGCATGCCAAGAATATTCCATATCTTGAAGTTCTAACTGCCATTGTTCCTTTCTTGCATTTAGGACATTTTTTACCTTCATTTTCGCTTTTATTACTCTTACATTCTGGATTAATACATTGCCTGATAGTTCTTCTGATACCTGGATTAAAGACATTAATTATTGGATATCCACAAATTTGACAGGTATCCTCAGTTTTGTAAAGTTTCCCAATTTGAGGAATTGGAAAAGTTGTCTCACATTTTGGATACTGGTCACATGCTAAAAAGCGTTTGTGAGCTTTTGAATGTCTAATAATTAAATAACCTTTTTTACATACTGGGCAAATCCCTAAAGAAGCTTCATGATTTGCCGCAATATTTGCTTTATTTAATTCTTCACCAATTAATTTTTCATTTCTCTTAAATGACCCCAGGGTCTTTTTAAGAATCGCTTCAGCCCGCGTTAAAACTTCTCCTTCTTTTAGTTCTCCTCCCCGAATCTCTTCCATTTCTTCTTCAAAAGATCTTGTCAATTCCTCATCAATAATATCTGGAACACGTTTTTCAAGAATTGTAATAATTTCTAGCCCTAATTTTGTTGCAGTAATTGGTCCACCAGTCACATACCCTCGTTTAAAAAGCGTCTCCACGATACTTCCTCGTGTTGCTTTTGTTCCAAGATTCCTTTCAGCAAGTTCATGAACTAAACTTGCTTGGGTGTATCTTCTTGGTGGTTTTGTTTCATCTTCTGATTTCTCAATATCTCTGTATTTCACTGGATCATTTAATTCTGCTTTTGGAAGTGATACTTCATTAAACTTAACATAAGGAGAATAAAGTTTATGCCATCCCTTTTCAAGTGTTAAATGCCCCTCTGCAATAAATAATTCCTTTTCAACATTAATTGTAATTTTAACATGTTCTCTTTTTGCAGGATCTCCAAATGCAGCCAAGAATCTTTTTACAATTAGATCATATAATTTAGCTGTTTGAGGATTAACTTCTTTTGGAGCATGGCCTGTTGGATAAATAGCTGGATGCGCTGGATCTTCCTTTTTTCCTTGCCTAGGATAAAGTTTTTCTTTTTTCAAAACGCTTTTTGCAAGCTTTGTGTACTTTGCATTTTTTGATAATGCAGTTAATAATCTTTTCCATCCAATTTGAGGAGGTAACTTTTGAGAAGAAGTTCTAGGGTAAGAAATTGCCCCTCCAAGGTATAATGATTGAGCATGCTTAAGAGTGGTTTGTGGAGTCATCCTAAACCACCTGTGGGCTTCTAACTGTAATGTTGTTAAATCAAAAGGAACTGGTGGATACTGCTCATAGATCTTCTCATCAAATTTCTCAATAAACCCATCCTTTCCTTTGCACTTCTTAATAACATCTTTTGCATCTTTTTCATCCCAAAACTTATCAGTTTCATGAAAAGCAGAAATTCCAGTTTTATTTAGTTCTCCATCATATCTAATTTTCCAAAAGGTCTTTGGTTTAAATGCAATAATTTCTCTTTCTCTGTCGACAAGAATCTTTAATGCAGGGCCTTGAACTCGACCAGAACTTAAAATTCTAAAGGTTCCAAAATGTTTTAATGCAGTAGTTAAAGCTCGAGACACATTAATACCATAATACCAATCAAGCATATGCCTTGTCTCACCAGCAATTGCTTGCCCCATATTAATTTTCTTTTGCTTATTCTTATATGCTTCAATTAAGTCAAGCTTAGTTAATGTTGAGAACTTCATTCTTGCAGCATTTTTCTGCTTGAAAATAAATCTTAAAACATTATAGCCAATAAGCTCTCCCTCAATATCATAATCGCATGAAACAGTAAATTCAGTTGCACCCTTAACAAGTGAAGTTAAAAGAGTGAAATATTTTTTAGAGAAAAACGCTTTTTTGTCATACTCAAAGGTTGGAACCCACTCAATATCAAAAACAGGGTAATCCCAACCTTTCTCTTTTTCCTTTAACCCAAATAAATGACCAACCGCAGGCGCCACAACAAGTTTCTTCCCATCATGGATCGCTTCATATGCTGTTGCAGAACCAACTCTTATTGCTTTTGGCTTGCCATCTGCTAGTGCATAAGCTATTTTCTGAGCCTGCTTTGGTTTCTCAGTTATAATTAATTCAAAGCCCATTCTAGTCAACGAGACAGTAATTCCTATAAAAAACTTTCTAATCAAACGGAAAGATCCGTTTGATCAATCTGTGCGTACTCGGAAAATAAATTTTCCGGTACCACGTGAAGTGGTTTCGGGCTGTGCCCTCAAGCGCACTAAAAAAGATTCGTTCAATTGATCTTGGCTCTCAAGCCCCTTAACAGTTTGCAGTACGCAGTCTGCAGTTTGGAGAGAAAATATATACTTCAGACTTCTAACTTCAGACTTCAGACTTCTAACTTCTAACTTCAGACTTCAGACTTCTAACTCCTAACTTCCCATAGCTTTATAAAGGATTACTATAAAGTAGTAACTAATGAGGTTGATAAGTGTTTTTATATTACTTGTAATTGCTTTTCTAGTAGGTGCCTTAACTGAAAATTTCTTATCCAATCCCAACCAAGTATTACTTGTAGAAGGCGCTAATCAACCTGCATCAAGTAGCTTAATGGGACTTGTTACAAATAGCGCCTCATCTGAGAGAATTTCTCCTCATGATTGGATAGCACAAGAGGAAATCCATGTTTATCAAGATAAGGTTGTAATTGACATAACTAACCCTCAATGGGCATATTTTACAAACACAAATTCAATGGACCCCGTGATTGATGAAGATTCTCATGCAATTGAAATTGTACCTCAAAGCCCAGAGGATATTCATTTAGGAGATATTGTATCTTACAAAGATGGAGAAGATACAGTCATTCACAGAGTGATTGGAATTAGTGAAGATAATGAAGGAAAATACTTTTTAATGAAAGGAGATAATAATCCAGTAAGAGATCCAATAAGAGTAAGATTCTCCCAGATTCAAAGAATTGTTGTTGCAGTTATTTATTAATTTCTTCAAAAAGCTTTTTTTCAACAGGAGAGGGCATTCTAAAAAAACCTGTTTTTGTAAAGAGCTTATATTTTGGATTAGCAGAATACTTGCCAATCTTCCCTCCTTTAACTTCAATTGCCCCAATAATATCCTCTTTCTGGGCTTCTCCTTTAGTTTTTCTTGCTCTTGGATCAATCACGAGCACGTAACCATCATTTGCTTTTTTGGCATTTTCAAGCATTTCAGGATTTTGGAATACATCTTCTGACCAAACCTTGTGCAAAAGTTTCAAAAAATCAGGGCTTGCAATAAAGTTTTCTGGAGTTACTGAATTACCTTCTCTTAATGCCCCAAAAAGCGCCTTTCTATTAACATCCTTTAACCCCTTACCAGGATTCTCTAATGTTAAAACATAACGCTTCTTACCTTCCCGTTCAATAACAAGCACAAATTGTTCCACAAACACAAAAAATTAAGTGATGTATAAAAAACTTACTAAGGTTTGGGCCTTGAACTTTAGACTTCTGACTGTTATAGGGTGTAAGGTTTAGTGTATAGTAGAAAGTGTTTTTAACTTTAGACTTCTAACTTCAGACTAAAACATCAACGGAGTAATATATACTTCAACAAGCGCTGCTACAAAGAGTACAATTATTGCAATTATTAAAAGATCAAGTGAATCTGCGATGATGTGATTAAAGTCCTTGCTTGCAAAGTCATGCCTGATAACTGCAACAGAGATTATCCCTCCAGCAAGCCCTGCTATAAAATAAGCTAGGATTTCAAATATTCCATGAGTCATATACCTAAGTAAGCTTAATGAAAATACCTGCAAGTATGATCCCAAGGACAAAAAGCCCATTTTTGTTAAGATATCCGCGAGTCCCCTTCTCACAAAATTTCCAATAGCTACCCCTATTACTGAAGCATTCCAAGCAAGAATAAATATTGCCCCAGCCCCATAAAAGAATGCAAAAAAGACGCAAAAGAATAATACACTCATATTGTGAGAAAAAATCTTCATAAAAGTCTCTATTGAAATAACCTTGCCTGTAGCAGGATTAATTGAGCTAATTGTTGCGGTTTGAGCTTCAAAAGCAGTCTGAATGGTTGGTTCCGGCAATACTAAATACCAAAAAGCAAAGCCAATTACAAAACCAATAAAAACCATCATCATGAAAAATAATGCTTTTCCATGCTGTTTTAATAAGCGTCTCTCATCTAAAATTTCTTTGTCTTTAGCTTCTTCAAATTTTAAAGTGTTATAAAATAATGGAACTGACGCTAAAACTGTTAAAAAAACCATGACAAGTGACATCCACTGTCTAAAAATCCACATACTTAGCACAACTCCCACTGAAGCATAAAAAAACCCAATTAGAAACATCCTAAAAGGGTGGCTTTCAGCCATTTGTGGATCTAGAAGAGACTCAAATACCATTTTTGTATATTAGTATATTAAAGCTTTATATAATTTTTGTTTTCTATTCAAAAAAATTAAAGAAATTCTCCTATTAATCAGATGAAAATTCAACTTTTTTGACCTTAAAAGTAAAGGAATTTGTAAAGAGTCCTTACTACTTCAGATTTACTTCTTTGTCTTTCAACTTTCCTTGCAAGCCTTCCTTCTCTTAAAGAATGTTCAATCCAAGTTGCAAAATCATGTCTATCTTCATTTACATGGTGTTTAAAATCCTCTCTTGGTAAATGCTGAAGCACATGAAGAAAATCATAGAGGTTTCCTGTAGTTCTATCGTTATTAAATCTAAACTCCTGGCCAAATGGTGCGGATAATCCCATATTAATATTTTGGAATAACTACTATATATATCTTGTGAAAAACAAAATAGTCTGCAGTACGCAGTCTGCAGTAAATATATACTTCAGACTTTCAGACTTCTTACTTCAGACTTCTTACTTCAGACTTCTTACTTCAGACTTCTTACTTCTTACTTCAGACTTCTTACTTCAGACTTCTTACTTCAGACTTCTTACTTCAGACTTCAGACTTCAGACTACTGTCAAGGAATTGACCGATATTTAGTATTTGAAAGCATCCATTCAATAAATAATACCAAAAATCCCGCAGCTATAAACCACCAAGATAAATCAACTTCCTGATCGGTTTTTTGTGTTTCAAGTGCATTTTCAAGTTTAAATACAAGCTCTTGGGGTGATCCAGCATGAAAATACCTCCCTTGGGTTTCATTAGCAATCATTTTTAATGTTACATCATCTAGCGAAGACAAACTCTCAAGATTCAAAAATGCGCCCCCTTCTTTTGTTGCCATCCCAACCGTATTAATCACAACATTTTGATCAATTGCATACTCTATTGCTTGTTCAATGGGACTTCCAACTGTTGATCTCCCATCTGTAATCAATATTATTGCCTTTTGTTTATTCTTCTCTCCTGCAAGCACATTTACAGAAGTAATTATTGCTTGAGTTAAATCAGTACCCCCAGATCTCATAATCTTAACTTTTTCTATAGCACTCAACAGCTCATCTCTCTTATCAGTAATGGGATTTTGAATCATACTAATCCCTGCAAAAGTAACTAATCCTGCATTCATTCTAGATCCCATTGAAGTAAGCATTAAGATAATTGCATCTTTTGCAGCAGTGATCCTATCAGGTTCAAAATCATTTGCAAGCATACTACTTGAAGTATCTAAAGCAATAACAAAACTCCCACCGAGAACATCTGCCTTATAAGAGAAAAGTATACCCGAAACAGCTAAAATTAAAACACTAAACGAAAATACCCTTAATGCAAGTAAAAATAAATTTTTAGATACAAATGTCTTTTTCTTACTTCCAATAAATCCTTGGCCAGTAACTCGTTTTAAAGTTTCAAAATTAGCAAATAAAAATGCTCTTTTTTTTAATCTTCTAAAAACAAAAAAATGACTGTAAATTAAAAAGGGTAAGATTAGAAAAAGTCCAAGCCATTCGGGTCTTAAAAATTCTATCTCCATACTTCCTCACGCCATGTCATAAAATTCCTTACTGGTTCTTTAAAATCCTTGTCAGTGGTAAGCATTATAAAATCTCCGCCCATTTTCTCAACAAAATCCTTAAATTCAGTAATAAACTCTGAATTATCTTTATTATATTCATCTCTGATTGCTTCAAGATCAACTATCCCTCTTCCTTCCTTATTGGGACCTTCTAATATCACTGGACCCATTCCCTTAGGGATATAATTATCAAAAGGATCCCTGATCATCAATGTAATTAGTTCAAACTTTACAGCCAATATTTCAAAAGTTTTTTTCCAGTCTTGATTTTTCCTAATACCTATTAAATCAGATACCAAAATTATTACTGCCTCAGTTTTAACAAAGCTCATAAGCTCCTTAATACTCTTATCAAAATCAAAATCTCCATCATAATACTCTGCATTTGAAAGGTCTTTACAAATGTTTAACCATTGAACTTCACCAACTGAAAATTTTCGTCTTGTGACAAGATGGTCAGTAAACATGACAAGTCCAATGGAATCTCCGGTATTAAGGTAAGAATAAGACAAAGATGCGATTAATTCAGCTGCATATTCATTCTTTAATTTAGTATGAGAAGAATAACTCATTGAAGAAGACACATCAAAGAAAAATACTATATTTTTATTTTTCTCTTCAGAAAACTTCTTGACCAATTTTTTATTTGCCCGAAGAGAGGCATTCCAATCTATCATTTTAGCATCATCAAATGGAGTGTACTCACGATACCCATCAAAAATTAATCCCTTCCCCTTAAAAAAAAGCTGTCTTTTTTCGCCTGCAGCCATTCCCACTTGGCCCCCTGTTGCCATAAACGTCCCTGAAATACCTTTTTTAGAATAAAACTCCATTCTCTTAGAAAATCTTGGTGTAAAATCAAGCTTTAACTCCTTCATTTTATGGAATCTTCACCTTCTTAAGAATAGAAGAAGCAATATCATCAGTAGAAACTTTTTCAGCTTGAGCTAAATAATTTAAGATTAAACGATGTCTAAATACATCAGGAACAATTTTCTTTATAAATTCTGGAACTACATGAATTTGGTTATTCATTAATGCTTCTGCTTTTGCACCGATATAAAGCCCAATTGCTGCCCTTGGAGACGCCCCCCATTCCATGTATTTTGCAACTGGTAGATTATACCGTTCAGGATGCCTTGTGCAATCAACAAGCCTTACAATGTAATTCATGATCCTTGGATGAAGAACAATTTGCTTTGTCAAGTCTTGCATTTCCGCAATTCTATGCTCATTCATAACAGGTTGAAGTTTATAATCTTCTAATCTTCTTAAAGTCATGTTAGTTTCAAGGATTTCAATCTCCTCTTTCATCGTAGGATAACCTACAATTATCTTAAATAAAAATCTATCAACTTGAGCTTCAGGTAATGGGTAAGTACCTAATGTTTCAAGAGGATTTTGAGTAGCCATGACTACAAACGGAGTTGGCAAGGCATAAGTATTTTGACCAATAGTTGCCTGGCGCTCCTGCATTGCTTCTAGAAGCGCAGATTGCACCTTAGGGGGTGCCCTGTTAATCTCATCTGCAAGAATAAAGTTTGCAAAAATAGGTCCCTTGTAAGTCTGAAAACCTTCTCCTTCAATATAAGTTGTAATCCCAATAATATCACTGGGAAGAAGATCTGGAGTGAACTGAACTCTTCCAAATTCACAACCCATCGCAGTTGCAAGAGATCTAACAATTAATGTCTTTGCAATTCCTGGAACTCCTTCAGCTAAGACGTGCCCATTACAAACAAGACCCCTAATAAAACCATTTACAACATCTTTTTGCCCAATAACTGCCTTTCCAATCTCTTTTCTTACTCGCTCAAGCTCCTCTGAGAACTCCTTCACCTTCTTTTTTAATTCCTTCTCATCCATCCTTTCACCAAAATAGAATGCCTAGATATTATAAATATTTCTATTTAAAACCAACAGTTAACAGCCAAGACCCTTTTTCCCCCTTCAGACTATTAGGGTTTAGGGTATAAAGTTTAAGATATAGTGTTTTTCACTTCAGACTTCTAACTTCAGACTTCTAACTTCAGACTTCTGACTTCAGACT
>JAFCCU010000018.1 GCA_017610005.1 Candidatus Woesearchaeota archaeon | reverse complement strand
ATTAAAAATTTCGGACTGAAGTCCGGGGTATTAAACCCCTGTAAAATTTCTTCCGAAATTTTAAATAAAATATATTATTAAAAAAGAGACATCCATGAAAATCCAATATTTTATTATCATCATTTTAGCAATTTTGTCAGGTTTCAATTTAATTTAACAGAAGGAAAAGAGCATAACATAAATACTGAATTTAGGTATTCAGGCGAAAGAATAAGCCCCAGGATTCGTTTTAGTGTAAAGCTTATTGATCCAGATGGAGAGATATTAAAAACGAGGTTTGGTATTGATCCAGATGATTCTGAACCAGGAGCAACTGTAGACCGCGAGGTTCATCTTTTTAAGATTCAGCCAAAAACCGGACAGTATACACTCGAGATTAAAAAGAATTCTACACATTCATTTAGGGCGAGGACATTTACATTAAAGGTTTATAGGAAAAAGTAAATTCTGCTTAGAAATAAAAAAGAGCAGAGAATTTATACTGGAGAGACACGCTCACTAACGTTCGCTACCTCTCCCTGCTTACGTGCTTAGGACTATGCTTGAAATTCTGCTTAAGGATAAGAAAAAAGCAGGGAGAGGGATTTGAACCCCCAACCTAAGGCTCTGCAGGCCCTCGCCTTACCGGATTTGGCCATCCCTGCCTAAGAATATCTAGAAATAACAAGGGGTTTTTAAATTTTAGCTTTTAATATGGTTGAAAATCTTGGGAGTTTTGGAAATTACAATCATAATCTCCTAAAACTATTTGGAAATAGATTCTGTCGAAAATGAGTTTAATCTCTCCTGCCTGGATTGTTAATCTATGACCTATACTCCTTAAATCCCTAATTGTTTCAATAAGCCCTCTCTGTTCTCCTCTGCTTAAACTATTCATAACTTGATATATCATCCAAGGAGCATAAGAATCTACCTGAATTTGATGAAGACCATTTGAAGTCTCTTCATAAGAAAAAAAGTAATCTCCTGTTCTCTCACCTCCAATTACTCCACGAGTAATCCCTCCTCTTTCAGGGAGCCCTAGATTACCACTTGCAGTTAATTCAACTGATCTTGTAATTCTTTCAAGAGCATTTCCTGTAACTTTAGCAAACATTGCATGTCTTTGGGCAATTCCTGTTTCCTCTGCCCTTTCCTCCAAAAAGGCCTCTATCTCTGGAAGTAAGTAATCACTGAAAGTGGTAATATCTCCTTCATGTAAAAATCCTAAGTTATGAATCTCTGCCGGATACCTAGAGAAATATTCAGTTCCCAATGTATAAAGCAAGTAGATTTTGGCAGAATCTAAATGATTAAGCCCTTCCCAACCAGGGAGGTGATATTTTCCAAGTGCAGAAGCAGCCCCCTTTAAACTGCTAACAAATAATGGAATCTCCTGCCCCCTGATAACTCCATCAAAACAAATTTCATCATCGCCATATCTTAAAATTGGGATTTTTGGTTCTGGGATTTTTAAGGATAGTCCACTAACAGAGCGCTCAGGAATTGCAACATGCGGTCTTGTTTGTTGTGATACTGCAATCCCGCTCATCAGTTTTGCAACAAGAATTATGCTAATTATTACTTTTCCCCAACCCATGAGAATAGGAGCGGAAGCTAATTTATAACCTTTCACATAAACTTCATTCTTGGCATCACAACATAAGATAAAAACGCAATAACGCCCAAGATAATCCAGAAAATTGTTGGGTTTGACATTCTAAATGCAAAAAGTCCTATATTGACTACTAAAATTAATATCAAAAACATTGATATTACTTTTTTTATTGTAAATTGGATCATAAAAGAAAAAAGAAAAAAGAAGTATAAAAAGGTTTACATTAACATCTCTTGACCTGGTTTACGAGGAAACATTGTTATTTGGTCAATATCTACTTTTCCAGTTAAAAAGCGGATCAACCGTTCAATTCCAAGACCTCCACCAGCAGTGCTAGGTACTTTTCCAGACCTCAGGATTTCTAAGTATGCTTCATAAGGGGTCATGTCCATTTTCCTCTCTTTCATCTTCCTTATTACATCTTCATACTTATGCTCCCTCTCTCCTCCAGAAAGGGCCTCGCCAAATCCTTCAGGCCAGATTAAGTCATAGTTATGATAATAACCCTTAACTTGCTTATCCTCCTTGTCATAAAACTCGCGTTTGAATGATAAAATCCAAAAAGGTTTGTCTGACAATTTTGAAAGCTTATCATCAAAGTCTACACCATGAAGTTTTTCCAAGTCACTTGATTCATACACGGGAAATCTTTCTTTTGGGTATGAAAGATTCCTTCCTAATTTCTTAAGTTCGTCTTTACATTCTTCTTTTACCCTCATGATAACAAACTTAACAAGTCCTTCGACAAATTCCATGAATTTGTATTTGTCATACTCCTTAAACTCCATTTCAACCTGCGTAAACTCAACAAGGTGCCTTCTACTATGCTGCTTCTCTTCCTTTTCTAGTCTAATGTTGGGAGACATGCAAAAAAATGAAGATAATGCACCCATTAACATCAAAGGTTTATGCACAGTAATACTCTTTGTCAATTGCAACCTTTGTTTGTAATACTCTATCTCTGCATCAAACACTGAATGACTTAATGGATCAGTAATAGGAGAGAGTAATATAGGCATTACCTGAGGAATGTCATTTAACCTCATATAATCTGCTATTGCTCTAAGTGCTGTTGTTTGGATTGCCAGTATTTCAGGCCAATCTTTTCTTTCTAGTCTTTCTATCAATTTTTGGACCATTTTTACCATATTTATTGATTTTTTAAATTGTTTATAAAACTTTTTTAAGATTTTTGGTATATTTATTCCAAAATTAACGAAAAGTTTAAATATAATGGATTATATAATTCACCTATGGACGAGAAAGATTTACAGATACTAAATGCGCTAAAAAAGAATGCTCGTCTTTCAACTCAAGAAATCGCAAAAATCACAAGTATCCCAATTACTACAGTGTACAACCGCATGAAGCGTATGGAAGTTGAGGGCATTATCACAGGCTATACAGTGACTGTAAACAAGAAGAAACTAGGAAAGCTTGTTGATGCTTTTGTGCTTGCAACAGTTGACTACAAGGAGCTTAAGGGCCTTGATAGTAACCAAGAGGAACTTGCGGCGAAGTTAGGCAGAATTAAAGGGGTTGAGGGGGTCTCCATAATGGCAGGAGAAACAGACTTAATAGTGAAAGTCAGTGTGGCCAGCGTGGAGGCCCTAAACACCTTTATTGTAAGAGAACTCCGAAATGTGCCGGGAGTTGAAAAAACTAAAACAATGGTTGTGCTAAAGGATTTCTAAAAGCCTTACGTTATTAATAAAAGTAACGATAGTTATTTAAATAAGTAATGATTACAAAATATAGTATGATTCAAAAGATAAAGTTGCTAGAATCATGGAACGGAAAACTTTTTCATGAATTGAATATCTCTAAAATAATGGAGATATCAAAAAAAAAAACAAAACCTTGGGTTTTTAACTCATTAAAGGAATTAGTAAGTAAAAGGCTTTTGATTTCAAGGAAAGTAGGAAACCTAAACCTTTACAAACTAAACCTAGATAATCCCCTATTAACTAAAACACTTCAATATCTTGAAGCCCAAGACTTGCTTATGTTTGAGCACTTAGATCTAATCATAGAAACAATCAATAAAATCCCAACTAACTCTTACTGTTTAGCTATTTTTGGGAGCTTCGCTAAATTTGAACAAACAAAAAACTCTGATCTTGATATTTGCTTTCTTACAGAAAATGAAAAAGTTGAGGGGATAATCAAACCATTCTTCAATGATATAAAATTAAACTATGCAATTAATATCGATGAGCATTATATAACTTTTAAGGATTTTATTAAAATGCTTTTGAATCAAGAAGAAAACTTAGGGAAACAAATTTTTTTTAATCATAAATTATTCCATAATCCAGACATATACTATCAATTAATCAAAGAGGCGTATAAGAATGGATTCAGACCGTAAATGGATACTGTATATTCAAAGGGCCAAGAATGAACTTGATCTAGCAAGGGCTATATTCAAGCTCTCTATTAATAAAGCACTAAAAGTTGAGTTTGAACTGAAGGAAGACACAACTTTTTATAGTAATGTAATTAGTAACTCCTATTATTGTATCTTTTATTCTGCAAAAGCTTTCTTAAACACCAAAGGAATATTCACAACTCCTCCAGAAGAGCATAAAAACACTTTGGCAGAATTTGAGAGACTTACTCTTACAGGAGAAATTGATGTTGAACTTCTGCAAATATACAAATCAATAGTTATAAAAGCTGATGAATTATTGGGAATTTTTCGAAGAGAGAAATCGAAAAGAGGAAGATTTACTTACAAAAAATTACCCCAAGCAAATTTTGAGCCTGCAAAAGAAAGCTTAATGAATGCCGAGAAGTTCTTAAAAAATATCAATCTGATAATAAAAAGAACCAACCAAAGCATCTAACATTTATTGCAAGAGGAATGTGCCGGGAATTGAAAAGACTAAAACAATGGTTGTGCTAAAGGATTTAGACTTCTTACTTTAGACTTCTTACTTTAGACTTCAGACTTCAGACTTTAAACTTCAGACTTTAAACTTTAGACTTTAAACTTCAGACTTTAAACTTTAGACTTTAAACTTTAGACTTTAAACTTCAGACTTTAAACTTCAGACTTTAAACTTCAGACTTTAAACTTCAGACTTTAAACTTCAGACTTTAAACTTCAGACTTTAAACTTCAGACTTTAAACTTCATCGGGCTCGGAGACAATAAAAATAGTCCCGTACTTTGTACGGGCTCGGAGGGATTCGAACCCACGATCTACGGCTCTCTTCTTAGCCAAGGGTTAGCCTGACTTAAGTAGAAGGCCGTCGCATTATCCAGACTATGCTACGAGCCCAATAGTATCTCTTTGTTCAGAAGTTCCTTTTAAATGTTTTGCTACTCATAAGGCAAGCGTCTGTTAATAATCGGTCTTACGTCATTTGTTAATGCTTCTAAAGGAGTAAGCACAGTTTGATTTAAAAATTCATAAGCTGTTGCTGGTTTGTTTACAAGCCCCCTAGATTCAATAATTCAATTAAAAATCATCTCTACTGAATAAAAGGACCTTTATCTCTCCGTCTCATTAGGATTTATTTTGGCAATAAATACTCCCAAGGCTCTTTTTTCTTTGACCTATAGGATTCTAAAAACGCTGCCACAGAGTCAAAGGAGTTACTTGCCCCAGAGCTTTTTCCACTATCAAGAAAATCATATGACGCGGGAGTAGGTCTTTGTAAGACATTTAATGAATCCATATCCTGCCTCCACCCGGTTCTTTGGTCAATAAAAACGTCTGGATTTATGTGAGATTCTCCCCTCATCCACGCAACATTAACTCCTCTTGGAGAATAACTTGGCATAGGTGTTGGCAAAGGTTGTGGTAGTGCGCTAGGATGTAATTCATGCATAAACATTGGATTTGACATTTATAATCACCAAAATAGAATATGCTAACAATCTATTAAAAGCTATGTTGCTGCGATCAGGACAACACCACACTAAAAAGTACGAAGTTAGAAGTCTAAAGAAAAATTATTCACAATACATTAAAATCCAAAAAAAACAATTCACACTTCCTACTTTAGACTTTAGACTTTAGACTTTAGACTTTAGACTTTAGACTTTAGACTTTAGACTTTAGACTTTAGACTTTAGACTGTTAAGGTAACCAAGTATTCGGATTCTTCAGCTTATCAGGCAGGTATTTCTCAATAACATAATTAAGTCCGTGCTTAGCAAGTGCTTGCTGTTCTGCTCTAACCTTCATCTTGATTAATTCTTTAATATTTTTCTGCCATGCAGGGTGTTGTTGAAAAAAGGGATCGTTTTTAAGCGCGTCCTTCCCCCTCTTAATATCAACCTCTGTTAATGGATGTGAAGGAAGTTTATATTTCACAATATCATCAGTTGTAATCCCAAAAAGCCTTGCATGTGGAACACAGAAGTATTTGTTGATATGGGCTGCGTTTCCTGAACCAACTTTTAATGTTCTGTAAATATTAGCCCAGCCATACATATCCCCATCTACAAAGCCATATACAGGAATTTTTGCAGTGTCAGATAATATCCTAATAAACCTACGGCACGCCCTTGTTGGAACTCCCCCCATACTGATTAGAATACAATTAGCCTGTTTCCAATAACCATGTTTTACTAAACGCTGATGCATACCAGAAGTTTCAATTGCTAAAATAAATTTTGCATCTGTTTCAAATTTAAGCTCTTCAACTGAGTTTGGGATTGAATATGCTCCTGTCCCCATCTTAGCACAGTTTATTTTTATCTCTTTACCTGTACTAGGGTCTTTGTCAAGCACTGTTAATTTACCAGCCACAGCTCCTCCCTTTTCCTCTGGAATAAACCCTAAGTTCTCTCTATTTACTCCAAACATGGCCTCTAAATCATCAATCACGTTATCTGATTCAGGTTGCTCTTTAAATCTAGCATCTCCCCAATTTTTAGAAACATAATACGCTTCTCTTTTTGTTGCAATATCCTCTGACTTAATTAGATCTTTAGATAAAGTCATAACGCGTAAGGTTTGAGCAAAAGTCTTTACAGTATTAGCAGTCAAGGTCCTTGTTTTTGTAGCACCCTTTAGCTCTAAGTAACCCTTCTCTTTATCAAAGTCTACGTTAGATAGACTCCGAATCGGGAAGCTCATTGTGGGTTTCTGTCTCGACAAGATCGTCTGGTAGATCCTCTTGCTGATTCCCATTAGCTTCTGTAAAACTTCTTCCATCCTCTAAAACCTCCACTAATGCTTTTTCTAGATTCTCCTTTTCATAATCTGTTAATTCAATTAACTCCTGTAGTGCTTCAGCAACATGAGGCACGTACTTTTTCAAATATTCAAATTTTTTAAGTTCCTTTTTAGCTTTTGCTTTCCTGCTTAAATAGATCC
The DNA here is from genome assembly GCA_017610005.1 of Candidatus Woesearchaeota archaeon. Taxonomy (GTDB): domain Archaea; phylum Nanobdellota; class Nanobdellia; order Woesearchaeales; family B29-G15; genus B29-G15. Next base: position 30,866 of record JAFCCU010000018.1, on the reverse strand, counting down.
CTAACTTTCTTCCAGCTTCTTGCAACGCTAATTTAATTTCTTTAATAATCTCAGGATAATGGGCAATTGCTTCTTTTGCTTCTGAAGTAAAAGGCACCCAAACTGAAGCCATATGAACCATAATAACTAATGGACCATAAGGTTTTGAGCCTTTTGACTGCTTTAGATGGTATGATTTCCAATTTGTTTTAATAATTGAATCAGTTGAAGCGCATGAACCTTTTTGGTATAATAAAGGTACACGATTTGCAAACCTCATAATTGTTACAGCAGACTCAGCATTAAGTTCTCCACCATATGCAATCCCACACTCAATAACAAATGGGTTGCCCCTATAAACAGAAGGAGGTCTTGATACAGCTGTATAAAAATCAGCCTTAACTTCTTTTTGGAGGCCTTTTGTCATTAATTCCTCTCCTATTGGAGAAATACAATCAGTAGGTGGAGAAATAATTGAAGTATTTTTAATAGATTCAATAATTTTTGATGCTTGCTCTCTTGTTATTGATTTTGGTCTTGTTTTATTTAATACTGCTGCACCCCCTAAAATTTTGTCAGCAGTAGTAGGCCCAACACGAGAGAATTCCTTCATTAAAAATAGTTTTACAGTTTTATACTCTGTCCACTTCATCATGTTCATTAAGCGTCCAAGCTCAACCCCATAAGGATGTGGCTTAATCCCTTTTGGTTGGACTGGTTTAATATCTGTAGCCCTCACATAAATCTCTTGTTTTAAATCAGGATTAGTATAGATAATTGTTGCATGCGGATTAATTATTGCTGTTTGTTTTAAATATTCATCAACCGAAATATCTCCCTTTTTATACTCTGCTTCAATATCAAGTTCAATTACTGTGCCATGAGGTTTACTCCATTCAACTATCTGCTCATCTTTAATTTCAGGTTTATTTTTCCGAGAATCAATTTTTAATAAATAGTAATGGGCTGGCTCATCTTCATGAATCCTAGAGATAATTTTAATACCATTTCCAGTTGTTAATTGTGCATAAAGTGCTGCAGCAGAAATTCCAATACCTTGCTGACCTCTTTGTTGTTTTAATTGATGAAACTTTGAGCCGTAAAGTAGTTTTCCAAAAATTGGAGGAATTTGTTTCTTAACAATTCCAGGCCCATTATCCCCGATAATAATTCTATACCTACTTTCAGTCATTCTCACAATCTGGACTTCAATTTCAGGTAGAATCTCAGCTTCTTCACAAGCATCAAGAGCATTATCAACAGCTTCTTTAATTGTTGTTAAAAGTGCTTTTCTCGGGTTATCAAAGCCCAATAAATGCCTGTTTTTTTCAAAGAATTCAGCAACAGAGATATCCCTCTGTTTTTTTGCCATTTCTACTGCTTTAATCATCTCTGTATTCCTCCTTGATAAAATCTCTGGGCATTAGCTCCATAGCAGCTAACTCGGAATGTTTCTTTTCAAGCCATTTGTAAACAGTTGAATGGGGGCTTCCTTGAATTAAATTTAATATTGCCTTTTTAGAAATTGTTACTGCTTCAGTTCTTCCTAAAATGCATACAGTTTTTCCAAAAACTGAAATCATTGTTTCAGTTAACTTTTCAATAGTATCTCTTGATTTACCTTCTTCGCCAATGATTCTTCCCTTCACTCTCATCATATGTTCTTTTTTAACTAAAATTCTTAATTCAATTATTTCCAACACATAATCTCCTTTTAACAAAATCATTGCTTTTTTTGGTGAGAATCCACGAGCAATTGCCTTAACAATTTGAGAAACCGTATAAATTTGAAGAGGATCTTCACCATGAATTGAAACTACTTGGTCTTCAACATTAATATTGATTTTACACTTAGTTGCAGCCTCAATATCATTTTTTGTTGCACCCTTTTTACCTATGACTACAGCTATTCTTATCTTAGGTACCTTAACTTGGGTACGGTAATCCTCCTCCATGCTATTGCCAACTTTGGTTATCCTTTTAAATTTTGCGTAAGAAGGGCTTCAGGAAAAGGGCAGAAGCAATGCTCTTTATAGGAAATTAAAGTTTCATACTCCCTGATAACTTGTGAAAAGTGCCTTTTTACTCCTTCAATTGTCAAATGCATATCTCTGGGTGACTTTGACATTATCTTTATTATCACATCATAATAACCCATGGCCTTTTTTGCTGAAAAAATAAATGGATGAAATATTGCAAAGTTAATCAGCTTCTTTTCAGACTCTGAATCAAGACAAGAGATATCTGCTTCAAATGAATACATGTGATAATTTAGCATGCTGTAATTTGGAGCAATAGTAAACTTCTCAATTAACCCAGTTTTTACCATTCTTTTAATTCTTAAACCAATTGCATCAGCACTCAAATTAATTTTAGCCATCATCTCATAAGTTGAAGCTCTACAGTTTTTACTTAATTCTCTTAAAATTTTTCTGTCCTTTAGATCAATCTTAATATCTGGTTTTGTCTCATAAGGCAGTTTTTCAAGCTTTTCCAAATAACTTTGATCCTGTTGGAATTCTAAGGGGCAAAGATCTCTTAAATAATGCTTTACAATCGGATGTTTATCCTTTTGCAAAATAATATCCTTATATTTACTTGTTAATTCTAAATCAATATCATCAAATTCTCTTAATGTCCTTGCTAAAACTGTTATCTCAATATCCCACCGATCTGAATATTCAATAATACTTAAGATATTTGGATGGGATGTTATTTCTTCTAAAAACTTCTCTTGTTCCTCTTTTTTCCCTTCATCAAGCAAAAGCTTCACCTTAAATTCATTAAATCCAAGCATCGAGTAGTCTATTAAGGGGTAAAATCTTAAGATTATACCGCGTTCTTGTAATTTAGTTATTCTATATTTAACAGCATCCTTACTTAGCATAACAGTTTTTGCCATCTCAGTAAATGGAGTTCTCGCATTATTAAGTAAAACTGAAAGAATCCTCATATCTTTCTTATCTAATCTGATCTTCCTAGTTTCAAGTTCATTTATGCGTTGGATTGGTTGTATTTCTACCATTTACAGAAATAAGTCGGTAATATATATAATGATTTCGGTAAAAGGGCAAATATCAGAAAATACATTATTAATAAATAATCTCATTAGAATTAACATAATTAAAATGGTAATTAAAAACCATGGGAGGTAGTGAAAATGACAACCGCACTAAGGGATTTTACTAGGCCATTAAGCCTAGAAGGAACAATAGTAGATATTGAGACAAATGGTTGCTGCGCGTTTTTAATACAAACTGAACGAGAAGTTGAAAGGGTAGATAGCCCTGCAAAAATGGGGCAACAAACAATAATTCAGGGCCATGCAGGAGGTTATGGCCTAATGGAAAGAGCAAAAATTGCCCTTAATCAGAATGAAACAGTAATTATTAAAGGTTACAGGGCAGGTGATGACGCTTATATGTCAATGGTTGAATTTAGTGATGGAAACAGATACAGATTATTAATCAGGGGGTGAAGGAAATGGGACAAAAAATTCGTAAGGCATTATTAGTTACAGCTGGGATCGCAACAGTCTTCGCAGGAGGATGGTTTGCAAGAGATGGTATTAATTGGTGGCAAAATCGCCCTAGAGAGATTCAAAGATCACATATTTCTCTTGAAGAAGTTGTTGGAAACATACAAGGTATGGCAATAGGAACAATAAGCAGGAATATGCTTGACGCTTCAGTAATTATAAATGATGGTTTAAGGGATTATATCTTTACTGATCCCTCTCACTATTCTTACACTGATCAAGAGTATGTTGCGGGCCCAGCAGGCTGTAAGGGGTTTGTAGCAAATATTGACCAAGCCTTAAGAGCTGGACAAGAAGTTGAGATCCATGGATTTCCTCAAGAAGATGGAGGCTTTGCAATGACCTATGCTTCGTTTGATAATGGGGATGAATACCACATTTATTTGCCAGGGATGTAACTTAGAAATTCATCTCTAGTCAATCTTAAATCTTTTTTTACTATTTTATTTAAAAGTCCCCTATCAATCTGCTCTCCTGGATGATTTGGAATTACTGTTGTTCTTCCATCTGGATGTCTAAAGAAAACATGACTCCCTTCTTGCCTAATTCTCATAAAACCTAATTTCCCTAGAATCTTAAAAAGTTCTCTTGGATGAAGTAAAGGTAATTTAGTCATTTTATACTGCAATTTTTTGCAGGCCAATAAAGGTCTCTTTGATTTCTATTGGTTTATCTTGGCATTTTAAATACAATGAAATTGCTTTTCGGGTTCTTTTTATTAACTCATCCATGGTTTTAGCTTGGGAATGGCATCCAGGAAGTTCAATTACCTCAGACAACAAAAACCCATCTTCACCTTTTTCAATAAGCATATTAAATTCTTTCATAAGTATGATGATGATGAGTATATTTAAAAATCTTATGATTAACAACCTTTATTAATTTCAATTTTCTCTTTTCTTATATGTTTGCAATAATTGTTTCAAATAAAGATGTTGCTGGAATGAATATTAAAGATAATTTGATTAAGCTTGGGTTTAAGAAAACTATAGAAAAATTTGAAAGAGAAACTGTTTATTCTTTTGAAAATATCAAACTTTATACAACTTCCAAAGATTCAATCCATTGTGAAAATATTGATGAAGAAATTATTGCTGAACTAATAATATTTGCAACAAAACACAGATCAGCTGCAGGCATTCCCTCTTTAAGTTTGCATGCGCCAGGCAATTGGGACAAGGCAGAACTTGGTGGAGAAGAAAAAGAAATTTGCATAGCTCCCGCAATTATTATGAAAAAAGCTTTTGAAATATTAAATGACCTTGGAAAAGATACAAAGTATGAAATAACAATGGAAGTAACTCACCACGGCCCCTTACTTAAAAAAACTCCATGCTTCTTTATTGAAATCGGCTCCACTGAAAAACAATGGCCCGATAAATTTGCTGGCAAGATAATTGCTTCAACAATACTAAAAACACTTCAGACTTCAGACTTCAGACTTCAGACTTCAGAATCCAAACTCCAGACTGTTGTAGGTTTCGGTGGAGGGCATTATGCTCCTTATTTTAACAAAATCCAATTAAGAGAAGGCTTTGCAATAGGGCACATGATTCCAAAATATGCAACTGAAAATTTAACTAAAGACCAATTAATTCAAGCAATAAAAAGAACAAGTCCAAAAGCAAATTTAATTTTACTTGATTGGAAAGGCCTTGGCCCGCGAAAGCAAGAGTTTATGCAGTGGATTGAAGAAATTGGAATAAACAGTCAAAGATGTAGAAAATTAACTAGAGAAAATCAAAAAGAACTCAAAACTTCATGAACTCTTTTACAAACGGCGTCTCCTACTTTCTCCTCGTATGCAACTCTTAAATTTACTAAAGTGAAAAGTAAAGGGCTATTTAAAAACCTTTTTGTAGTTATTACTAAATAGGGATTACTTTTATCTTCGATAATAATCAGTTAAGCTCATCAACAGATTTAAAAAAAGAAATCCCAGATAAATAATTATAATTCACGATTACACTTATAAATTTAATAAGTAACCAAAATTGCCTTAACTACAAAAGTCATTTGAAATATGGGAAAAACACTAAAAAAGAGCATCATAATAATTATTGTAATTCTAATAGTTCTATTAGGGATGGAAGTAATTTTTAGAATTATTACTCCAAAGCCAGAAATCTGGCGCCATTGGGGGGATGAAGAACTCGCCCAAGACTATAATTCACGATACCAATTTGATTCAAATGTGGGGTTTGTAAAACTCTCAGTGATTGAAGAATTAAAGACTATTCAAGATGGTTTCAGAATACTAGTATTAGGAGACAGCGTAGCTGAATTGGGGGGGGTTTGTAGAATATCTGCAAGAAATTCTTAGTGAAGAAATAATTGTAGTAAATGCAGGTGTAATGGGTTATTCTACTGAAAGTGAATATCGCTTCTTAAAAAATTATGGCCCCCTATTTAATCCTGACTTGGTTATTTTGCAAATAACAAAAATCCATCACTCGGACCTATCAAAAGTTGGGGTATTGCGGTCCTCGAAAAAAGATGGATTTTTGGGATTAAAAATTTCGGACTGAAGTCCGGGGTATTAAACCCCTGTAAAATTTCTTCCGAAATTTTAAATAAATATGAATGATTTTGCAGGCACACCAGTAATTTTACAAAATCCAGATAGTACTTGGAGTGCATTTCAAAGAAAGGATGATTCTTTGAAAGTTTCCCCATGGCTAATTAAAAGTTCCGGGATTTATAGGTATCTAATTTTTAAAAATCTCATTAATCAAAATTATGGTAATATACAAACATTACAAAAAAATGTAGAAACCCCATTATTAAAAATCATAGAATTAAGTAAAACACTTATTGTTCCAGTCCCATATTTGGGAGAAGATCAAAAAAAGGAAATATTCACAAATCTTACCAATTCTTTAATTGAAGAAAACAATCTATCCAATATAACCATTTTCATCAATCTCACTGAGAATGAAACGCAAGATCCCTGGCACCCTAATGACTTTGGGAATAAAATTATTGCAAAAGAAATAAGTAAAAGAATTAAAAAATTTACTCTGCCTTAGGTGCTTCACCTTCAACAGGTGCTTCACCTTCAGCAGGCGCTGCGTCTTCAGCAGGCAAGAGTTCTTCAATAAACTCTTTTGGAATCTCAGCTTCAATCAATTTATGCTTAATTGCAGATCTATCCTTGCCTTTCATCTTATTGATGATATCATTTGCTTTAACAGTAAATTCAGCTCTTCTAGCTTCAATTTCCGCTTGAAGTTTTTTCTTCTCTTCAGCTTGTTCTTGAAGTTCAGCATCAGATAGTTCAGTTTTCTCTTCAGAAATTTCTTTATCAAATTTACCTTCATTAACAGCAACAATTGCTTCAGTTGCAACCATTCCGTTTACTAAAACACCCATTGAACAGCAAGTGCCAATAACTTCTTTGACCATGCCTTTCATATCTTTGCCGAGTAATGCATCTTGCTTCATTAATGCAACTTTAATTACCTGCTCAATTCTAATATCCGCAACTTTCTCAGTTGCAGGATTATGTGCTCCTTTTTTCAAATTTGTTTCTTTAAATATTAATTGAGAAGTTGGTGGAGTTCCAACGCTTATTTCAAATGCCTTAGTAACAGTATCAATTGTAACATTTACAGGAACTTGCATTCCTTTAAATGCTGCAGTTTTAGTATTAATTTGAGCTACAACTTCTCCAATATTAACGCCCATTGGGCCTAATGCTGGACCTAGTGGTGGTGCGGCAGTTGCTTTGCCGCCTTCAATTAATACTTGAACTGACTGTTTTGGCATAACTGTTGAGAAAAAGCCACCTATTTAAATAACTTTTGGCGATAATCTTTATTAAAGTAAGCTTCCAAATCAGCTGACTCTTCTGTATAACTCCAATATTTCCGATTTCCTACAATCTTTTTTTTTAACAATCCATCTGCTTCAAGTCCTAAAAAAAACTTCAATACAGTCTTATAAGTCCCGCCAGTAACATTCTCAGATATTTCTTTTAAAATAAGGCTAACTGTTCCCTTTTTTATATCGGCAAGCTTCTTTAGTGCTTTTAATCTTAAAGGAGAAAGTTTATGATGGCTACTTAATTTTTCTAATTGTACTTCAATCGAATCCTTATTTAAATTCAAAATGTCCTTTAATAATTGTGTATAACCTATCATATTACCCTTCCTCCTGAATATCTATGATTAAGCGGAATTGAACTTGATTTCACATCAAAGAATACCAATTGAATTAGTTTTTGACCAGCTTTTAACAAAACAGAATTGCTTGATACATTTTTTATCCCAAAAACAATTTCTCCTTTGAATTGAGGATGGACAAGCCCCGAAGTAATATTTAATCCAGCACTAAATGCTATTCTTTTTGGGATTACTTGTATTCCATACCTTGTATTTGTCTGATTTACCTTCTCTTTTGTCATCCCAAGCACATATTCTCCTAGTTTTAGTTCATATGGCAGTTTTATTTCAACAGCCTCAGGCATATTACTATCAATATCAATAACTCCTTCCCCTTTTAATAAAAATAACCTATTTAAGCTACAATCAACTGAACACGGCTGAATATTTTTAATATTGCAATTCTCAATCATGTCATAAGAAAATCACTAATCCCTTAAAAATCTAAGCTATTTGTCAAAATAATCTTTTAATATTAAAGTTTCTTTGACATTTATGTCAATTAGCAATAAAGATTATGACATCTTACTCTGGTCATGACTCTTGAAGAAAAAGTCTCAATTCAATTACCTGCTGGGTGGATAGACCCTCCACCAAACACGAGTGGAAAAGAGTTTAATAAATGGTTTAAGGAGTTATATCATTTATTTCAAGGAATTGATGAACTTAAAAATCTTCGTGAATTAGATCATCTTGAAAGCTCTAGGAGGTTTAATGATGAGGGATCAATTGATCTTCACTTTGGAGGGTACATTTCACTTAGAAGTCAAAGACCAAGAAAAGGACCTTACAGGGGAAATGATTACTGCATTCTCAAACAAATGTGGAAGGGAATTAAATTTTCCATGTTCAGACAGATGGGGTTTTATGGGATGTCTCAAATGCCAGCAGTTGTTTCAAGGGGGATAAAAATTCCAAGAATTAACTCAGTAAACCTTTATGCAATCGAGTATTTGAAGGTCCCAAAGGATTGCATTGGGCTTTGTATTATTAAATCCACTGAAGCAAGAAAAGGTCTTTCAAGTGTTCAGGGAACAAGTGTCTTTTTTCCTGGATGGGAAGGCTTTCCACTACTAGAAGTAAATAACGCAACAAATGACAAAATGGTTCTTGAACTTGGAACCCCCATTGCTCAAATGGTTTTTTTTCCTTATAGAGGTGGAACTTATAATGGACAATACCAAAACCAGAGGCCCAAATAATATAGTTTACAAACTAAGAAAATTTATATAATCTCCATTTAACAATTTTTAAATGGGGAAAGAAGAAGTAATGGTTGTTAGAACTTCTACGCTTTTAGAGGAAGATGAATTTATCGGTTTTATGCCTCACACCAAAATTGCATTTCTCAATAAAATTAATAATAATTATGAGTTTCGGCCCCGTGATGAAGTTGAAGAAGATTTAATTTTTAAGCAACCAATTGCTTACGGTGTTTTAATAAATACAAAAACAAAAAAGATTTTTGCAGTGCAAAGACACACAAATGATAACTACGGTGAAAAACGATTAAAGGGAAAATGGAATTGGGGGATTGGGGGACACATCGACCCAGAAGATGCAGATTCTAAAGATCCAATATATTCAGCAATGCTACGTGAAGTTGAAGAAGAGATTAATATTGATTCTGGAGTTTACCCTCACCTTACAGGTTATGTAAATCTTAAAGGGGGAGTTCATGATGTGCACTTTGGTGTGGTTTATATTCTTGAAACAGAAGGGGAGAACGTTAGTTTTGAAGATGGTGCCCACAAAGCAGGCGCTTGGAAAACCTTAGATGAACTAAAAAAAATGGCTTGGGAATTAGATGTTGAAGAATGGTCAATTGCCTGCCTTGAACCTTTAGAAGAATATTTCGAAAAATTAAAATAGTTAATAGTTAATAATTTTAATAATGAAAAGAAAACCAAAGATTAAAAACCCTCCAGGCAAATTTCCAGGCCCAGTGGCACCTCTTCTTTGGTCAATTATTGGAACAGCTTTTACAATATTGATCTTACTCCTCTTTAAAATAATCTCTCAAATATTTTATCTGCCAATGATAAGGGCAGTTATGGATTACTGCTTAGGGAATCTGCCTTCCATTTTTATCATCAGTTTACTTATTTCCTACACTGAATTTTTCTTAAAATTTAAAAGAACTATTGCAATTATTGCGCCTTTAACTGAGAGTATTGCAGGAGTTATTACCTTGATATTTATCTTTGGACTTTTAGATGTCTTAAATATTTATTTAAAGATTGGAGTTCTTTCTCTTATTAGTACACTAGTTAAAACTAATATATTCTTATTATTTGTAATCTTCTTATTCTTTGGATACTTAAAATATATTATAAATTTAATAAAAGCAATAATAAAAAGTTAGAGATGGTTATTAAGCCATCTTGCTGATTTTAAGACTCTTCTAAGAGTATGGACGTTTCTGTAATCTCTTGAGAGTAACCCAGGATCAACAAGCCCAATAGTATTAATCAAAACACTAAAATTTTCAACTAATTCATACGCTCTGCCCTTTAACTCTTCAATATTTTCTAAGCCTACCTCCCTGCGGGATATGCATTGTCCTTGCAACTAAATTTTCAATTGTGTCAAAAACCACCAGTGAATACACGAAAAAACACAAAGTGTTTTTTGTGCCTTAGAAATTGTTACAATTTCAAAGACACTAGTGGCATGTTGAAAAGCATGCTCGCTGTTGAGTGGTTTTTGATGCTCAGAATTCCACCCACCATAGTGGTTTTTGAGCACACAGATTCCACATTTACCACCCATCATCAGATGGGTGGAATGCTGTTGTTTCAACTGACCTAGCCACAGTTGCTATTGCCCCCCTCAAAACCCTGCGGTCAACTTCTGCAACATTGACTCCATCCATGTAACCATGAAAATCTCTTAAATGATCAGCATAACATTTTTCTACTCTTTCTATTGTATTTTTCATTTTAATACTCCATTAAGTTATTGTAAGAATGATCGCTGGGGTTTATTTCTCGGGCATTATATGGTTAGCAACCAAAGCCAAAATTGAGGGGTTAATCCCAGGTTAGAAGATCATGGAACTAGAAAAATGCAGTGCAAGATTAAACATTCTTTGTTCCATTATGCTTTAAAGATTGGACAGTTTAAAACTTACCATAACAAAATTTAAATATCTTATCTTAATTAGTAATAAATATGAATACGGGGGTGTTATTAATGAGTTTAGCAATAATTTCAACAATATCTGTAATAGCAATATTATATATCTTTGCAGGATTAAAGATTATTACAGAATACCAACGAGGAGTTAAGTTTACCTTAGGTAAATTTACAGGGCAGATGCAACCAGGATTAAGATTTGTTGCACCAATCTTTCAAGCCTACCAAAAAGTAGACATTAGAGTTAAGGCAGTAGATGTGCCAGAACAAGATTGTATTACAAAAGATAATGTGTCAGTAAATGTCAATGCAGTTTTGTATTACAAAATTAGAGATTCAACTAAAGCCATAATTGAAGTAGAAAACTTCATGTATGCAGTATCTCAATTAGCTCAAACAACTATGAGAGATGTTGTTGGTGAAGTTGACTTAGATGGTCTATTAACAAAAAGAGAAGAGATATCCAAAAGGATAAAGACCATAGTTGACAGGGCCAGTGACCCTTGGGGAATTGAAGTTGTGTCAGTCGAACTAAAACACATTGAATTACCTAACGATATGAAGAGAACTCTTGCTAAGCAAGCTGAAGCAGAAAGAGAAAAGCGAGCCGTAATTGTTAAGGCAGAAGGAGAACGCATTGCTGCAGATAATCTTGCAGCTGCTGCAAAAATCTTAGGTACTGCGCCTGGCGCCCTTCACTTAAGAACTCTTGCAACTCTTAATGACTTAAGCTCAGATCAGAGTAATACAGTTGTGCTTGCACTGCCTCTTGAGCTACTTAATGCATTTGGGGGCAAGAGGTGAATCTAACTAATTTTATTTTTGAATTGGGCAGCCTAAGGGCCTACAAAGAACAAGGATTACAATTAATGGGGATTGCAAACTCAAATAGTATTGCAGACCATTCACTGCGGGCAGCCCAAATTGCCTTTATTCTAGCTAAAATGGAAGGATATGAAAATCCTTTTGAACCATGTGTCATGAATGTCTTTCATGAAATGACTGAGACAAGAATAGGAGATTTACATAAACTTGCGCAAAAGTATATCCAAATAGATCATGAAAAGATTGTAAAAGAACAAACTGAAAACCTTGGTGAAATTGGCAAAGATTTAATGATTCTTTTTGAAAACAGTGAATTTGAAAAAACTACTGCAGGAATTATTGCCAAAGATGCAGACAGGCTTGAACATGCTTTTAATGCTAAAGAGCATGTTGATAGGGGGGTTTTAGCTGCACAAGACTGGATTGATAATGCAAGAAAGGTTTTGAAAACAAAAAGTGCCTTAAAACTTCTAAATGAACTTGAAAAAGGGGATTCTAATGAATGGTGGAAGGGGCTTAAGAAAATCAAGTGATTATTATAATTCTTACCAAAATATTTATATACTAGTATACTAATTACTATACTTAGGTGATCTCAAATGCATGAATATACAAAAGGATTATCATGGATATTTGTTATAGTAGGTATTTTGTACGCACTTCAAGACTATGGTGTAGCTTTAAACTGGTGGAAATTTAATTGGTATACAGTAATATTCTTAATATTAGGTCTTGCACACTTAAGTGGATGCTGTAAAGTAAAAAAGAAATAACTCTAATTTTTTTATTTTTCTCTTTTTAAAGCCATTCTTAAAAACGGATCAAATATAGGAAAAGATGCATCATTTACATATTCTTCTAATAAAGCAATATTTGGATGAAATCCACTGACTACAACAATAGAATGACCTTTAGCGAGATTAATTGCTGATTCTAAACTATGTAATGCATGAGCTCTGCACTTACCTTGCTTAGCTTGTTCAATAGAATAACTTTTTAATTTTGCTGCAAAATCTGCTCCAATGTAGGCTCCATCTTGAAGTCCACTTTGATGCATTGCTAATTGAACTACAGGTGCAATACCTGTTGTAAACTCATCTTTTAAAGAATGCTGATAAGTCAATCTAGCTCCCCCCATCTAATAAAGAAATAAAGTATTATTTATAAATGTGATATACTAAATGGGGCTCAAAATCTCCTTTTTCACAAACTCAATAATCCCTGCCGATACAGAAGCAATTTTCTTTTTTACTAGTAATTAATCTAAAGTGAAAATTTTATCAGCTTTAATTCTACTTTCTCTTGGAATTGATCCAGAAATCAAATTAGAATTTTTAAGGAAATAGAAAACCAAAATTCTTTCAAGTTTGAAGTAATTCCACAAACAACGAAATCCCTTATATAATTATTATAATTAGACACTGAAATAACAAGCACAAGCCTCTGTTTTATTAAAGACGAATCAGAAAAGGGAAATGGAACTAAAACAATGTCTCTTGCCTAAAGCTTATCCCAGATTTCGTCTTCCTTATTATCCCATAATCTCTTTGCAACAGAGGAAGATAAGTGTAACAAACCTTTAAAATTCTCCCTAAATTTTTCCGGAGGTTTTTCAAGTAGTATTCTCCCCTCATCAACAAACAATAAAAGGTCATCTCCTTTTTTTATTCCTGCATTTTGTCGAATTTCTACAGGTATTGCAATTTGCCCTTTTTCTGATACTCTAACAGACTTGACTAACATTTAAAGTTCACCTAAACATGTAAGAATTTTCTTACTTTTAAATTTATTGGTAAAAAACCCGTAAAAAAACTTTATATACTTCCAGTTGTCATTCATTCTTAAATGAAGTCAGATAAAGAACTAAAGCAAGAATTCAAGAAGAAATTCTCTAAAGAATTTGAAAAGTATTATCCTATTAAGGTTTTAAAAAAATTAGGTTACAAAAGGGGCAAGTGCACAAAATGCGGCAAATATTATTGGGCCACTGACAAAAGGCAAGTCTGTGGAGACGCAGCTTGCATTGGCAAATATGAGTTTTTAGAAAGAAAAATTACCAAAGTAAAACTCTCTTATTTAGAAGTATGGCAAGAATTTTCAAATCTATTTAGAAACCTTGGTTACAAAGCAATAAAACGCTATCCAGTTGTTGCAAGATGGCGTGATGATACGCTTTATGTAAAAGCTAGTATTTATGACTTCCAACCACATGTCACTTCTGGAATTAGTCCTCCTCCTGCAGAAAAGCTAGTTGTTCCTCAAACATGCTTAAGATTCAATGATATTGACAATGTTGGGGTTACAATGTCTCATATGACCGGCTTTGTTATGATTGGACAACATGCTTTCTTACCAAAAGAAGAATGGGATCAGGATAAGCTTTTTGAAGATATTTGTAAGTGGCTCTTTGATGTTTTAAAAATTCCATTAAATGAAGTTGTCTTTCATGAAGATGCCTGGGCAGGCGGTGGCAACTTGGGGCCTTGCATGGAATTTTTCTCAGGAGGAGTAGAACTTGGAAATCAAGTTTACATGAGCTATTTAATGACAAAAAATGGTTTGGAAGATTTGCAATTAAAAGTCTTAGACATGGGGATGGGCCAAGAAAGAATAGCCTGGTTCACTCAACAAAGCCCAACTATTTATGATGCTACGTTCCCTAGAGTTATTAACAAACTACAAGATGTTTCTGGAATTAAATTAGATAAAAAACTCCTAAGCAAATATGTACCTTATGGGGCAATGCTTAACTTTGATGAAATTGATAATGTAAAAGAAAATGTTGCTAAAATTGCAAAAGAGATTGGTTTAAATCCTGAAAAACTTGAAAAGTTTTTAGCACCAACAGCTGCGCTCTATTCTATTGCAGAACATGCAAGATCTTTATTAATTGCATTAACTGATGGATCTTTACCTAGTAATGTTGGAGACGCCTACAATCTTAGAATGCTTTTTAGGCGCGCAATAAATTTAATTGAAAAACATAAATTTAATGTTGAACTCTCTGAAGTTTGCAAGTGGCATGCTAAGGAACTCCGGCCAATGTTTCCAGAGCTTTATGACAATATTAAAGACGTTGAAAAAATCTTAGCAGTTGAAAAGAAAAAGTATTTTGCAGGACGAGAAAAAGCAATATCTCTTGTAAAGAGATTACTTGCTTCAGGAGAAAAGCTATCTGCAGAAAAGGCAGTTGAATTATATGATTCTCATGGAATTAATCCTAATGATATTGAAAAGATAGCAGAAGAACTCAAAGTAAAAGTAGAATTACCAAAGAATTTTTATCAATTGGTTTCAAAGAGACATTTAAAAAAAGAAGTAAAAGAGGTTAAGAAAACTGAAATTTCTCTTCCAGATATTGAAAAGCCTACAAAACTTCTTTACTATGGATCAAACAGGCTAGTTTTTACTGGCAAAATCCTTGCTGTCTTTAAGCATGAAAGAGATGATGTGATTGTACTTGACAAAACTACATTTTATCCTGAAGGAGGGGGCCAAGATCATGATATTGGTACTTTAAATGGTGAAGAAGTATTTAATGTAAAAAAAGTCCAAGACTATGTACTTCATTTTATTAAAAAAAGTAAATTAAAAGTTGGAGAGAAAGTTAAGGGAGTAGTTGATAAAAAAAGAAGACTTCAATTAAGCATCCACCACACTGCAACTCACATTCTAAACGCTGCTGCAAGAAGTGTTCTCGGCAATCATATATACCAGGCAGGAGCTAAAAAAACAATAGAAAAAGCAAGACTGGATATCACTCATTTCGAAGCCCTAACACAAGAAGAACTTAAGTTAATTGAAAAGAAAGCTCAAGAATTAATAAAAAAAGAAATTCAAGTGAATAAATTCTTTATGGATAGAGCTGAAGCTGAACGCAGATATGGGATTAGAATTTACCAAGGGGGATATATCCCAGGTAAACAAATTAGAATTGTTAGTCTTGGAAAATTTGATGTTGAAGCTTGTGGGGGCACACATCTTGATAATACTATCGATGTAGGTAGCATAAAAATTATAAAAAGCTCAAAAATTCAAGATGGAGTTGTCAGGCTTGAATATGTTGCAGGTACTGCAGCAAAAGCCCATGCCAAAAATTGTGAAGCATTCTCCTCTGTATTTGGATCAATGGATGAAACTGAAAAGGTAGCAAGGGTCTTTAATGTGCAATTAAATGCTACAGTTTCAACTGTTAAGCGATTTACAGATGAAATAATTAATCTTGGTGGCAAACCCAATAATGTAAAAAATGCAGTTGATGCTAAAAAACTGTTTGAACTTTGGAAAACATTAAAGAAGCAAAGTCATAGTGCAACTTGTGAAGTGCCAGGTGAAAAGAAGATTGTAATAGTTAACGCGCAAGTACCTGCAATGATTAATGCTATTACAAAAGTTAAAAAAGCGCTCCTAGTTAACAAACAAGGCTTCTTTGTTTTCAAAGGTACTGATGAAGAATTTGCAAACTTTGTAAAAGCTGGAGCAAAGGGAGGAGGCCGAGAGATTAAGCAAGGAAAGTTTTCTGGAGATGTTAAGAAGTTGAAGGTTTTTTAAAATATAGATTAATAATCCCCAAGAGTCTTTTGATTCTTAACTTCTTCTAAAAGTTTACTGGCTTTCAAGATATGTTCAATTGGTACCCCATATTTTCTTTTTGCAATCATTTTAGCATATTGGATCATTAATTCTAATGACGCAAAATGAATTGGTTTACTTAACAAAGATTTCCTTGTAGCTTCTCTTACAACCCACACCCCAAGCCCAATTGTATATTCATCTGTGATAAAGCGAATGGCAAGGGCAGCCCCTTGACGTTTTAGTGAAATCATTTTTTCAGATATTCCAAGTCTTGTTGCATAATAACCACCAGCAGTTGTCTTTGCATAATTTTTTCTGCCTTTATGATCTTCCCAATCTGTTGTAAACTTAGGTTCAATACCTTCTACAGCGAACATTTCAAAAAGTTCATATCTGAAAATTGAAGGGATCAACATGATTAAGTAAAAATTGCCAAGATAACCCCCTAAAAATGCTTGATAATCTGCATGTTTGTAATCTCTTATTTTTTTTCTTTGTAATTTTCCTATTGTATCATCTGTTGCAGTAATTGCCCATCTTGTCGGAACTAATTTTCTGTCTTTTTTAACCCCCAAAAGCCCAACTGATAATAATCTTCTTAAATAATTCTCATCAATTCCCTTATGACTCATTTCGTCAATTGCAGTTACTGCTTTTAATTCATCATCTGAAACTGCCTTATCAACTGCTTTTGGAACCTTTGGATTATCAATAATCTCCATCCTATCTAAGTCTGCTTGGGGACCCATTGGTGCAACTTCCGGTTTTATTGTGATGTTTAAGTTTGGCCTTCTTTTCAACTTTACATCTAATGCGACTGGTGCTTTTCCAAGTGTAATATTCTGAGTTTTTTCAAGTTCTCGTGTAACACCCCCTTTAACAAGAGCAGGAAAACGAGAATTAACCATCGCACTTCTAAGTTCTAAGATTTTTGGAATCTGATAATTATTCTTAGCCCAGTCTTTAGGTGCATCATAGTCGGTTGCATCAACAACCCCTGGCGGAGCTAACACTCCCACATTTATATTTGGATAGCCGAATCTGGAAACAAAAGGACTTCTTGATGATGAATCAAATTCTTCTTTTGTGATATTCTCATCAATTTTTTTATAAGTATGCATCCTAGAGATTATTGGGCAAATATCCATCTTACAGTATTCTTTAGGATACCTTCCCTTACATTCAAGACACTTAACTTGAGGTTTCACAAGTCTAAAGAAGGCCAACTTACATAAAAAGATACCTAAACTTTTTATATATGTTATTAAATATAGTATACTTAGGTGGTAAAATGAAATTCCAAATATTAATTATTATGCTACTCCTTTTCTCCGCTTGTGCGGCTGAAGTAAAGGAAGAAGTTATAGTTGTACCAGAAGAAACACCAGAAGTTATTCCAGAAGATGTTCCCGAAGTTATTCCAGAAGAGGTTCCTGAAGTTATTCCAGAAGAGGTTCCTGAGGAAGAACCAGCAGTCGAGGAACCTGATTATCTTAAGTTCGTTTCAAATACAATTGAAGCCAAGATTGGATCAAAACCAATTGTGTTATATGACCTAACAAACAAATTTAATTCAAAATTCCAATATAAAATAATGTTCGAAGACGCAAATAAAGTTTGCGAGTTTGAGAAAAGTACTTCACCAACCGCTAACTGCCCTGCAATATTTTGGGACATAGGTTATGATATACTTGACGCAAATGAGAAGGCTCGCTTAACATTTAAGGTAACTCCCACAACAACCCCGCAAACCTTTACACTAAAATTAATTGTATGGGATGTTGTGAAAGATGCTGAATACGACTCAGAAATTTTCACAATTAATGTAGTGAGCAGTAGCTAACATTTTTAATTCTTTTTTTTGAATTTTTATGCTGTAAGTAAGTCCTAACAGCCAATTTTTAGAAGAAATATTGAAAAAGTCTTAACTTTCTCCAAAACTTTATAAACCAAAACTTAAAACTTAAGTCTTAAAGCTTACAGCCCCGTGGTGTAGCGGTCAATCATCGTGCCCTTTGGAGGCAGCGGAAACCAGTTTCCTGGTCTTTCGCTTCGCAGAAAGGCATGGACCCTGGTTCGAATCCGGGCGGGGCTATTTTTCTATTTTTCCACAGGAAAAGGGTGCAACGCACCCACCTTTTTACTAGATTTTTTGGAAAAATCTAGTTTGAACCGGGCGGGGCTATTAAGTCTGGAGTCTGCAGTTTGGAGTGGGTTAATCCGTAGGATTCATCCCGCTTTTTTCTATTAAATCTTTTCCTAAAAGATTTAGTTTGAACCGGGCGGGGCTATTAAGTCTGGAGTCTGGAGTGGGTTAATCCGTAGGATTCATCCCGCGTTTGCTACTCTGCTGATGGATTATTTACAACCTTTCAACCAGCTTCTTTAAGAATTCATGATTTTGCCCAACAGAAGTAATACTGACATCTTCTTTTGTACCATGAGGATATCGAATTTTTGGTCCAATTGAAACTGCTTGCATATTTGGCTGCTTTCCAAGAATAATGCCTGCCTCAAGTCCAGCATGAATAGACTCCATTGTTGGATTATCAAACACAGTTCTTGCAACCTCCATAGTAATATTTCCTAACTCTGATTCTGCTGGATCCCATGGAGGCATTCTATCCTCTGGGCCAATTAGCGCAGGTTTAAATCCATAACTCCTAAATAATTCTTCAAGTTGTGAATTTCGTTTTTCTAAAGCTTTTATTATGCTTGAACGAGACATTACACCAATCAGAATGCCTTGCTCAACTGTATCAACAACTCCAAGATTACTTGAAAGTTGAGGCAAAACCCCGGGGGTTATCCATTCTTGAACTCCACTATGGGCGGAAGTTAACAAACCCACAATGTTCCTCGAATCTTCTAAAGAAAATGCAGTAAATTTCCCTTCTTCCTTATTTATCTCAACATTTAATCCCTTGTATTTATCAGTTAATTCCAAAATTGTAGGAGTACCAACTGCATTTAATTCATTATCTTGCCCTAAAGAAAAAGTAAATTCAGCATATCCAGGAATTGCATTCTCCACTTGAGTTTTTGCCCCCCTTACTCCAACTACTGCCAAAGGAAAGTGCCCTTGGATTTCTTCTAAAATCTTTCCTCCAATATAAAATGCATTTCCTCTAGATTCTTCATGAATATTGGCTCCAGAATGCCCTCCTTCAAGCCCAGAAACTACCATCTTAAATTGGTGGTCATAGCTTTCACTTCTTTCTGCCTGGAGCATACCAGTAAGCTGAATTGAACCTGCACAACCATTAAAGATTATGTGTCCATCTTCAGAATCAAGATTAATTAAGTAACGAGATTTCAAAATAAGATCTAATTTCTTAGCTCCAGCACAGCTTCCTTCTTCATCAACAGTGAATAATAATTCTAAACCATTATGTTTAATTGTTGGATCAGTTGCAATTGCCATTGCTAAAGCAATCCCCATCCCATTATCTGCGCCTAAGGAAGTCCCATTAGCAGTTACATAATCTCCCCTAAGAAGTAATTGAATAGAATCTACTGCAAAATCAAAAATAACACCTAGATCAACTGCGGCAACCATATCCATATGAGCTTGCAAACACACAGAATACCCTCTGCCTGAATCTTTTGGGACATTGACTACAATATTTCCAGTTTCATCTTTAAAACTAGCAAACCTATTTTCTAAAGCCCATCTTTCAACATACTCTCTAATTCCTGCCTCATTACCGGTTCTTCTCGGAATTTGCCTAATATCATTAAAATAATGCCAAACATGTTCAGCATTTGGTGTATGTTGTTGAACATAACTAAGAATATCTCCGGGTAATTGGCTACCAGTCATAAAAAAGGTAATGATATCAAACTTATAAATATACCCCTCACATTAATCCAGATGGGCCAAGTTCGATCAAAATTAACTTTATTTTATTTATTGTTTCTTGTTGATGCTTTTTATCTGACATTCTTACAAATCTTAATAATAAATCAGTAAGTTCTTCTTCTGAAAAAAACTTCAATTTGTACCCATCAGCAATAAAGTAAAATCTAAATTTTTTATAACGAATTTCTTTTATTACTAAACTCCCTACATTCCCCAGAGGTTTTCCTCCCTTAGGGCTTATAGATTCAATCAAATCAAGAACTGTATTTGCTTCTTTATTATCAAATGTTTTTTTGATTTTATGTACAAGAGACCTAACAATCTCAATTTTGACCATTTTACTAGTTTATAATCTCCCTTGCTTCTTCTAAAGAAACAGTGTTTTCTGAAGACATTAGAAATTCCCTTAATTGTTCTTTTGATGCAAGGAGATACATCCTCTTAATAATATCTTCATAAGTATCTTCTTTTTTACCAAAAGAACCTATCAGTTCTTTAGTTTCCCTGCTCAATTGGATAGTAGTATTCATTCTATAGCCAGTATAGCGGCTATAGTATTTAAAGTTTATGCTTTTAAATTACCTTCTTAGCACCATAAGCCAAGACACTTCCTCCAATTGCTGTTGCAAACTGGATTATACCCATTGCTGTTAAGAAAACTACTGGAATTATTCCTAGTTTGAAGAGGATAAATGCTGCTAAGAATAAAAATAAACTCTTTCCAACAGCACCAATTGCTACCGCAGGTAGGTAGCTTAGTTTCTTAAAAGAATACACAAATAAAGCGTTTCCAATCCAAATAAATGGGATCATATAAACAAGATATATTGTAAATGGTCCAAATAATAATCCTCTTGTAAGCGCACCTAATGCAGGTGCCACAATAATTGGCAATAGTTTTACACCTTTTACGTTTGTTGCGCCCATAACTAGCATTGCATTAACAACAATTCCTACAATCCATTGTGGATGACCTAGTAAAAAAGGTAAAAAGAAGCCTATTAATGTATAAACAAACATATGTCTATATTCATTGACAAAGAGATTTTCAAAGGCATTTGCAAATTCCATTTTAAAAATGTAGTAATTTCAGTATTTATATTTTGCGTTAATTATTCAAACTTATATTCCGAAAATAATTTAAAGAAAGCTATTCTGAATAATAATATGGATAAAAAAGAGGGGGAAGAGCTTCTGCCTAAGTTGCTACAGGAGCAAGAGAATAATGGGTGGATCTCAGAGCGAGCTCTAAAAGCTATTTCTA
This sequence comes from Candidatus Woesearchaeota archaeon, assembly GCA_017610005.1. GTDB lineage: Archaea > Nanobdellota > Nanobdellia > Woesearchaeales > B29-G15 > B29-G15. Next base: position 9,522 of record JAFCCU010000018.1, on the reverse strand, counting down.
AACAAATTAATATTCCTATTTCAAGAGTTTATGGTGTTGCAACTTTTTATTCTCATTTACATTTAAAAAAACAAGGCCAATATATAATTGAAATATGCAATTCTCCGTCTTGTTACCTTAACGGATCAATGGATATAATTAAAGTCATTGAAAAAGAACTTAAAATTAAATCAGGAGAAACTACTGTTGATGGAAAATTTTCATTACACATTGGTTCTTGTATTGGCTGTTGTGATAAAGCTCCAGCTATGCTTATTAATAAAAAAGTTTATGGAAATTTAACTAAAGGGAAAATCCTAGAGGTATTAAAAGAATGCAGATCCTAAAAGAAAGCTCAATGATGGCCTTTAATAAAACTGTGGAAAAAGGCCCTAAATGGGTTATTGATACTCTAAAAAATAAAGGCCTTACTGGAAGAGGAGGGGCAGGTTTTCCAACTGGAACTAAATGGGAAATGGTTTTTAATGAAAAAGAAACAGAAAAATATGTTGTGTGTAATGCAGATGAAGGAGAACCAGGCACATTTAAAGATAGAATGATTATTGAAAAAAATCCCAAAACCTTAATTGAAGGGATAATGATTGCATGCCATGTAATTACAGCTAAAAAAGCATTTATTTACCTTAGGGGAGAATATGAATGTTTAAAAGAAAATTTACAAAAAACAATTGATGAAGTAAATACTAGCGATATTGAAATTCAAATCTTTCAAGGAGCAGGGGCATATGTTTGCGGGGATGAAACTGCAATTTTGCGCTCAATTGAAGGATACCGTGGCCACCCCAGTTTAAAACCCCCTTTCCCAACAGTTCAAGGGCTATTTGAAAAACCTACAATAATTAATAATGTTGAAACTCTAACTAATGTTCCATTAGCTTTAATGATGGACGACTGGGATCCAAAATTAAAACTATTCTCCTTATCAGGTAAGGTGAAACACCCAGGAGTTTACGAATTAAAAGAGGGGACACCATTATCTAAGCTAATTAAATTAGGAGATGGAGAACCAAAAGCAATTCATTTCGGCTGTTTTGGAGGTTGTTTGGCATATGAACAATTTAAAGACATACCTCTAACTCCAGAAGAGGTATTAAAAGCAGATTGTTTTCTTGGGTCATGTGCTGTTATTGTAACAGATAAAAAGACTTCAATAATTGATGTTGCAACAAATATTGCTAAGTTTTACGAGTTTGAATCTTGTGGCAAATGCACTCCCTGCCGCGAAGGTACTATGAGGGTGCTTGCAATTTTAGAAAATATCGCAATGGGTCAAGCAAATTCTGCTGACATTGACACATTACTTGAGCTTGCAATAGTTATTCGCGACACTTCATTTTGTGGTCTTGGACAAACTGCAACAAATCACGTTATTAATGCAATTAAATATTTTAGAGAAGAATTCGAGGAGAGATTATGCAAATCAGAGTAGATGGCAAAATAATTGAAGTAGCTAAAGACAAAACATTACTAATTAGTTTGAAAAACTTAGGTTATAAGATTCCTTCAATTTGCTATCAGGAAGGATTAAAACCAGAAGGAAGGTGCAGACTTTGTGTTGTTGAAATTGCAGGAAAGCTTGTTACAACCTGCAATACTTATCCAAAAGAAGGCATGGAAATAACAACAAACAATGACCGAGTAAAAGTAGCTCGAAAGGTTAATTCAGAATTATTAATGTCGGAACATGTTCAAACGTGTTCTATTGAAAACCAAGATCATGAGCTTTGCCAAATCATCCAGGATTTAGGAATTCGTGAATCAAGGTTTAACCCAAAAAGAAAATGGAAAGTTGATCTCGGCGCCTCAGTTATAAGGGATAATAATAAATGTATAAATTGTGGAAGATGCGTGCAAGTATGCGCTACAATTCAAGCAACTTATGCAATTGACTTTGCTGGCAGAGGGCATAAAGAACGAGTTGCACCTTATTCAGACCATGAATTAAATGATGTTGCTTGTATTAAATGTGGGCAATGTATTGCCGCGTGCCCAGTTGGAGCAATATCTGAACGAGAACATATCCATGAAGTAATTGAAGTATTAAAAGATTCAAAAAAACATGTTGTAGTTCAAACTGCACCATCTATTAGGGCAGCATTAGGTGAAGAATTTAGCATGCCAGCAGGAACACTTGTTACAGGAAAAATGGTTGCAGCCTTACGTAAATGTGGATTTGATAAAATCTTTGATACAAATTTAGGTGCAGACTTAACTATAATGGAAGAAGCTTCGGAATTTTTAAACAGAGTAAAAAAAGGTGGCCCATTCCCAATGATTACAACCTGTTGTCCTGCTTGGATAAAATACATGGAACACTTTTATCATGATTTATTACCCAATATGTCTTCTTGTAAAAGCCCCCATGAAATGCTTGGAATTTTAGCAAATACCTATTATGCAAAAAAGATTAACAAACCAAGAGATGATATTATTGTTGTAAGCATAATGCCTTGTACTGCAAAGAAATTTGAAATTACCCGCCCAGAACTAACAAGTGATGTTGACTTTGTGCTAACAACCAGAGAAGTTGCAAAACTAATCAGGCATTTTTGTATTGACTTTAAAAATTTAAACGATGAAAAGTTTGACCCAGCATTAGGTATTTCAACAGGTGCAGGGGCAATTTTTGGTGCATCTGGTGGAGTAATGGAAGCAGCGCTTAGAACAGCTTATGAACTCGGAACTGGAAAAGAATTAACAAAAGTTGAATTTGATCAACTTCGAGGCCCCAAAGGAATTAAAGAAGGAACAGTTAATGTAAATGGAATTGATATAAAGTTTGCAGCAGCAAATGGACTCGCTAATGCAAGAGAACTTTTGAAAAATAAAGATAAATACCATTTCATTGAAATTATGGCTTGCCCTGGTGGATGTATTGCAGGAGGAGGCCAGCCATTACCTGTCAATGAAGAAATTATTGCAAAAAGAATGGAAGCAATTTATGAAGAAGATAGACTCCTTCCATTAAGAAAATCTCATGAAAACCCAATAGTCAAGAAAATTTACAAAGACTATCTTGATCACCCACTTTCTAAAAAAGCAGAGATGATATTACATACATATTATACTCCAAGAAGTGAATTTTAAAAAAAGGTTAATTTATTCTTTAGCAAGATTTTCTGCCTTTTCTTCGGACTTTGGACTTTCAACTTCAGACTTCTTTTCTTCAGACTCCTTAGCTTCAGCCTTTTCTTCAGACTTTGGACTTCCGACTTCAGACTTCTTTTCTTCAGACTTTGGACTTCCGACTTCAGACTTCTTTTCTTCAGACTTTGGACTTCCGACTTCAGACTTCTTTTCTTCAGACTTTGGACTTCCGACTTCCGACTTCTTTTCTTCAGACTTTGGACTTCCGACTTCAGACTTCTTTTCTTCAGACTTTGGACTTCCGACTTCAGACTTCTTTTCTTCAGACTTTGGACTTCCGACTTCCGACTGAACAGGTTCTTCTTTAGGATCTGCAACTAAAGTATATTTCTTAATAATAATATACCTAACAGGATAAACCTTAGTAACTAATGATTTTAGTTCCTTTTGGAATTTATTCCTTGTTAACTGCTGGACTAATTCAACAAAAGAAATTTTCTTACAAAGTTCTTTTACTTCAGTAATTGCTTTATTCCTAATCTTAGTTCTAACCCCTGCAACAGTATTGTTTAATGTTACTAATACAACTTTGATTACAGCATCAAGTCCGCTTTTCGTCTTAACGTCAACCCTTACATCAATTCTATCAGTTCTTCGTCTAATCATCCTCTTCATTGAAGAAGGAGATAAAGTGTAAGAAACTAAACTTGCTTGAGCAGTCTGGCCACTAACAGAATTTATCAGAAACTTAAGTGTAGTATCCTGATGCCTAAAATCTCGTGTAGCAGACATTAGGTTTATTGAAATATTTCTTTTAAGAAGCTTAGAAATATCAGTTGCGGGCATCTCGCCTATTACTTGTTCTTTGAACATTGCTGGTGCAATTACTGGATACCATTTCTTATGCACCTTCTTGTCCTTCCCTGACTTGGTTCTTTTAGCCATCAAAGTTTTGGGATTTTCATTGCTTTATAAAACTTTTCCCTGCGCCGCCCTCTTTAGGTCATTAAACCCCAATGGCATTAAGAATTTTCTTTATTTCTTCAATTGTTTTTTGTTGATTGTTTTTCTTTGACATTTTGACAAATTTAATTAAAAGCTCTGCTAACTCTTTTTTATTAAATAAATAAAGTTTATAACTATCAAGAATAAAATAAAACCTAAACGATTGGTACTTCAATTCTCTTATACTAAAATTTCCTACTTTCCCCAAAATCTTTCCTTTATTGGGGTTATTTTCTAACTCTTCAATTAAGGAGAGTACTTTTAATGAATCGTGCTTAAATTTTTTAAAAATTTCATTTCTTAAACTGTTGAGAATTTTTATTATAATCATTTGTTCAAAAGCTTAATCTTCATCCTTGTCCATTCTTTTGCCTCTTCTAAGGTCGAGAATTCGGCTTCATTGACAAATTCGGCCATTTGTTCTTGAAGTTTATTGTTGTTATACATCCGCCTAATAATCCCATCATAATTTTCTGATTTCCTTCCATAATCAAGTAAAAGAGATCTTGTATCTTTTGAAATTGAAATAGTTGTGTTCATGTTATACCACCTTATATTAAATTATAATTATATATAACTTATAAGTTTTTCGTTTTTCACCAAAAACTATTAAAAGGTCAGACCACTTGAAAAATCACATGCCAAGACAGACTACCCTTATTCCAAAAGCACCCTTAACACGCGTCTTTAAAGCTGCAGGTGCTCCAAGAGTAAGTGATAGGGCTTTAACTGAGATGGTTGCTTTTTTAACTGAACGCTCAGAGCAGATTGCAGGAAAAGCAATTGAAATTGCCAAGCACAGAGGCTCTAGAACAGTAAACGAAGGGGACATCCAACTTGCATTAGATTAAGGGCCGGTAGTTAAATCTGGTATAACGCACCGCTGGCAGCGGTGAGGCTTCGGGTTCAAATCCCGACCGGTCCATTAATTTATTCTCAGAAAACACATTTCCCGAAGCCTAGGCAGAGGGTTTGAATCTCCCAAAGGGATGCTGGAAATTTTTAATTTCCAAGCACCGACCGGTCCATTCTATCAGTCTGGAGTTAGGAATCTGGAGAGAAAAACACGATCAACCACACCTTAAACCCTTAACAGCTTTGAGCCTTAGAATATTAATCATCAAGCCTAACACTCAAAACTTTCTTTATTTCCTCTAAAAAGATTTCGGCATCTTCAATTGCAGACTTAGCATCTTCTTTTCCAGGTTGAAATTCTAATCCATACATTGCTTCATGTCTCTCAATTCTATGAATATTTAGATAATTCAATATGCCTCCTGGAATCTTATCAGAATATTTTTCTTTTAGATAAACAAAGATAGCATAGTGGCTTTTTTCTTGAATTCCATCTAAGTACATTAAAGCCCTTGAAACATGAAACATTGTCATATAACTTTTAAGAATTATCATATCAAATATCTCATATTCCCTCATGTATTTTGCATCTCTTAAAGATTTTTTTGCAAGCTCTAACGATCTCTTTGCTTTATTATTATCAAGGGGAATTTTCCTTAAAAGTCTTTTTTCAAAACATTCTTCTATGTTCATTTGTTAGGGATACCTCACTGCTTGCAGTAGATGGGTGAAATTGCCGATGAGTTACCATAAGGATTACTAACATTAAAAATACCTCCTAGCGTTGGGATTTTTATTTTATTAATGGTAATTCTCCAAATAATGAGATACCAAAGTGGACAATATCATTATAAAATGCTTGGTTATTTTTCCGTTGTTTTTTCCATTCCTGCCAAGAAAAAATATGTTCATTTATTTCATTATCTAATATGCCCCCAAAATTAATATGATCAGAATTTCCGATTATCAATAAATCAACATCACTATTCTTATCATCTTCCCCTTTTGCAACTGATCCAAATAAAACTATTGAAGATAAATTTGGAACATTCTCCTTAATTTTTTCAACTAAACCAGAATCAATTATTTTTTTGACTGAATTTGCAATTTTAAATTGCTTAAAAACTATACTGTCTTTATTTGCCTTAAAATACCTCAAATTTGCAACTTTCTCATCTAAGATTAATCCTTCTTTTAGCAATACTTCAGAATACTTTTTAACTGCAAAAGGGCTAATTTTAATGAGTCTTGAGAGTTCCCTTAAATACACTTTACTATAAGGGTTTGTAAGAAAATGATTTAAAATTGTTAACAATTCTTCCATATTAATGTTTTTATTTTTTATCTTTATATAGATTTCGTTTTTATTTAAAAACAATTGTTTTTAATTCTTTACGCTATCTTGTATTGGTTGAATAATCTTTCCCACTTATGCTATTTTTGTTCGAGACATGCTTTATGAAAAAGATTAAATACTAAAACCACAACTTTTACATTAAGAGGTGTTTAAAGTGCCAACACATGATCCAAATTGCGTTTTTTGCAAGATTGTTAAAGGAGAATTACATTCTTACAAAGTATATGAAGATGAAGAGTACTTAGCAGTCCTAGATATTAACCCGAATACAGAAGGGGCAACAATACTTATGTCAAAAGAACACATGCATCCTTACATTGTTAATGCAAGTGATGAAGTTTATGGAAAATTCTTTGGTAAAGCAAGAAGAGTAGCAAGAATTTTAACTGAAAGATTAAAAGCACAAAGAGTTGCGATTGTTCTTGAAGGTATGGGGATGGATCATGCACATCTAAAGATTTATCCACTCCATGGGATTGATAAAGGCGCAATTAGCGTTTCTGAAGACCGAGTCTTTTTTGATGAATACCCTGGATTTGTTACAACTAAACTTGGGCCTTTAGCTGGAAAGGCAGAACTTGAAAAAGTAGCTAAGAAGATCTGGGAATGAGGAACCTTTAAAAAGACTCATTTTTGAATTTCTGGAGAAGTAATTTTTTAATTACACTTTCTTTTGATAAAGATATCACTATTTAGTAGTAAATAACCATAAGACTTATAAATGGGCATTAAAAATCCTTTTTATGAGAAGAACAATAGCAGGGCTTGTAGCCACACTAATATTAACAATAGGGGTGGATTCTCCAAGTTTACCTACCTTCCGCACTCTCTCTGCTGTAGGGCAAATTCCTTCTACTTCACACATAATTCCTCAAAATTTAGACGGCTATTTCAAGGATATTGGGATCACTCAGATCTTGCGAGAAGAAAAGGTTATTGAGAGCCATGGTCAAGAGGTTTGGTATGCCACTACAAGGGTTCCTAACAGCAAAGGATGGGTATTCTTGCATCCTGGAGGGTTTATAGATTCTACAGGCTTTTCGCTTTTTGCTGAAAAATTGATTAATGATGGCTATAGTGTTGTAGAATATGACCAACCTGGAACAGGAAATTCCTCAAAATCAACAGATCCAGAGGATTACACCTTAGAGGCGCTTGCAAGCCATGTCGAAACGATTTTAGATACAGAAGGGATTATTCAGCCAATTCTTATTGGACATTGCAAAGGAGCTGCTGTTTTGGCTACTTACGCTGCCAGTACTGGTAATGTTTCAAAGTTCGTAGCATATTCACTCTCTAGTAACTTTAGTGAATCAACTGACCCCATAACTTACGCAGCCTATAATGCTACATCTAAAGTAATAACTGCATTGTGCTCACTGGTAGCAGAAGCCAATGAATCTTCAGGGGAGAAAGACTTTAAGAAAATGGAAGGAGCAGATGAAACTGACTTGTGGTTTTACATTCACACAGTACCCTTTGAACAAAGGGCAGTTAACCAAGCAGCATACCAACCCTTTGATGCTAAAGAAGCCTTAAATCATCTTGATACTGAATCTCATTTCATTTATAGTTCAGAAGACTTCTTTATTTCAACTGAAGAGGGAAGGGAAGTAGCTGCACTGGCCCCAAATTCAACAGTTCAGGAGGTTCCCCAAGGTCATTGTGTTATTTTAACTCACCCAGATATAGCCTATCAAGCTTTTAAGAGCGCTATTGGCGCGGAATGAAAGTTTTATTTCTTTAAGGGATTTGCACAAAAAATTTGGGTCGGTGGCATTCGAAGGATTAATTTGATATGTTGAAAATTTAATTTTTCCCACGTCGGAGTAAGGGGGGAAATTCATTTTTCAACTTTAATCAAAATCATAAATCCAGCCACGGAGAGAATAAATTTTCTAAGCCCATTTAAGGAAACCTTTAAAAAGCATCCAAATTTTCAAGCTCCTTATGGCGGTGTAGCTCAGCCTGGTTAGAGCGCAAGACTCATAAGTATGAGTAAGGAGCCTTTCGGCTATGACTATAAATTATTGCAAACTGGGACATCTTGAGGTCAGGGGCTCATATCCCCTCACCGCCAGTTTTTAGTCTGGAGTACGGAGTTTGGAGTAAATGTATATTGAAGGTTTCTTGTGATAAGAAACAAGATTGAGGTTCCGGAACGTAAGTGACGATACCTCACCGCCAGTTTTTTAGTCTGGAGTACGGAGTAAATATATATTGAAGGTTTCTTGTGAAAGAATGTGACTACAATATCCAAACATTTCTGTTTTTGTAGTCACCCAAATCAAAAGGTATAAATAAAAGCTATTTGTTCAAAATAACCATGAAACTCACAATCGTTCGTCACGGGGAAACTGAAGAGAACATTAATGATACAGTTCAAGGGCAGATCCCCGGGCAATTAACAAAAAAAGGATATCATCAGATTGAGCTTCTTGGTGAACGATTAAAAGATGAACACTTTGATATAGTTTTTTGCAGTGATCTTCTGCGTACAACAGAAACTGCAAAAGGAATTATGAAGTTTCATCCTGATACTGAAATCATATATACAAAAGAGATCAGAGAAATGGATTGTGGCGTACTTGAAGGACTGCCACTCCAAGAACTTCGAGATCAAAGAGCTGCCAGCGGAGAAAGTATTATTGAATGGAGAATTGGTGGTGCTGAGAGTCATGTAATGCTTAGAAAAAGGGCATTGAACTTTTTTGAAAATCTGTTTCCAAAGTTCAAAGGGAAATCAGTTCTTCTTATAACCCATGGAGGATTTATCCAACATCTCGTGGGTTTTTTTAGAGGCCAAGATACATTGGAGAGTAAAAAAACTTTTTATAAAAATACTTGTGTTAATATTTTTGAAATTGAAGATATTAATTCTCACAAAGCAATTCTAATAGATTCTGCTGATCACCTAGAGTAAAAGATTCGTTTGAACGATCTGGGTGTAATCTAGCTCCGCTCAAGCACACTAAGGTTGTCTTTATTCTCCAGACTTCAAGTACCATAAACCTTTTAACTGCAGACTGCAGACTCCAAACTGCAGACTCTTTGCCGGGTTGGCAGAACGGCTATTGCGCTCGCCTCGAAAGCGTGTTCCTTACGGATTCCAGGTTCAAATCCTGGGCCCGGCGTGTAATCCTTGTCTTTATAAATCATTATGGCCCTCTAATTTTATGGTTACTTATAGGGCATTTATTCAACGACTGGAAGATCAG
>JAFCCU010000057.1 GCA_017610005.1 Candidatus Woesearchaeota archaeon | reverse complement strand
TTCAAATGCAGGCGCGCCTCCAAATTCTCTCATTCTACTTTCAATAAATGCAACAAGTTCAAGTTCAGTTGCAGCTGTAAATCCTCTAAAAAGTATGCTTTTTATTGCATCATCTAGTTTAGCGCATCTTTTGATTTTTGTAATCTCTTCTGGGCCTTTAATTAATCTTGATTCTTCACAGAGTTTAGTAATATCTACAAATTTTCCTTTTAATTTTTTCTTAAGCTCTTTTAAAACTGAAACACTTAAATTGCTTTCAACAATACCAAATGTATTTGCATTAGGTAATCTTTTTTTAATTACTTCGCTTAATCTTTTCCCACTTGGTTTTAATATTGTTTTTACTTTTGATTCTTCTTTTAAGCGTTCATATTCCATTGAATTTGTAATAATAAACGGCATGCTTTTTTTTGGGATAATTAAAGTGCCAATTGCTGAGCTATTTGTAAAATATAGGTAATTTGGATCATCATAGAATATTATTGCTGCATCAGCATTTAATTTTTCAGCATTTAATTTTGATTGGAAGGTTTTCATAAAGCAGCAAAATTTTAAATACTATATAAAACCTTGTCGGGATTATGGAAAAATTCATATTACCTAATGGACTTACAGTTATTCTTGAAAAAAGACCAACTAACACTATTGTTGCACTTGCAACAGTTAAGGTTGGATCAAATGATGAAACAGAAAAAAACAATGGGATATCTCATTTTGTAGAACACGCTGTTTTTAATGGGACTACCTCTAGAACTGCTCTAGAAATTTCAAATGAAATTGAGGTTTTAGGAGGAGAACTTAATGCTGGAACAACCCCTGAAAAAACCTTCTTTTTTACAAAAACCTTACCAAAACATCTTGACAAAAGCTTAAGTGTATTATCAGATATTTTATTCAACCCAACTTTTAAAGAAGAGCATTTAAAAACTGAAAAAGGAGTTGTTGTTGAAGAAATATCATTTGTTTATGACGACTTAAATTTCTTCCAGTGGGTAATTTTTCAAGGGAATTTATTCAATGGGCCGCAAAGAAGGCCAGTTTATGGATCAAAAGAAAATGTATTGGGTTTAAGTCAGGCAACAATTAAGGAGTTTCATAATAAATACTACCAACCAAAAAATATGATTTTAACTCTTGTAGGAGATTTACCGGTTAGTGTTAAACTTTTAATTTCAAAACATTTTTCTGTTCCAAAGGGAGAAGAGATTACTAGAGAATTACCTAACGAAGCTGATCAGGAACATAAAGAATTTACAAAACATATGCCCTCCCAATCTTCTTATATGGTGTTGGGGTATAAGGTGCCACCAAGAGGGCATCCTGATTCTATTATCTTTGATATCATAAATGGAGTGCTTGGCCGTGGCCAATCAGGTAAACTATTTGATAAGATTAGAAATCAGTTAGGCCTTGCATATAGTGTTGGTTCATATCATTACCAGGGTTATTTATACAATTTTTTTGCAATGTATGCAAATTTGCAGGAACAAAATATTAAGCAAGTAAAAGCAACTTTCTTAGAAGAGTTACGGGCTCTTGAAAACATTGATGAAAAAACACTTAATGAATCAAAGACATTTATTGAAGGAGATTTTTACGTTAGAAATGAAGATAACACTTCCTGGGCCCATTCATTAACTCAATGGGAGCTTGCAAAAGGAGATTACAAGGAATTTCTTGAAGCTGTAAAAAATGTAACAGTAGAAGAAGTAAGAGATAAAATAAAGAAATATTTTAAGGAGTTTACAGTTACTATTATTGCACCAGAAAATAAACAATAATCCTCAGCAATGCAAAAATTCCTAAGATTTAAGTTTTTTATTTTATAAGTTGTAGATTTACTGAATCATTTGCTCTAGGAATTCTCTAGTCGAGTGTTCATACATTACATTTAATACAAGTCTAGTTGTTGGTTTAAAACTTTGCTTAAATTCCTTCTCGTGCTCATCAAGGTATATTAAACCTTTTCTAGCTTCTTCTCTCATCCAATCTCTAACTTTTTCTGAATTAACATCTTTTAGCTCAACTTCAGTTATCTGGTTACCTTCAACAATTTCTTTTGGGATATTTACATAGCCATCTCTTACCACATCTTTTTCATAATCCCTTAGGTTATAGTAAATTCTAACTGCTTGTGAAAGGGCAAGTAATGATCTCCAGTTGGTAGGATTTTCTCTAAAGACCTTTAAACTTCCAGTTATTGTTCCTTTAATGTCTAATTTTGTATAGTAATCAAAATCAAGTGTTTTTGCAGAAAATAATTGCATAGTTCCATAACGCATTGCATCAAATAACATGCCCCCAAGAATTTCAACTGTTTCAACAGTAAAATCTTGTTTAAATTTCTTTGCAGTTTGAAAACAATGTATCATCCATTCATCTAAATAATCTTCTGGATTTTCTGGATTTCTCGCAAATTCAATCTTGCGTTCAACCCAAGATGTAATATCTTCAATTCCTTCTGGAGGATCATGCTCTCTGTCAACAATATCATCAATTCTCCTCATTAAAATGTAATAATCTGTGAAGAATCTTCCGCGGGGACCCAGAAGCAAGGTATGTTCAAGAATTTTAAACGCAAGTGGCATCCGCTTGTACTTCTTCCTAGCATCCATCTCAGCAAATACTTCTTCACGTAAGGTCATAAAGATACTAATATAGAATTAAATAAAAGTTTAATGGTGGTTACAAATATATTTTTAAGGATAAGC
>JAFCCU010000056.1 GCA_017610005.1 Candidatus Woesearchaeota archaeon | reverse complement strand
TTCTCTTCTAAAAAAGAGAACAAAGATTTAATTTAAATATTAAACTTAAACTTATAATCTAACCATAGCTCTTTATTGATGCCCTGGCCCCTGTACTGAACATTATTTCTAAGCAACCTCATTGTTTCTAGCGTTTCCCAATCAAGTTCAAACTCAGGATGTTGTTTGCATAAATGGGCAGTTATGCATTTATGATCGGATGGTTTGAGCTTGTCAAAAATTGCAAGTGAATGAATCAACTTTCTCATTACATCATATCTATTGCAAAATATTAATGAGAAATTCTCTGTTTTATCTTCTCGGGCTTTTTCCATTTCTATAATTTCTTTCCACTCACGTTGTGCTTGTTTCATCAATGACTCTGCAAGCTCTATGTCCACTTGCTCAGAAAACACAATTTTCCCATCTTTACATTTTTCATATACTATCTTAATATCTTCAATTTTCATGATGCAGCTACCTCCATCACTTCATAAATATCTCCCTTCACAACATATCCCCTCAAGACATTCTTCAATAACCCAGATTTAACTTCCTCCATCTCTTTTCTTGTGTGAAAAGTATGTACTTGTACTGCTCGGGATTTGCCTTGGAATCCTAATCCTTCCCAAACTGTATCAAATGGCATATCATCACAATTTCCATATATAAACACATCAACATCGCTATCAGTAATCCAGTCAGATCTCACATAACTTCCGAAAATGATGATGGTCAGGGTATTTTTTAAACTTTGCAATTTTGGGATTAATCCTGAAGCATAAAGTTTTTGTAATGCATAAAGTTTTTTTCTATTTTTATAATTATCATGATCCCAATTTGCTTGAAAATAGGGCATTTTTCCTTTTGGTTTTATTCGCTTAATGGTTCTATCCTCTTGCAATTTTTTAAGCCATCTATTCGCAGCAGTTTTAGTAATTTGTACTGTCTCGACAATTTTAGTAAAATGCCAGTATTTTGTTGGTTCATTTAGAAATAATTCTAATATTTGTTCTTCTTTTGATGCCATATTAGTACACTTTAAGTGTACTAATATTTAAATGTTCCTGTTAAACTTGTGTTAATCCATAATGAAAAATTGACTACAAAGATTCAGTAAATTCTTAGATCAAATGTATCAATCTCAATATTATCAAGCAAGAAAAAGGATTCATGGGCGATTAATCTCGCATTCTCTCCATCATAATCAAATGTGATTGGCATTTTCTTAGAAATTTTCCTTGATTCGCCAACAATATCTCTTGTCCAGATGATTCTCCCACGACTATTAACTGTGGGTCTTCTAATTACTTTTGGAAATGTTCTGTATGATACTGCTGCCTCTCCTTCAAAATATATCTTATCTCCTGTTATTTCACAACCATCTCTTTTACTTAATCGGACTTTCAAAAAGACTTTTTCATTTTTTGCATGGGCCTTTGACACAAAATTAAGTGAAGAATAACAAATATCTCCGCGTTTAACAACATCAACACGAAGGGCATTTTTGTCTACTGCTAAAGAAATGTCTTCAACTTCTAAATCTCCTCCAGAACCTCTCATCCTTACTTTAGAAATTGTTTGGCGTGAAGATACTGCAAAAACACTAGAGCTCAATATAATCAAACCTAAAATTATGGCTAGGAAATACCTTTTTTTCGTGTCCATCACCCTCTAGACACTTTAATATCCCTCACTATATAAAAACTCGGTGAAACTGCTTAGTGTCGAAATTTTATCTAACAATTGAAAACTCAATATGTTCACTTAAACCAACATTGCCTGCGTCATCTCTTGCCCTAATTTGGATATCATAATCTCCATAATTAAAGCCTAAGTTTCTGTTGTACTCATCAGTTCTGTAAGCCATCATCTTCCATCTTGGATAATCGCTTGCATGATTTATGTACTCAAAGAATACATCTTCATCTGAATACAATTCAAATGGAACATACCTATCAGTAAATACGCCTGCAACAGGAGTTATAACAGTTAATACTGGGGCATCAGTATCAATTGTAACAGTTGAGGTGTAGGGCTGAACATGCTCGGCTCCTGATATATCTGTTAGCCCGAACTTGTATTCAACACTACCATCCTCAATGCTAAGTACTTCTATCACGCACTCTACATTTCTCCCGCCTTCACAATTCTCATTTGTAGCCGTTCTAAACTCTATTTCTCCTTCATATCTATAATAAAGGGTCAGAGTATCCGGGCTTTGTTCATAATAAGTTGCTGTAAAAATCCCGTTTCCATAACCTCTATTTCGAGGCTGGCTTCTTAAAACTCTTGGAGGGATTGAATCTACTCTAAATTGCCAATCAAAGTCATCGAAATTGCCTCC
>JAFCCU010000017.1 GCA_017610005.1 Candidatus Woesearchaeota archaeon | reverse complement strand
AACCGTCTGGAGTATTAATATACTGAGAACTGTTTTATTTTTTGAATCTGTGATACAGTCTGTCAAAGATTTTGTGTTTTTGGAAAATGAAGATATGTAAAAATGTTAATAGGTAAAATAAGAACCAGTAAGATAGGAGGATAATAAATTCTTTACTGTTCTCTAGAATTGGTATTTGGAAAAATAAGCTTTTTCTAAGTAATGCAATTGTTACAACAAATGGATTATATAAATTAAGTTTATAAAATGCAGGGGGCATTGTTTCAAGGGGGAGGATTACTCCTGAAATGAACAATAATAATGATGCTAAAGAAACTGTAGCAATTATTGCATTATGTTCTTCATCAAAGAGTTGGCCAATAAAAATTCCTATCATTATAAATGCGGAACTAGATAAAAATACTGAAATAAAAAAGCTAATAAGATTATTTGTAATAGTAAGGTCTAGTAAAAAGTAAGATAAAACCATTACAAGAAAAACTTGAGTAAGAACAATTATCAAATTTGTTAAAAAGACACTGCTAATATAAACGACTCTATAAACGGGGGTTAAAGCTTGTCTAACGGCAGCAATAGAACGTCTTTCATTAACTGCCATAATTGTGGGGATTATTAAACTGATAAAAAGTATTACAACTCCCAAAAATTGAGGGAATAGTAAAGAAACTTGACTTTTTGAGGGAGTAATTGAAATTAATTTATAATCAAATGGTTTAACAATTTCTTCTGCTTCACGAATAACTATTCCTGCAAGCTTATTATTTATTTCAGTTAAAGAATTTTTAATAGTATTGATTAATGTTAAGGTTTCATTTATCTTTTCTGAGGAATTTTGTAGTGTCTCAGCTGCCCCTACTTTTAATATTTCAGTTTTTGCAAGCTTTTCTTCGACGAGGTCTAGTTCATTTGATAGATTTTGAAATTTTGAATAGACCTCTGATAAGGATTTGTTAGAGATGTTCCCATAATATTCATAATCTTCTGCTAAATTTTCAAAGTGTATTTCTGTTGCATTAACATAGCCTAAAAAATCATCACGTTCAGTTTCTTCGAGTGAAAGTGCCCATATTCTATCTTTGATTTCATCAAATTTATTCATAATTGAAAATTTCATAGCAACTGTTTTGAGAAGTGAGTTTTTACTTTGAGTTAATGCCAGTTTAACTTTACTTTTTTCTGATTTTAAATTCAAGTTTGAGCCATCATAGTTTAAATCCATGCTGTTTATTGAAGAAGAAGCATCATCCATGAGAGAACTTGTATCCATTAGTAATTGCCTTGAGCTAGTTGTATCAAATAGCCTATCTTTTGCTGTTCTCTCAATAAAGTTAATATTGTCAATCATCTTTTCAGTTAATTCTTCGCTAACTTCTAATGCATGGGCATCAATTGAGTTTTTTATTATATCTTTTATAACAAATACCATATTATTTTTAGAAGTATCCACAATTATCTCAACAAAATCATCTGCTTGTCCCACAGTCATATTTTCAGGGAAGAAAACACACGTGTTAAAAATTCCTCCTTTAATATTTGCAATACACTCATCTTTTGAAACAGTCTTTGAGATTGTGAAGTAACTTTGTTCTAAGTGATTAATGATTTCTTCTGAGGTATTGGTGTATACACTTGAATATACTCCTATGTTTAATGAATACTGTTCTGGTGCATCAAATGCAAGTTCTAAAAGTAAAAAAATGAATAATGGTGCAAGTAAAATTACAAAAGAAGCAACTCTAGATCTAATTAAAATCTTAAAGTTTTTAATTATACATTTTAATAATTTCATTTTACAGTTGTTTCAAATATCTCCCTAAATGTCTTTTTTGTTTGGTTGCATTTAGAAAGTTCTACATCAAGAGTTTTGCATGACTTTTCAATTGCACTTTTTAACTTTTCAGGATCATCTGTTCTTATTAGAAGTTCTTTATCATGGGCAACATCTTCTGGTTTTATATGATTTCCTTTTAGAAGTTCACCTAAAAGTTCTTCATTTTTGTTGGGTTTAATAATTATATCCAGCCACATTCCTCCAATCTCTCCCTTGTGGTGTTTTTTGATTATGTTGATAATCACCCCTTTATGTAGGATTCCTATCCTATCGCAGAGCTCTTCAATTTCATTTAGAAAGTGAGATGAAATAATTATTGTTGTCCCTTGATCATTTAACTGCTTCATTAGTGACCAAACTTTTCTTCTTAAGATTGGATCGAGGTCTGAAGTTGGTTCGTCTAAGAATAATATTTTTGGATTATGAATGAGTGCGCAAGCTATATCCAGTCTTTTTCTCATTCCTCCGGAAAGAGATTTTGCAATTTTTTTCTTTACATCTTCTAATCCCATTAATTGAATTAATATTTCAACATTTTTTTTCCTAACTTCTTTTGGTATGTTATACATTGCACCAAAAAAATCTAAATTTTCTGTGACTTTTAGTTCTTCATAAAAAGAGGGTTCTTGAGTTGCATAACCCACATAGGGTTTTAGTTTTCCTCCGAATTTTCGTAAAAGAAGTGGCTTTATATTTTTTTCACCCATTATATCGGGGCTATAGAAAATTTCACCTGAATCTATTCTTAAAAAGCCCGCCAATACATTTAGTAGCGTTGTTTTACCTGCACCAGAAACTCCAGTTATTCCAAAGATTTCTCCCTTTTTAATTTCTAAATCAAGACGGTTTAGAACTTTGTGGGCTCTGTAAGATTTACATACGAGATGGACTGAGATCACAGAGTCTTTTTCCATTGAGATAATTTTACGGAACTAGTATTTAAGTTTTCTGACCTAAAAAGTATTCTTCAATATATGGTTGAATTTTTAGAGTCATAAGTTCTTCTTTTGTCACCCATTTAAATTCAGTATGCTCCAGACTAAGTTTAATCTCTCCTGAAAAATCCTTAATTTCGAAAAGAATATATTCAACAAGCGAGCCATTCACTTCAAGGTTTGTACTCCAAATTCGCTCAATACCTTCCACATCAAGATTAGTTTCTTCTTTGATTTCTCGAATAATACCTTCGACAGGGTCTTCACCAGATTCTAAAGCTCCCCCTGGAAAGTCCCAGTAATTAGGGAAGCGAGGGACAGTAGCGGATTTATGAAGGAGTAAGAATTTATCTTCTTTTTTTATTAGGGCTTTTATTCCTGTTAACATTTTTCTAAATTTAAGTTTGAGATATATAAGCTTGTTGTTGTAAGGCAACTTCTAGAGGAACAAGTTTATCCCTGAAATGTTCAACCACATACTTTAAATCAGATGTAAATTGGTCTGGGTTTCTTTTAATTTCATCTCTTAATGCTTCCCATGACTTGTAAGTATATGCGCCAGTTGCTTCTTTGTCTAAGAAATCAAGAGGGCCATTATAATATCCAAAAGTAAACCATTGATCACAAGTTTCGGGGAAACTTCTTCCATCTGCTCGGTTTCTATATGAAACATAATTTTTAACTTCAAATGGAACTTGGCAGATGGCTTGGAATCGTGTTGCTTCAGGGAAATTTGTGAGAATATTGGCCCAAACATCATTTTCAAAAATACCGATAGGAATTCCCATCTCTGTAATAGATTCATGATAGGCTGCAATTCTCGGAGTATCTCCAGTTCCAATGTGGCCACCCCAAGGTTTATCTTTTAATCCTGGATTTTCGGCTTTATCAAGTGCCCTATCTTGAACTAAAATCTCTCCTTCGGGAGATAAATAGATGCCACAAATATGGGGGTGTTTATAGGGTTGAGGTTTTCCTTGCGCGTGGGCTTCAATCATTGGTTCATGAACTGGTTTACGCTCCCTTGTACCCATTGGATCTTCTGTAAGGCTCACAATATCTATAAGTTCACTTTCACTTTCTGGAATTGCTTTTTCTTGCATCTCCATTATTTGATCGATCTTCTCTTTGTACTTTGTTACAATGTGCTTTAAATCATGAGTAACTTTTTCCTCATTAGTTTCAATATATCTTAATAATTTTTCAAGGGTAAATGGTCTACTTCCTAATTCCCCATCATCATTTTTTGGTCCATTATAGGCGCCTAAGTAAAAATGTTGTCTACTAAGTTCAGGCCAGCTTTCTCCTGAAGTGTCTGTCCTAATAGAAGTATAATTAGGATTATAATCAACAAAAGATGCAAACCCTTGCTTTTCAAAAAGTGTTGGATGATGTACCTGTAAATAAAATAATTCAGCTTGAGAAACTATTGCTAAGGGAATGTTAAATTCTCTAATTGAAGAAGCAAGAAGGGCAGTTTCAACTGTTTGATTTTCTAGAACATGGCCTCCAATGGATTTATCAGTCATATCTGGATTGGCGCTTGCTTCAAAATCTCTTACTGAAGTAAATACTCTATTTCCTTTTCTTAAAAACAAGATAGCCCCATGTTCTTGTTTATGGGGGGGAGCCAAACCTTTGTCAACAGCTTCCCTAATCTCTCTATGAGATTCTGCTTTATCCATTGTTCCCAGTGGATTCTCATTGAGGCCGAATATTTGAACTTTTGCCATTTTTTTAACCTCATTCAATTGTATACCAATCAAGCCTGCTCTTACATCTAGGGCAAGCTTTAGGTTCTGGAACCCTTGAGTCCCATTCATATTCACAGTGATCGCATTTTTTTATCATTTTAACGCAATTTACTTCTTTTATGCTTGATATGAGTAATAATATACATATTCTTATAGTTAACATATATATTACATATTTTATGTACATTTTTCCGTAAGGTTTTTAAGTGAGCCCCATATATTAGGTATGATGGACCAAAGAAAGTTAATTCAGCATGGGAAATCAAGCTTGACTATGGCAATTCCTAGTAAATGGATTTCTAAGCATGGGCTTAAAAAAGGAGATAGTGTATATGTAAAACCAGAAGGAAACAAAGTAATCATCAGTGCAGGCAAGGGAGTTGATATTGGCAAAATTAGTGTTGACGTAACAAAGCTTGACAGGACTTCTATATATTTGTACATTCAAAGTTTATACCGGTTTGGTTATGATGAAATCGAAGTAACTTCGGCAAAATCAACAGCAAAACATCATAGGCGAGGAAAAGAAGCAAGACTTGGGGCAATTGCTAACATGATTGTTAATAGATGTATAGGGATGGAAATAATTGATCAAGAGGAAAAGAGAATTGTGTTTAAACATATCTTAAAAGAGCAGCAAGAAGATTTTAAAATTATTTTACGAAGGGCATTACTTTTGATGAATGAGTGTGCTTTGACCCTGCTTGAGGGAATAGTTGAAAAAAATAAAGGAAAATTGGACTCAGTTGAAGATTATCATGATAATATTAACAAGTTTATCAATTATTGCTTAAGACTACTAAATAAATATGGTTATCCTGATGTTAAGAAAACCTCAATGTATTTTCATATCATTGCTTCAATAGATAAGATAGTCGACATTTTCAAATATAATGCAAGACCCATTATCAAATATAATAAACCATTCTCTCCAATCACAATTAAAATTTGGGAGCAAGTAAATAAATCAGTAAGAGCTTATTATGATTTATTTTTTAATTTTGATTTGCAAATAGTCAATGCATTAAGTGAAAATAGAGATAATGTGAAGAATATGATTGAGCAGGCTTCTGATACAATTCCAAGTAAAGAATTACTTTTCTTAAATAATATGAAGCAAGTTTTAGAACTTCTACTGGATCTAACAGAGTTTAGGATGGGGCTAGAGTATTAACCAAATATAGTGGATACCCAAGTGCCAACAAAGTAAGTAATTATTATTACTAATACTGCAATACTTAAATGTTCTGCCATTGCCTTAATCGTACTTTCTTTGCCTTCTCTTGCAATAAAAAAACTTAGTAAACCAAGAACTAATAATCCCCAAACAATACTAACCCCAGTAGCAAGAGTTAAACTAAGAAAGATCACTGGAATAATGAAAGTTAGAGCAAATAAAAATTTTGATAGGAAAGTGAAAATTGTTGAAGTCCAAATTTCTTTTTCTGTATGTTCTTGCTCTGATTCTTCAGAAACGTGGATTCCAAGGGCATCTGAAAATGAGTCAGCCACTGCAATACTAATAATACCTCCAATCACAACTGACTTTGAACCTGTGCTGGCAGATAAACCTACAAGTAATCCAAGCGTTGTAATAACCCCAGAGGTTAATCCGAAGGAGATTCCTTTGAAAATTGCAGTATCCATAAGTTAAAAATATGAATTAGAATTTATTAATCTTTCTGATTAAATACGCCACTCTTCAATTTCTTCACTTGTCGCTTCTTTAACAGTAATTTTTTTATCCCCATAATTTACTTCTACTTCGCCATTCGCATCAGAATACCTTGCAGTTAGCTTTGCAGCAAGTTCAATTGACTCTTTTGTAGGTTTGCCTTGAAGAAGAGTTATTGGGCCATTATGGTCTTTTGCTTCAAAAATTAAATCATCTTTATTTTTCGCAAATTCTAATAAATTATTT
Source organism: Candidatus Woesearchaeota archaeon (assembly GCA_017610005.1). GTDB lineage: Archaea > Nanobdellota > Nanobdellia > Woesearchaeales > B29-G15 > B29-G15. The sequence goes on along the minus strand of JAFCCU010000017.1, from coordinate 20,002 downwards.
TCATTTTCATTTCTGCCAACAATAATTTTATTTTCCCCAGTTCTAAAATGCCTGCCAGTTTTTAAAACTAATAAATTATTGGGGGTTACAGTATCATTATGTTTGAAGTAATCTCTAAACTTTTTAGCGTAGTGTTTTTCACAAAGTAAACATCCACCTGCAGGATTGGGATAGCCAGTTAGTTTGTATTTTTTAGCTAAGGCAATTTGAGGCTTTCTGCTTCTGCCTTGGATATCAAGTAGTTTACTTCTATCAACCCATCCTTTTTTTTCAGCAACAGTTTCTTCAAGTAATTTTGCAGATAGTGGCCTTAAAAGTTCTCCCTTAAGTTCTATTTGTGTATCAATCAAATTCATGGCTCTTTTCATTTGAGACATAGGGCGTTCACCTAGAACTTCTCCTGTAAAAAGAAATTTTGCTCCAATTTTTTTTAATAATTTCTTACCTTTTTTTAACATAAAAATTCTGCAATCAATACAAGGGTTAACTCCTGCTCCAGTGCCAAAGCGAGGAAATCTAATAACCTCCATGTATTCATCAAACAGCTTTCCTTGCGTACAATCAAGAACGTGAAGCTTAATTAGTTCGGCTTGAGCAAATTTAAAAGTACAATCTGGAAGGCAGCAACCTTCAAATGGAAGTTTGGCATGTAATGCTTCTACTTCAATTCCTTGGTCTTGGATTTGTTTAATAACTAACCTTGAATCAAGACCTCCAGATAACATCCCTAGGGCTTTCATAATCTCATAAAATTAATTTGGGCTTTAAAAACTTAACCCTAAATTGGTAAGGTATAATTATCAATTAACAAAAGCAAGTAAGGAGTTTATTGTTGTTATTAAAGAAATGAAAAATTGGGCATTAAAATGGAAGGTAGATAATTTTACATGTGTAGTAATAGATTGTAAACAATGTGGGCTGTAATATCAAAACTTTTTTATACTACCTATTTATGAAAAAAAGAAGGGTGAAAAATCTTAAGGTTTTGTGGGTACTTTTACTGTTGTTGCTAGTGCCTATTGTTTCTGCTGAACCAAATATTATTATTTCTAACTCTCAAGATTGGAGGGATGTTTATTCAGCGCACCTTTATGCAGATTTAATTGGGGCAAAACCCTATTTTTTGGTAAGTATGAGGCATGCTCAACTTTTGACATATTCTCTTCCAAAAAATGACCCTGAGCGAGAGGCGTTAGTTGTAAGCTCTTCAAGGATTCCTTATGTTTTAAGTTATGGGGCAACATTAAATGGAATGGGCTTACAAACCGAAGAACTTAATTTGTATAGTGCAAATTTAGAATTAGCATCCAGGCTGGATGTTAATAATTTTATAATTATAGATGATTCTTATGGATATAATGCAATTTCAGTTGCACCTTATGCTGTTGTAAAAAAATCTTTTGTGTTATTTGCTGATAAAAATAATATTCGTGAAATTGTTAGGTTTTTAGCAGAAAGAGATGTTAATGAATTGTTAATTTATGGAATTGTTGATCGAGATGTTATTGAATCTCTTGACTCATTTAATCCTGTGATAATCAACAAGGGGGATAGGTTTTCAGATAATATTGAGATTGTTAGACGTTATCAAGATAAGATGCATAAGGGCCAGGCAGTGTTTACTAATGGAGAATTTATCGAAAGAGAGATAATGTCTGGCGAAGAGCCAGTAATCTTTATTGGAAGGAATAATGTCCCAGATGTTGTTAAAGAATATATTGCTGATTCAGAGATTGAAATTGGTGTTTTAATTGGAAATGAACTTGTTAGTACAGCAACATTTGTTAGAAGGCAATTAGGAATTAGTGTGTTTGTTAAATTTGCTCAAGGGGCTAGAGCCCCAACTGGGCCTGTTTCGAGAGTTGAAGCTCTTGATATGTACTATTTGCCAAGTGTTTTTGTAAATATTGATGTTCTTAAAGTATATTATAATACTGCAACTGGGATGATTGAGTATACTTATCAAAATTTAGAAGATGTTGCTGCATTTGTAAAAGGAACATTTACAATTACAACTGAACTTGGAGAAAGGTTTGTTGTAGGCGATAATGAATCAATATTCCTTGATCCAGGAGGAGTTATTACTATTACAAAGCCTCTTGAAGATGCCATACTTGGAGAAAATATTACTGCGAGGGCGTTTGTAATTTTTGGGGAAGCCCCAAATTCTCTAGAGTTTACTCTTGATAAAAGCATTATTGTTTCAACAGTTAATGTTATTGATAATTCTCAAGTAAATATCACTGCAGTATATTATGATTCTTCAAAAGGAGTATTTGTCATTGAAGTTGAGAATATAGGAGATGTTGGAGCATTTGTAGACCTTGAAATTAGAGATTTAAAGGTAGGTTATAATCTTGAAAATGTAGGGCTTGAAAATATTGGATTTTTACTGCCAGGGGAAAAAAAGAAATTCCAAATTCCTCTCGAAGAAAAATTAGTAGATGAAGACATTTTAAGAAATAAAAAAGTAAAAGTAAGAGCATATTACGGAGAACGCGAAGGTTCATTAGTTAGTGTAATTGAAGCCCAATTGGAACTTCAAGAGATTAGTGGTAATTTAATGATTTATATTATAGTGAGTGTTGGTGTAATCTTACTACTGCTACTGTTCTTATTTAAATTTAGAATAAAGTGCGATAATTGCAAACACAGAAACTTTTTATGGCGAAGTCACTGTAAGAAATGCGGGAATGAACTTTAATAGTCTGAAGTCTGAAGTCAAAAGTCTGAAGTCTGAAGTCTGAAGTCTGAAGTCAGAAGTTAGAAGTCAGAAGTTAGAAGTCTGAAGTCTGAAGTCTGAAGTCAGAAGTCAGAAGTCAGAAGTCTGAAGTCTGAAGTCAGAAGTCAAAAACATTTTCAATTATGCCCTAAACCTTATACCATGCACCTTCTGGCTGCTTCTTTAACAAAAGAAATATATAGCTCCTTGTTAATTTTACTCTATGATGAGGAAAGTGCAGCCTATTTTGCTAATTATAATTTTTATTTGTTTAGTTGCTGTTTCTTTTGGGAGTTTATTTGGGGTAGAAAAAATAACTGGGATGGTTTCAACAAGCCTTACAATTATTGAAGTTTTTTATGAAGATTGTAATATCACTTTATATGAAGGATGGAATCTTGTGGGATTGTCTTGTGAACTAATTAATAAAACTCCTTACTCTCTAATAAATTCAACAAATAATTCTATAATTTCAATTCACAAATACAATTCAGATGATGTTGATGATCCCTGGAAGGTTTATAGGAATGATCTGCCAGAATGGGTTGTGCTTGATTTGCCAAGAGTGGATAGATACAATGGGTATTGGGTGAATGTGAAGAATAATATTACAGTACAACTTAATGGGACACTTAAGACTCCAACAAATATTATACTTGATCCCGGTTGGCAGTTGGTTGGTTATCCAAATTTGCATAGGAGAAATGTTTCTTACTCTTTAAGTTCGATGAAGGGGGGTTACTCCAGAGTTTACTCTTATAATGAATCGAGAAAAGATTGGCAGGTTTATAATCCTGCTTTGAATTGGGAAGATCAAAGTTTGCAGTATTTAACTGCATTTCAAGGCCTTTGGATTAATGTGACTGAGCGGGGTGCTTGGTATGTGGATTAAATATTTACTTTTAGGAGTATTTTTAATTTTAATCCCAGTTGTAAGTGGGGAACCCCCCATTCCTGGAGTGGAATTTTATGGATGGGCAGTGCATAGTGGTGGTTACGCACGGCCAGATACAATTATAACAGCACATTTTAGAGATGGGGAAATATGCGGAGAAACAAGAATTGTAAATGCTGGGCAATATTCAAAATTAACTTGTAATGCAAATAGTTCAAGAATTGGGCAGGAGATAATTTTTAGATTAAATTATGATAAGGCAAAAACTTCAGACACCCAGTTTTTTACTCCTGGAAAAATGAGGCATGTAGATATTTTTACGGGAGACTTAGAACTTGCACAAACTGTTTTTAGGGAAGTGCCTAGTTTTAAAAAGTGTGAAGATTGTTTAATAAAAGTTGCACTCATTGGAATATTTGCAATTGTGATTTTAACTTTGGCATTTGAACTTGGAAGATGGACTCAAAAAAAATTAGTATCATCATAATTGTAGCATTATTGTTGGTTTCAACAGCACATGCAATACCTCAATTAGCTTGCGAATTTTATGGGGGAGCATTTTTCGATCTTGAGCCCTCCCCTACAGGGTATAATATTACTGCTTGGGGCGAAAATGGGGCAAGGTGTGGAAAATTTGAAATTGTAAATCCTGGTTATTATGGTAGTTTATCTTGTTTAGTTGATGATCCTGACACCGTTTGGTGGGAAGGGGCAAATCCTGGAGATGAGATCACCCTTCTTTATAATGATAGCAGTGATACTTATACTAATGGAACATTAATTTGTAATCCTGGCGAATTTAACTATGTTGATGTTTATCTTAATACATGGTATTGCGGGGATGGAAATTGCAATATTGATGAAAATTGCGAGAGTTGTGCGGTTGATTGTGGTGTTTGCCCAACTGGGGAATCTCCTGCACCTCCTGAGGAAGATCAAGGTGGAGATCCGAGTGGTGGTGGGGACTCAACTTCTGGTGGGAGGGGAGGAGCGGTATTTGCATCACCTCCTCAGTATCCCTGTGAAGAAGATTGGGCCTGTTCTGATTGGACTGATTGTTCAAAGGAAGGATTGCAAAATCGTACTTGCAGTGATCTAAATGATTGTGGGAAAAATAAAACAAAACCTAATGAAACTCAAGAATGTGTCTACCCTGGTGATTGTTATGATAATATCTTAAATAACAATGAAACTGGTGTTGATTGTGGTGGCCCTTGCCCTCCTTGCCCCAGTTGTAATGATGGGATTATGAATCAAGGCGAAGAAGGGATTGATTGTGGTGGCCCATGTCCTAAATGTTACTCTGTGCTTCCCAGTATAGAATACCCTTCTCCTATTGGAACAACTTGTGGAGATAATGTATGTGATTTTGGTGAAGATTGTACGTGTTCTAAAGATTGTAGACAATTCTCTTGGGAAATTTTAGGAACTGCGCTAGGAATTTTGCTTGCATTAAAGGCTAGTTTATTAGTATATTTGGTAAGGTTTATGAAAAGAGATTTACCCAGGCCAGTTAAATTCCAACATAAACACAAGATCAATAAGACATTTGCTTGGCTCACTCTTTTAACTTCTCTGTTTGGTTTAAGCATAACTATTTTTGCATACTTTACTGGGAATTGTTGGGATAAGATGGTCAAATATTCTTGGATATTGTTAATTGAGATGGTGACTGTTCCAATAGTTGGTTATTTGATGTTAAAGTTATTTGAATACAGCGAAGTTAGAAGGATGAAATACCTTAATGGGGTTTTTGAATTAATCAATAATGAAATTGTTTCACTATTTGAACTTCAAGCCCAGGAATTACCAAGGGTTGAGGAAGAATTATTAGAAGAGAGTAGAGAATTTAGAAAGACCAAACAAGGGTTTAATTTATTTGAAAACTTTTTAGCCCTTGATCAGTTAATTGATTTTATCTCATTTGTTCATGAGAATAATTATACAGATGATGCTAAAAAGCAAAAGGAAGCTGAAGCGGTTCTGGCGCGGGCAGTTGAACAGTGGAATAAACTATCAAATGATGAGAATTTCAAGTCACAAGTTGATTCTGCTAAAAAATTAATTGAAAAAATTGAATTTTTAATGAAACAATATGAAGAACGAAATTCACTTCTTGAAGAATTAACTGAAATAAAAAAAGCAGTTGAAAGTGCAGGAGAACGAGGCTCATATCTACCAAAAAATGATAAAAGTAAAAGTAAAACCCAATAAAAAAATCTCCAGATTTTTAGGAGAAGAAGAAGGGATTATAATCGCAGAGGTTAATGCGCCAGCAATAGATGGTAAGGCGAATATTGCATTAATTAAACTTTTTAGAAAAAATGGGAAAAAAGCTACAATTATTAAAGGGCATAATTCTCGGATTAAATATGTGGATGTAATATGAAATTTTTTAAATTTTTGTCAAGGGAAAAAGAGATTTCAATTAGCCAGGCAAGGAAACTTTTTGAAGAAAATAAATCAAAACATGAAGAGTCAAAAAAAGAATTACTTGGAGACTTAGAAAGGCAGTATGGGGAAACAAGAGAATATATCCAAGAAGCGTTAAGAAAACTTGAGGGAGCAAAGCTTATGAATGATAAGATACCTGCAAGAGAAAAAAGTATTATGGATGGAAATAGAAAGGGGTATATCTCACAAGTTATATATTTCCTTAAGGTATTACCAATTGATTTATTAGAAGCAGAATCTGTTTTTAATGAAAGACTTGAAGTTTTTTCAAAAAGTTCTTTTAAGGGTTATCAAATTTTAATTCATTTTTTTGAAACTGAGGTTCATGAAATTGTTTCAGGAATAAAAAGATTAGAAGAAATTTTTAAAAGTTCTCGCAAGGGGCTTGATGAAAATTTAGTTAAATTATCTTCATTATTTAAAGAACTTGATTCAGTTAAGAATGCTAAAAAGAAGATAAATGAAGAGAAAGAAAAAAGAAAAAGAGATCACTTTGCTAAGGAAAATGAAGTTAATAAGTTAACTAAAGAGATCGGGGATATAAAAAATTCTAATGAGTATGGTAAGTTTAATTCTTCAAAGGAACACTTAGAAAGATTACTTCGTGAGGAAAGGGAAATTTCAAAAGAAATATATCAATTGATTTTGCAATTCTCAAAATTACTTAGAAAATATCATAATTTAATGGGAGATGAAGTTTCACTTAAAATGGAAGAGACTCCTGTTGAAGCTTTTTATAATGAACCAGAGAAGGTCTTAAGAGTATTAAGTGAACTTGCAGATTTAGTTTCTAGAAATCAAATAATTGTTAAACCAAATGAAAAGCAGAAGTTAATCAAAAGGCTTAGTAGCATTAATGAAGATCATTTATTGGATTCACATATTAAATTAAAAAGTAAAAGAGAAAAAATTAGAGAATTAAACTCAAAAATTAAAGACAATAAAATTTTAGATAAGTTAGATGAATTGGAACATGGGAAAGAGTGGCAGGAAAAACAGCTAAGAGAATTAAAAGAAAAATTAGATGAGAAAATTCCTCCTCCAAGAAAAACAGATTCAATAATAATTGAAATTCAAGAAAGTTTGTCAAAACTGCTAGGAAATAGGTTCACAATCAGTTAGTTCAATTGGTTTTGATACACAATGACACCCTTCTAAGATCAAATCATATGCACAGTCAGTTAGAACTGTCCCATCAGTAAATTCCTTACAATCAAATTGATTTTGGCATTCTATACTTTCTGGGTCTAAATAAAGTTCTGGTGAGAAGATATCCTCTCTAAAAAAGACAATTCCAATAACTAAAAGTGCTGCAATTGCAATTAATACAAAAATTGGAAACATGCGACCAAATAGAGATGATGCGGAATCAAGACCTTTTTCAATAGCGCCTTTTTTACCTTTAATTATTTTTACGCCTTCAACTTTATTTAATTTTCTTTCAAGGGTTTTTATTCTAAGATTTTGATCCGCAACAGTTGCTTTTATTTTTTCTTGCTCTTTTATTTTTGAAGTGAGCTCTTTTTTGATTTTTGAAAAATCATCTTTTGTTGCTTTTATTCTAGAATCAATTGAACTTTCTAATTCTTTCACTCTTTTTTCATTTTCTTTTGCATGAACACTTTTTAAAGTACTTTTTAATTGCCTTTCTGTAACATAACTTTTTTCAACTTTTTCAATAATCCTTTCTGTTTTGTCAAGGGCTTTTAACCGGATTTGGATTTCTTCTGTTTCTCCTTTCAAGTCTTCGAGGCCTTGAAGCTTTTTATTAATAACTTTTCTTGCTTGAATTTCTGATTCAAGTTCATTTATCTGGGTTTTTAGAGTTTGACGCAATCTATCTAATCCATCTTGAGTTGCAATATGTTTCTCAAGTTTTCTAAACTCTTCATTTAACTCACGAATAAAGTTATAGAATTCTTCTTTAGATGTTGAGTCAGATAGCTTTATGTTGACATCTTTTAATTTATCTTGAGCAACATTAACTCTCTTTTTGATATTAAGAATATCCTTTCTTACATTAGAAAATGATCTTTCAATTCGATTAATTTTCTTTCCCCCCAATATTCATCCAATTGGAGTGATAAAATACTATAAAAACTTTTCGGTTGAACGGAAAGATCCGTTCAAGCGATCTATGGGTTTCGGACCTTTGGCCCTCAAGCCCATGAGGGAAGTTTCTTTAATTTGAACGGAAAGATCCGTTCAAGCGATCTATGGGTTTCGGACCTTTGGCCCTCAAGCCCATGAGGGAAGTTTCTTTAATTTGAACGGAAAGATCCGTTCAAGCGATCTAGAATTTTTTTAGACTCAAACCCATTAATACTCTCCAGACTCCTTACTCCAGACTTTTAAGTGCTGGTAGGGGTTTACCTGAAAGTAAAGTTAGTAAGGCTCCTCCTCCAGTAGACACATGAGTAAATTTGCCCTTACTGTAAAGTGCTTCAATTGCGGCAATTGTGTCTCCGCCTCCTAGAAGGCTCTTAGGCACATTTGAAATTGCTTTTGCAATAATCTTGGTGCCTGCTGAGAACGTGGGGTTTTCAAAAACCCCCATTGGTCCATTCCAGATGATTGTTTTTGCTTCAGTAATAATTTTTGAGAAGAGCTCAATTGTTTTGGGGCCAATATCAAGTCCCATTTGTCCTTCTGGGATCAAGTTTGCATTAATTGCATTACCTTCACTGGCTTCTTTATCATTTGCAACAAAGAAGTCTACTGGTAAAACTACTTTACTTAAATCAAGGGTTTTTGCAAGTTCCACGCTTCCTTTTTCAATAAATGAGTTTTGTACATTGATTCCTTTTGATGCAAGCAATGGAAAGGCCATGGCACCCCCTATTAGAATTGTATCAACTATATCATTCATATGTTCAATCACTCTTAATTTATCAGACAGCTTTACCCCCCCCAATATTAAAACAAGAGGCTTTTCTGGATTTTTTACCATGGCATTGATTTTGTTTATTTCATCCTCTACAGAAAATCCATAGTAGCTCTCAAGATATTCTTGAACTCCAACAGTTGAAGCATTTTTCCTGTGGGCTACAGCAAAACCTTCAAAAACAAATATATCTGCAATTGAAGCTAATTTTTTTGAAAATTCTTTATCATTTTGTTTCTCTTCTGGGTAAAATCTTGTGTTTTCAAGTAAGATCACTTCTTTTGGTTGTAAGTCTAGGTTAATATTAATACAATCATCAAAAAATCTTACCTCGGATCCAAGCAAAATTGATAATTCTCTTGCAACTGGTTTTAAAGAATATTTTTCATTTCTTTCACCTTTTGGTCTTCCAAGGTGGCTTATAAGTATGATCTTGCAATTATTTTTTTTTAGAAATTTAATTGTTGGTAATGTTGATTTTAGTCGTTCATTGCTGACAACTTTTCCATTTTTTAATGGCACATTGAAGTCTACTCTTACTAAAACTCGTTTACTTGAAATATTAGTTGCTTCTCTTAATGATTTCATTGTACCACCTTTTTAAATATTAATACAAGTTTTGAAAAAATACTCTTTTTTGTTTCAATTGCACCATAATTACAATGTTCTTGGCAACTTAAACAGCGAATGCATTTTTTTATATCAACAACTGGGAGTTTATTTTTTAGAGTTATTGCATTTGCTGGGCAGATTTTTACACAAGCATAGCATTTAGTGCATTTATCATGGATAAAATCTGGTTCTTTCATAAATTTATTAACAGCAAACTTTGCTAGAATTTTAACCATAAATCTAGGGACAAGCCTTAAAATTGCATATTTATCCATGCGGGGAAGTTTGTATGGTACTTTTTTGAATTTTCCAATAATCTCTGGTTTTTCAAATAGTTTTCTTTCTTTAGCTTTTTCTATTTGATATAAATGTTTAACACCTATTAATTTTGATGCGACAGAGTCAAGGGCGCAAGCATTTTTACTGCCTAGGATGTATCCTGTTTGAATTGGGTCACCTTGGCCGGGCCCTGCGCCTTCCATCCCAATAACTGCGTCCATGATGTTTACTTGAGGATTTATTACTTCATAAAAATCCATGATTAAATCAGCAAATTCAGGGGGAGTTATTGCGGCAAGATGCCCTTTGCCTTTGATACCCCCCGGGATACAACCATAAAGATTCTTCATGGCCCCAGTGTAGAGGGTTAGGCTGTGAGTTTTGAGTTTTGGAAGATTAACTATTAAATCAACATCTTTTACAATTTTTGCAACAATAATTTCTTTCCAGATTACCCCGTTTGGATTTTTTAAGGTTACTATTGGTTCTGCTTCAAATGGAACACCAGTCATTTTATATTTATCAATTACTTTTTGCATTCCACATTCAACAAATGCCTTTTTAGTTTGATTTAGTCCAAGGCAACCTGAAGAATCCCCCAAATATAGTTTAGCTTCTGGATGATTTTTCTTAAACCAACGGGCAACAGCATCTACCACTGCAGGATTGGTTGTTACTGCTTTTTTAGGTAGGGCGACTGTAAGTAAATTTGGTTTAAGCAGAACAGATTTACATTTTTTAATCTCAAGTCTATCGAGGATAGATTCAATAGGTTTGTAACAATCCTTGTAATCCTTGCAACTTTCAATAAAGACTTTCATAGCATTTTTTTTAGAAGGTCTACCATTCGACATGAGTATCCCCACTCATTGTCATACCAAGAAATTACCTTATAGAGGCCATCTCCAATGCACATTGTAAGTCCAGAATCAAAAATTGATGAATGTGGGTTCCCAATAATATCTGTACTGACTAGTGGGTCTTCTGAATATTCTAAGATCCCTTTTAAATGAGTGTTTGCAGCATTTTTTAAGGCAGCATTTAACTCCTCTTTGCTTGGCTTTTTTTTAAGTTGTACTGTTAAATCAACACAAGACCCATCAGGAACTGGCACCCTAATTGCCATTCCATCAAGTTTCCCTTTTAGTTCTGGTATAACCAGCGTAGTGGCCTTAGCAGCACCAGTTGTTGTGGGGATTAGATTTATTGCGCAAGATCTTGCCCTTCTAAGATCTTTATGGGGGCCATCTAAGATATTTTGATCATTAGTGTACCCATGAATGGTGGTCATAATTCCATGTTCGATTCCAAAAGCATCATTTAATACCTTCACAAGGGGGGCCAAACAATTCGTAGTGCAAGAAGCATTTGAAATTATATGGTGTTTGGTCTTATCATATTCTTTATCATTAACTCCTAACACAATTGTTTTGTCAATATCCTTTCCTGGTGCAGAGATTAATACTTTTTTAGCACCTGCAGTAATATGTTTTTGTGCACCTTCTTTGGTTCTAAAAATACCAGTGCTTTCAACTACTATGTCTACATTTAATTTTGCCCAAGGGAGGTTTTCAGGATCACGTTCTGCGAAAATTTCAATTTCTTTGCCGTTAATGACCAGAGAATTATTTTTTATAGTTACAGTGCCATCAAATTTTCCAAATACAGAATCATATTTTAATAGTTGGGCGAGAGTTTTTAAATCTCCTAAATCATTTATTCCAACAAATTCAATTTCTTTGTGAGATAATCCTGCTTTTAAGACATTTCTTCCAATTCTTCCAAATCCATTAATAGCAACGCGCACCATTCTTTGCACCCCATAGTTTGATAATTTTTGTGTTATATTGTGTTATATTGTGTTACATATTAAGTATAAATAGTTTTCTAGGGTATTTGAGGGTGTTAATAGAAAGATTTATATATCAGTATGGTTTTTTGTATACTAAAATCATGCTCATATTAGGAGCGGAATTCGAGGTGAACCAAATGAAAAAAGGTCAAGCAGCCATGGAGTTTCTTATGACTTACGGCTGGGCAATTTTAGTTGTTTTGGCAGCAATTGGTGCTCTAGCATACTTCGGTGTATTAGGTCCAACAAAGTATCTTCCAGAACAATGTATCGGTCCAGCAGGTATGGATTGTATAGATAAACCAGCTGTATCAACTGACGATTACTCAATCAGCTTCGCATTAAGAAATAATTTAGGTTATACAATTAATATAACTTTTGTTAATGCCACAGATGGTGATTGTGATGCGAATCTGGTCAACGTGACTGCTGAAACCGGAGATCCCATTGAAGTATTTGCAGATGAGACCGGAGATATTGCAATTACAAATGAAGAAAATGCAATAATCTGGGTAAATTGTTCAGAAGAAACTTTTAATGAAAAAGTAGCTTCAACAATTAAAGTCTACTATACATCAGCAAGATCTGGTCTTGATAAATCTGCAACGTATAGCATTAGGGGAACAGCATCATAGGCCCCCTAATTAACCTTTTATGAAACCTTTTATTTTTCTTATTTTCTTATTTTTTTTAATCCCTCTAGTTTATTCTGCAGGGGAGAAAGTCATTTTTGATACTGATTTAAAAACCGGAGATCATACTGCTGTGGATGGTACTAATTTTTCTGTTGTTATTAATGAACACACCAATAAAACTTTTGTTTCAGTTGATGGATATAATTTTATTATTAAAACTGGAAAGTGTGCAATGGAGGGAGATATTGTTGCATGTGTTGCAGATATGTGGGAAACTGAGGATTTTAATCAAGATATGTTCAAATGGGAACATGCAATTAGATTTAATATGTCTAGGAAAATTCCAGATGTAACCCTCACTGCAGATTATACTAAAACTCAATTATTAATTGGAGAAAGAAGCAATGTAAATATCATCTGGGGGAATCAGGGTGATAAACCTGCAACTGGTATGAGATTAAGTTATAAGTATCCTGGTTTTATAAAAATAATCTCAGTGGAGGGTTGTGAAGAAAAAAATGGAGTAGTTAGTTGGGCTGGAACTTTGGAACCATTGGCTGAAAATATTTGCCAATTAAAAATTGCTGCCACCTCGGTTGGGGAAGCAAACGCAGTTGCTGAATTAACATATAATGATGGATTTAGTACACGAAAATCTGAAGTTAAAAAAACTTTAAAGGGAAAGGGATATGTTGTTGATGTTAAAGCTGAACTTTTTGGGGAAAATTTCTCAGTTGGAGACACTACAACACTTAATTTATCCTTTAAACCTTTAACTATGATAAAATCTTTCTATTATGGGGTAACCTTCCCTGATGGAGTAGAAATCTTAGATGAACCTAATTTTTTCCGGATTATTGAAGGTAAATATGTTTATGATACTACTATTGATGAAAATGAGTTTTATTTGTTTGATTTAAGATTTGATTATCAGGGAAATTTTTCAATAATTTCTGAAGTGAAGTATCAGGTAGATGATCTATTCCATGAATTTATCGAACAAACAAATTTTTCTGCAAAAGGAGATAACTTGGCTTTAATGAAATTAACAGATAAATTTGAATTCTATATAATTAATCCGACTCCTAAAGATTACGTTGATCTTGAATTGAGTTATATTATTGATGGGAGGCCTTATTCTATTTCTTATGATAGAATTAATAGGACCAGGAATATTCAAGTGGAGTTTAACTATGTTGGAGAAAAAACTGATGTTCCAGTAGAAATTAGCATGGTGTATAAGACCTTGGAAGGTCAAATTCTTGAAGCAAACGCTAGTATGGAATTTCATATTGATGAAGAAATTGATGAAGAGATACAAGAGCCTTTAGAAAATAATGAAGAGATAGTAGAAGAGAGTAAACCTGAAAGTAAGGGAACAATTCTTGGTGTTGCTATTGCATTTATATTGATTATTATAGTTATTATTGTGATTATTTTTAGGGTAATGGCTAAAAAGGGAAAAGAATTAAAGGAAGTTTCGGTTTTTGAGGATAATGAAATTTGATGTTGTAATTCCAAATGGTAATGAAAAGGAATTACTGGTTAGGGCAAAACTTCTTGGGATAGATAAGTTAATTGCAATTTACCCGAAGTTAAAGGGAGCATCAAATTTGTGTATAAAAGGATTATTAATTGATCCAATGAAGTATCCTAGAAAGGCCCCAAAAGGAGAGTTAACTTTTGTTAAGGGAGGAGATAGGCATGTTTTTGAAAAACTTCGTCCCAGAGTAATTTTTGCTTTAGAGGAACTTGTTAAAAAGGATAAAACTCATTTTAGGCTTTCTGGATTAACAGATGTTGAATGTAAACTTGCCAAGAAAAATAAAATTGCTATTGGTTTTAGTTTAGACAGCATTTTACATTCAAAGTTACCTAGACAAGTAATTCTTGGAAGAATTATGCAAAATATTAGATTTTGCAGAAAATATAAGGTTGAAATTTTTATCGCAACTTTTGCAAGCAGAGTCCAAGATATGAGGGCGCCCCATGATCTTAAGGCATTAATGATTTCATTAGGATTAAGACCTGGTGAAACTACAACTTCTTTGTTGTAGTTATTTTCTCCCAAACTGTGTGATCTTTTTTTGTTAAGTAGTCATAGTACCCAAGGAGCCGTGAGATTCCTTCAAGGGATATCGCAAAAGCTGTTTTAATAGGGGCCTTAAAGTCAACTGTTTTTAGTAATAATAATGCAATTTTTGTGTTAGAAAGAGTAGGTACACAGTGGCCTGTTTTTGATTTTAATGTTAAATGGCCTGCATAGATTCTTCTTCTTTGGGAAATAAATTCCTTAATAGTTAACGGACCTTTGTTTTTTATAATTGCACTTGGAACATACCTTCCTTTGAGGCCCATATTCTCTATTTGAGAAGCAATTTCTTCTTCATCTACTGCACTTTTTGGCAACTTCCCAAAAACTTTTCTAAATGCAATACACTCTCCAAATTTTGGAGTTTCTTTTGAGATTAGGTGGTGTAGCCCCCAAACAACATGAACTGTAAAGCCTATTAGGCTTTTTTTACTGTTTATTGGTTTTGGACGCCCACCGGTAATCCCTATATTATCATTAAAAAAGGGCTTGCATAGTTCATTAAGGGTATTTGTTTTTGGGATGACATCTGCGCTAATTAAAACAATAATATCTGTTTTTGCTAATTTAATTATTTTATTTATTGCAGAAACTTTACCTGTTCTTTTAGCTTCTTTAATTAGGTTAACTTGTTTATAGGCTTCAACAATTTCGTTAGTTTTATCAGTTGAGCCAGAAGACACAACGATTATATCTTTTATTTTAATGCTTTGTTGATTAAGGATTGCAGGGATTAGCTTCCCAATATTGCCTTCTTCATTGTGGGCACAGATGCCAACAGTTACTTCCATTTCTTTTGTCATTCTAAATATCTTTATTAATTTTTACATAATCTTTTTACATAAATTTTATATAATAGTGAATAGTAAGGAGTAGAATGAAGAAGAGGGAGTTAGTATTATTTAGTTTAATTCTTATTGGGTTTTTAATGATTGTTCCAGGGGTTGAAGCTGGATGCAACAGTGATTGTGCTGCAATGTCCCAATTTGAATCAGGGGGATGTTATGCAGTATTTGATTGTACATCTAAGGGAGATCCATGGGATAATATTGGAAGCATTGGTCATGGTTGTTGGGTTTTAAACTGTTGCTGTAGAAAATGTGATGGGGTGACTGATTGGTATTCTGATCGGTGCGAAGCGAATTGCGGAGCAGATTCTGATTGTGATGAAAAAGTTAATAACAAGGCATGGCGAAGTGGAAATACTTGCTATTGGTGTGATTCAAATTGTGGATATGATTATGATTCATCTGGTTGTGCCGGAGGCACATGCACCGTAGGAGGCTGGACTGGTTGTTCTGGCGGAGTGACTCCTCCAACACCTCCAACACCTCCAACACCCACTCCAACACCTCCAACAATTCCTTTTAATAGATGTAGTTATATTGGTGATACAAGATGCACTGGCCTTAAATTAGAAACCTGCGCAAATCAAGGAGGGTATTTAGATTGGGATTTTGTTGAAAACCCTTCACCACAATGTTGCCAAGAGGCAGGAGGAGATTGGTTAGAAGGCCAAGGTGCAGCAGGGTGTTGTGGAGATACTGGCGTAAATGATTTAGGACTTACATTTGGAGACAAAATCTGCCTTGATGATGGGGGATATAAATGGATTACTGGCACTGAAAAAGGTAGATATCCAACTAATGAAAAAAGAATTATATTTTGTGAAGGAAAATGGTCTATTTGTGCTGATGATGCCCCTTATTATAGACTTTCTTCAAAAATTAAGCTTTATTGTGATAATAAATGTGGGTATTACTGTGACCCTTTAAATGAAGATTCTTGGGTGCCAGATAATAACCCAGAATTATTAAATGACACCTTGGGGGATGGAGAGAAGATAAACACCAGCAAGGATGCTTATTTTGGAGAAGATTTTGGGTGCTGTCCAAGTAATTGGTGTTTTAATGGTACTAAATGTATTGAGGATCAAAAAGATGAATCTAATAGTTTATATGTAATAAATGACGAAAATACTTTGTATCGGTGCCAAGATGGAGATTGGACAGAAACAAAAAAATTATTTAATTGGGATTTTTCATTGCAAGGCCATTGTGAAGATTCTGAAAACCAATGTTTAGTGAGTTTTGATAATTATTCTAATAATAATCTTCCAGATTTATACCACACAGATGAAAAACCTCAGTGCATTTCAAAGGATCAATACATCCTTGATTATTATTGCGAGGGAGGTAATTGGACTTCAAGAACCGCAATCCTGGCTACAAAAATGATGGAGGTAGTGGATGCAAAAAATAAGGAATTTAAAATTTATTGTGATTCTTATGAACGAGTTTTAAATGATTTTTCATATTCTATTTCAAGTATTCCAGTTGAAAGTTATCTTGATGAATCTTGTATTAAAGAAGATGAACAAATTCCTTGTGTTAATAATTTTTGTATTATTAGGTTTAAAGAAAATAATGAATTCTTTGAATTATTTGGAACTTCAATGAATGTTGCATTTGGTGATTCCACAAGAGGATTTTCAGATGTTATTGATGTTTCAACTGGGTCTTGCGAACATACCAAAACAGATGGAATGTGGGATTTTACAAAATGTGGGGATTCAGCAATTCATAATCCTAATGCTTCTCTAATTATATTTTCCCCTGCAGGGGTAGAAATTTCAAATGAGGACAGTAGCTGGGATATTTTTATAAATTTAATTGCTGATCCAATCTCATTAATTTCTGAATTAATTGGAACTGGGACTTTTCAATATAATGATATTTTGGGAACTCAACTATCATTTGATGTGCTAAGAACCTCAAAGTTATTTCAAAGGCTGTTTATTGCCCAAATTGATCCTTATTTGGTACAAGGGGTGTTAGAAGATGCAAGGTGGGATGAAGAATTACAAAAATCAGTTTATTACATGTTGGTGACCTATAAAGGGTTTGATGATAATATTTGTGAGATTGTTAATGAATTTTCAGAAAGTTTTGGAGTTGTTAATTGTGAGGGCGACCCCGCTGAAAAATTTTATGTTGTCCTTGATGCAAGGGCAAGTCCAACGTTTTTAATGAGTAAATGGCCTGATTTAACTTCAAAATTTAGGCCTTTGTTAATATAATAGGTGAAAAAATGCGCAAATTAATTCCAATAGTTGTATTATTATTCATAATTTTATCAGTATCAGTATACGCAGGGATTGAGGATGATTGTAGTGCTTTGTGTAAGAGTGATGGATATGAATATGGGAGTTGTGCAAATTATAATTGCAATGAGGAAGGATGGACTGATGCAAGCAATGATGAATGTGGGGTTTGGGGAGACTGTTGTTGCTCAAATGGGGTTGAGTCTTTGTCTGCGGGAAGTATGTGTAGTTATCTTGCAGATGGATTAGTTAAAGGAAACAAATATACCTGTGATTTTCCTGGAAAAGGTGAAACAGCGAACTATTTTTGTGAGGAAGGAGTATTACAAATTGAATGTAAAGACTGTGGTTTTTTTGCGTGTGGAGATTATAAATACTTCACCTTAGGAAATGCACCTTCAACAGGTGTTGATTGCAAGTGTGGTATTGACAGTGAGAAAGGGATTTGTAATGAATATGAAAAAGTTCCTGAGGGAGATTGTTCAGATGAAGAAGGAGAAATTTATTGGGGATTTAACTTAGATGATGGCGGAGGAACTTCAGATACTTGTAATAATGATGGAGTAATTGAAGAGGGTGAAGAGTGTGATGGTGATGCTTTAGCCGGGAAGACTTGCTATGAATTTCCTGATGGCATAGGGGGCACATTAGCTTGTAATGATGATTGCACTTATGATACTGACCAGTGCGTATTTGATACTAGTGGAGGGATTACTAATAACTGTGATGTTGCTGGTGAAACTCAATGTTTTGGTTTAACATTAAAATCTTGTAATGCTGTTGGAGAAAGATTAGATTGGGTGACTGTTGAAGCCCAATCCGAAGAATGTTGCCAAGATGCAGATTGTTCAAGTAGTAAATGTAGCGCGGCAGGTGGTACTTGGATGCCTTCTGCACCATCTCCTGATTTTACAATGAGGGGATATTGTTGTGGGGATGATACTAGTGATTTGGGAGTTCAATTTGCAAATAAATTGTGTATAAAAGATCCAAATTTTAGATGGGCTGTAGGAGTTGAAGGAGGCAGATGGGTTCAAGATAGTATCTTATTTTGTGGAGGAGTATTTCAGAAATGTTATACTTCAGGTGAATATACTCATGTGCCTGCACTTCCTTATTGTACTAACCGGTGTGATTATTATTGTGATCCTATTTCTAATAATCGGTGGATTCCAGACAATAACCCAGAGGTTTTAGAACAACCATTAAGCGAGGAAGAAAGGATTGATACGCAGAGTAGTAATCTTGAGGGGGGCCTTGGATGCTGTCCGGCTAGTTGGTGTTGGGATGGGACAACTTGTATTGAAAATCAAGTGGATGAACCATTAAATTCTTATGTATATAATCATCCTAGTGATGGTTCGCCTTATAGATGCATTGATGGGGCTTGGAATCCAGCAAGACAGGTTTATTCTTGGAATTTTGAACATAAAGGGTATTGCCCAAATAAAGATTCTCAGTGTTTAGTTGGAAATTTTACTTATGAAAATAATAATCAACCAGATACATATTTTTCAGATGAAAAACCTCAGTGCATTGCTGATGGTCAATATATCTTAGATTCATTTTGCGATGGATATAACTGGACTTCACGAACTAGTCTTGTTGTGGATAAAATGTTGGAAGAGACTAATGTGAATAGTAATTTTAAGTTATATTGCGATGATTATAAGAGTGTTTTAAATGAGTACACTTATGAGGTGATCGGGGGCAAGAATGTTATTGAGTATCTTGATTCTAATTGTGATATAGGGGATGGAGATTATCCTTGCGTAAATAATTTATGTGTTTTAAGAATATTGAAGACAGGTGAAGATAAGGTTATCTTTGGGACTTCATTAAATGTGGAGTTCTTTGATGAAGATGATGGATTATTCAAAGTCTTGGATGTACCTGAAGATCATTGTTTATCTCATTCAACAGAGGGCCCATTTGAATATACTCAATGTGGACCAGTTTTAATTCATAATCCCAATGTTTCAATTGTAGTGTTTAGTGATGAGGGCGTAAGTGCAGTTCCGTTAACTACTGGATGGGATTTATTCTTACAAATTATTGGAAATCCTATTGAGGCATTAACTCATCTTTTAATAGATGGAGATTTAAGATTTTTCTCAACAATTGGGTTGCCACTAAATTTTGAAGTTCTAAATTCTTCAAGGATGTTTGATAGACTTTACATTGGTCAATTTCCAGATGGAGAAAAAGTAGAAGGGATATTCGAGTCAGAGAAATTTGATAGTGAGGCAGGTGTTTTTAAACATTATCTTATTGTAAAATATTCTGGATTTGAAGAAAATATTTGTGATGAAGTTAATAAATACACTTCGACTTTTGGAAGAATTAATTGTGAAGAACAGGGGGATGATTTTATTGTTGCAGACTCACGTGAACAGCCAAGTTATTTGATGGGTAAATGGCAGGACTTGACAAGTAAATTTAGGCAAATGCCTTAACAGTCTGAAGTCTGAAGT
>JAFCCU010000016.1 GCA_017610005.1 Candidatus Woesearchaeota archaeon | reverse complement strand
TATTTTTGTGTTGCGTGTAATTTCTTGCAATAGCAAAATCTAAATTTCGTTTTTTAAATTCTTGGCTCCAAAAATCTGCAAATAACATTGCGTCTTGTTTATTTTCTTCCATAATAATGAATTGAAGGATAATTCTTGGGGAGTTATTAGAGATTAAATCTAAGGCTTTTTGAATATTTGAAACAACTTTGTTATAATCCCCTCCTGGTCTTACTTTATCATACACTTCTTTACTTGCTGCATCAATTGAAAAATGGAGTATGTTATCTCCTTTTGATTCAAACAATACTTTTAAGGTGTTTTCTCTTAGAATATTTGCATTTGTATGTAAAAGCCATCCATCAATATTTTTCTTGTTTTTATTTAAATAATCTAGCATTAAATCAATTTCAGGATTTAGCATTGGTTCACCCAACCAAAATAATGAGAGGATGCCCATCTTCATGCCAGAATTGTTGACACTGTCGATTATTTTCTTAAAAGAGGAGAATGGGAGGGTGCGGTGATTGGTTTTGTGAACGCTTTCTTCTGGATTTTGATGACCATGGCGCTTCCTTCCAGCAATGCTCATATCACACATGATACAATTAAGATTACAAAAGTCAGCGAGTTCAATTAGCATAGTGTCGAGGCGGATTGGGTAGGTCATTTTATGTTTTTTATTGTTTTATCATATAATTCTAAATTGTTGTCTGGAATTGTCATTTTGTTATCAATCATTATCACAGACTGCGCTGCTAAATTTCTAAAGAAAATAAGATTATTTCCTTCTGGCCATTTGTTTCTGGTTGCAAGTTTAAAATCAATCTGGTTCTCTTTGCCAAACATTCTCCAATTATTTAAGAATTGCTGAGCTTCATTTTTATTTTGTTCCATTACAATAAACTGAAGGGCAGACATCACATTTGGATTCTTCTTTTGTTCAATTAAGAAATATTTTATATTTTCCATTACTCTACCAAAGTTAGAATTTTTCCTAATAAAATTATAAGTTTCTTTTGTTGCAGCATCAATTGACAAATGGATTATTAATTTGTTTTTTGTTTCTAAAAGTAAGTTTGCGATCTTCTTAGTTAATAAAAGCCCATTTGTATGGATCACTAGATTATTGTAAAGGAAATTTTTCTCATTAAACTCGTATAAATCTCTTAAAATTTCCGGTAATTCAGGGTTTAATAATGGTTCCCCAAACCAAAATAAAACTAAGTCGCAGAAATGCTCTCCTTTTAAATTGTTTAAAACTAGCTTGAATTTCTCAAGAGTCATAAAGCCAAAGAATGGATCTGCGCGACAACTATTCCATTGATTATTTTCTGCTTGGGGGCACATAATACATTTCATATTGCATTTATTTGTGAGTTCAATTGTTAAAAAATTTGACTTTGGAGAAAATGGTTTATTATTTAGGAAATTATGAAGATACTCTTTTAATTCATTTTGTTTTATTTGAAGTGTTTTTAAGTCAGATTGGAATAAGCATTCTTTGCATAAGGGTATTTGATCTCCTTCCCCCCTGATATGTTGAATTCTTCTTTCAATCATTAAAGGGTTATTCCACCAAAGTTCTTTGAATGATTTTTCTGTAATATTGCCTGCAGATAATTCAAGATAACCATCCTTACAGCAAACTGTAACTTCTCCATTCCAATTAATTGTTGGGGAAGCCCAAAATCCAGCGCATACACTTTTTGGGATATTATTGAGAATTACCCTTGCTTGTTCTTTAAGTGTTGTTATATCATATCTTGCTCTTGACTTTGCAATAATTGTTTTGGATCCATCACTTAAATCTTCTTCTTTAATCTGCCTCCTTGTGAGATATTTTTCTAGGAGATCAAGCCTGTCGGCATCATCAAGGTATTTGATTATTTGGTCATCAGTAATTTCAATCCCATCAACATTTTTACAATAATAACACTTTTTCGGGTAGGTGAAGTCTCCTGCTATTTGTAAGGCTCTACGCTTTTGCATTTCTTTTCCATACCAAATATCAGTTAATGAAGATTCATTGATGTGGCCAATCTCCAATTCCATCAGAGGATCGTAGCAACAAGTAGTGACTTTTCCATCCCATTGTATGACGGGAGTCATGAAAATTGCTGCGCAGGGTTTTCTATTCTTCACTTTCATTCCAATTATTATTAAATGGAGCCGTGATTCGAACAAACTCTAAGTTTCTTGTTTGAATGTTTAACTCTTTTGTTGTTTTTAAAAAGAACTTATCATAATGACCTTGTTCATCTGGGCTTGGCGCGTCCATCCTTTTAATCCAAATTACATCTTGGTGGAAAGAGTTACCTGGAATGAAATATTTTTCTAAAAATTTAGACCAATATTCAATAAACTTATTAGCCTCTTTGTAATTTTTATCCATTAAAATAAATTGAAGCACGATTCTTGGAGCGAGTTTTTTTAATTCATGCCTTCTTTTAATAAAATATTTTACATTCTCCATTACTTTCTCAAAGTCTCCTCCGATTCTAATCTTTGCATAAGTCTCTGGAGTTATTGCATCTAATGAAACTTCAAATAGGGGAACAATCTCCCCCACATCTAAAATAATATCTGTTGTATCTGGAGTTAAAAAACAGCCATTAGTATCAAAGGTTATGTATTCATATCCTTTAGGGTTCATGAATTTGCCTGATGCATAACGCAAAAATTTCCCAAACTCTTTATTTAACATTGGTTCACCAAGCCAAAATAATTTTATGCCATTGGGTTTATCTTTTCTTGGGAAGTTATCTATTATATTTTTAAAAGTTTTAAAGTCCATAAAACCTTTTTCACCAACAGCATCAAATGCCTGGGGGCACATTGGGCACCGCAAGTTGCAGTTATTGGTAAGTTCAATTAAGGTGTATTGTAGTGGGAAGTTAAGGTAGGTTTTCATTTTGTTTATAATAAATTATTTCTTCCTCCGAGATACAACTGTAATTAGAAGAAAATGGAATAATGCAACCTTCGCAAAGAGGGATTTCTTTAAAATCTTGATTAAGTGTTGCATTCCGTTTTTGTTTAATAATTTCTGAATCCCACCAAAGTTTGCTAAATAGGGTTTGTTTAATATTGCCAATCCTATTTTGGAGATTGTTGTCAGCAGTACACGAGGTTACATCTCCATTCCAGCTAATCACTGGTGTTTTCCAAAATCCTGAACAAATTTTCTTTTCTGAAAAATCCCCTAGATGAGGGTTATTGTGATTAACTTGCACATTAACAAAACCTGGAGAGATTGGCATTGGAAGTTTTTTTGACTTGTCATAGGGATTTATTCCATTATCTTCTAGAACTTGTTTGTATAACTTATTTGCTTTAATCTGTTCTTCACCAACATCTTCAACACAATCAAGTTGCCGTAAGAAAATAAAATTATCAATAACCCCTGGAGGAAATCCCCCAATAACTGAAATGGGAAGGTTGACTTTATTAAACTCATTTTTCCAGAATTTGATGAAGTCCTTTGCTTCATCATGATTTAATTCCTGAACTATGAGTTGAATTACTATTCTTGGAAAGGGCCCTTTTATTTTTGATAGTAACTTCTTAATTTGGGTAATTGGTAACGTTTTATTGTTCCTTTTAATTTTCTGGTAAGTTTCATTGGATTCTGCATCTAAAGAAAAGTGCCAAGTCTGGGGAGTATCTTGATTATTAATAAGCAGATTAATGATTTCATCATTTAGCAATTGGGCATTTGTGTGTATGTTTAAACTTCCAAAGACTTCTTTATTTTGTAAAGTAAATTCATATACCTCTTTGAAATCTGGATGCAATAATGGTTCTCCAAGCCAGAATAAATTAAGATCCCAGAATTTAATGTTATTTTCTTTTAAATCGATTATCAACTCTTTGAAAAGTTCTTTATCCATAAATCCCTTTTCATTGAAGTGAGTTGTGGGTTTATCCTGGATGCAGTGGATGCAGTTAGAATTACAATTGTTGGTTAATTCCACAACCATGTAGTTACCTGGAAAATTAATCGGTTTCATTCCCTTTTTTCCACCCAAGAAATAACAATATGTAAGAGTTTAAAAAGGTTGTCAATCTAGGTTTCTATCTTTATCTACCATAAAGAACCCAGAAGGAAACAATTTATTTGTAAGTTCAATAAGTTTATTTAACCTTCGTTTTCTTTCTTCCCATGTATTTTCTTTATAACTCCACCTTTCAGGTTCATTCCAATTAAAACCCTCTTTATTTTGGTATTTTTTAAGTAAATCAGACCCAGCAAAGATTGCACACATTGCAGGACTAGGTGCAGAATAAAGGTACTTGGAAGTTCTTCTAAGAAAATCCAAGGTCTGATTAAAATCTTCTTCTGTTTCAGAAGGATGGCCTATAATTAAGTTGATGAAAACCTTCATATTCGGTTGATTGAATAATTTTAATACTCTTTCAGCTTCTTCAGGAGAGTATCTTTTCCCCATTTCATTTAAAACTTTTTGAGTGCCAGATTCCACACCAAAAACAGCATGATCAAAACCTGAAGAATAAAGCAATTCAACATTTTCAAGATTAAAGCGGTTGTCAATAGTTAAATTTCCTCCCCAAATTATTCCTAAATTTTCTTGTAATATTGCATTTGCTAAATTTATCAGTAATGAAAAATTCCCATTAAGTAAAAGATCATTAAAATGAAATCTCTTAACACCCCATTTATCAATCATAAACTTCATTTCTGATATCACATTCTCAACAGATCGACATCTAAAAGGCTTTTCCCAGATTACCCTCTGCATGCAAAAATCGCAGTTATTTACACAACCGCGGCTTAAAAGCATAGAAAGGCTATTTGATGGCTTCCAACCATTTTGTATAGGATCTAGAACAGCATATTTATTTAAATCAATATCAGAATAATCAGGAAAAGGCAAGGAATCAATATTTTCTATCAATTCAGGTGAAATCCTGCTTTCATTTTTATAAAATCCTTTTAAATTAGTTAAAGGTAATTTGTCTCTGATTTTTTGGCAAAGTTGTAACATTGCTAATTCTCCTTCACCAAGTGAAATAAAATCAATATTGGAATCTTCATGGAGTGCTTGTCCTCCAAGTGAAGGGCTACACAGCTGTCCTCCTGCAACAATTACAATTTCAGGATTAATTTGTTTTATTTTTGAAGCTATAAGGCTAGTTACTGGGTTTGCATGGTTTGTAATTCCAACGACTTGGGGAGTTTCTTTTACTATTCTACTAATCCAATTTCCAATTTGTTTTCCAATAATTTCAAGTAAAATCTCCTTATCAAAGGAATCTTGCCATTTCCATTTATAACTCAATGAAGGGGTCCAATAGATTTTATTTTCTTCAGTTTGCTTGTGGAAAAGTTCTGCATTAAAATCAAAACATTTCACAGAAAAATTATTCTGTTTAAGAAATGAAGCAAGGTAAGTGATTCCTAATGGTGGGGTTTCAAGTGCCCATACAGGGGGGTTGATTAGTGCAATTTTCATTTATTTTCAAGAGCTTTATGAAAAGGAGTTAAATCACCAGAGAAAGCATCAGAACAAGTTTTACTTTGGATAAGTAAACCAGAAGGGCAAACATTACAACAAGGGAATTTGGTGGCCCCAAGAAGTCTCTCTCGCAGTTCCATCATCTTTTTTCCGAACCAAACTTCAGAAAAGGATTTTCCAATGAAAGAATCAACTGGCTCATAAAAATTACAACAAGGGCGAGCATCTCCCCCAGGGAAGATAACCATCCTAAACCATGGAACCAAACAAGGCGGTATTTGTGCAGGCTTATCACTTAAAGTTGCAGTTCTTCTAATAGGATTCTCTTGAACAAAAGAAAAGAGATTAGTTAATACGCCTGTTTGATCAACCAAATTTTTCATCTTACTAGTCTCCAGATTTAATCTCTCTTCATCATTTTTTGATAATGCGAGAGTTTTCATTTTTTCAGAATAAGTTACTAAAGAATCAAAAGTAATTTTAGAAACTTGATTTTTCTGAGCAAATAAGAATAAATCAGCAAGGTCTCCAATATTCTTATTTGTAATTACTGAATGAAAATTCAAAGAAGTTGAATCAAAAGACTTACGATATTTATTGATTAATTTCAAAGAGTTTACAATTTTATCATATGTATAAGGCCTGCCTCTCAAAGTATTTAAAGTTGCTTTTTTTGGAGAATCAACACTCAAAATGATTTCATCCCACCCATAGCCCATCAGCTTTTTAGTAAAAGATTCATTAAAAAGAGTGCCATTAGTAACCATTGAAGTTTTAATTCCTTTTTTTCTTGCAATACTTGCGATTCGAAGTATTAATGAAGGGTTAAGCATTGGTTCTCCTATACCTGAAAGAGACACAGATTTCAACCCCATTTCTGAAGCTTCAACAAACAATTTCTCAAATGAATCTTCTGGAAAATTTTGATTTAATGTACCTTCAGGATGCAATTCGCAGTATATGCAATTCAAATTGCACCTAGATGAAGGATAGATTTCTAAAAATAAGGGACCAAATTTCTTATTCTTAAATCCTTCAATCCTTTCTCTGATTTCATCTGAGTAGATTTCATTCATTTGTCAATATAATTGCAATTTAAAATTTTACAATCCTTGTTGCATTTAGCAATCCATTCCCTTGTTTCTTCTGCTTTTTTGGAACTCCACGCTTCTCTTGGTGTCATGTCTCGAACATTCCCTATTGGAGGTATTGCTCGGCAGATTCTCATATCCCCACATTCATCAATTACTAAACAACTGTAAGCTATCTTACATGTTTCTTCACCCATGAATCATCGCCCTCCAATCTAATTTTTTAAAATATTTTTTCATTTCTTCTAATTGGGCTACATCATTAATTAACGGATAACCCGCCTGTTTCATTTCAATCAACTTGTCAATTGTAATGCAAACTGCTTCTTTATCTTCAACTGTATCAGGCCAAAGTTTCTCATCAAACCAATCTTTTGTATGATTAAAGAAATTTGCACTAATTGACTGAACAATTAACATACCTTGTCCTTTTTCTTTTATCCACTGTAAAATTGCAGGTATGTCTTGGTGATTTAATTTGGAGATTATTGAAGCAAGATTTGGAAAAGGATTAGAATGTAAATCTTTCCTAGAATCACAAATTGCATTGAAGGCACCAAATGCTTTGTCAAATGTTCCTGGCACTCCGCGCATATAATCGTGAGTTTCAGGATTTAAGCTGTCTATGGAAATTACAATTCCATTCAAACCAGTATTCATAAGCCCATTGATCTTTTCTTTAGTTAACAAAGTGCCATTTGTTGCAACTGATGTAATGATTCCTAGATTTGAAGCATATTTGATGATTTCAACCATGTCATCTCGCATAAATGGTTCTCCACCAGCAAAAGCAATTTTGAATTTTCTGCCAAACCATTCATTCAAGTTTTTTATTGTCTCTTTAACCTCTTCAGTTGTTAACCTCTGAGGATTTTGTTTATTTACCCAGAAATTACACATCTTGCACTGCATATTGCAAGTTCTAACCATATCAAATTCAACTTCATAAATATGATTCGGAGCCTCTTTTAACAAAACAACCACCTTTAGAAGTTGAAGAGTTCAGAGAAGAATATAAATGTTTTGTGTCAATCTTTTGAAAGAAATACTTTTGCTATTGATATCTCATTTGTAACATTGGCTTCATAAGTCTTGAAGAGGAATTCAACATGGCAGATCACATCCAAGTCAAATCGTCCATTGTCCATATTTAAAGTATCATCCAGAGAGATATTAAAATCTGATTCTGACAAGGGTATTCTTATCCTGTGGAAAGTCCCATCATTTTGCCCTTCAAACATAAGTTTAGATTCCCACACTTCACCGTTTTTTTCAGAACAATCATGGAGTCTCAAGACAAGATGTAATTTTGGAGAAGAGGTATTAATAAAGAAAATAAAATATTTCATCCCATACCACCTATTTTTTTGGGAGACCGAACCTAACGTTAAATGTAAGAAAGGCTCAAAACTTTTTTCAAAATACTCAAAAGGTGTATAACTTATTTCCAAGACATGAGAATTTGGCCAAGGGATATCTGAAGGCATAATCTTTGCTTTAGCTTCTGCATTCCCGTAGACTGTAGTAGTAAAAGTGTAATTATTAATGGAGGAGAAATCTTCAATGGAGATGTTCTTGGGAGAAGTAAAATTGGTGGAGCCCGAATTCGAACATCCAGTCAAAACTAATAAGGAAAAAAATAACAAAATTATCAACCCCTTATCCATGGTTTTCAATTAGGGGTTTTGGTATAAAAATGTTTCGAAAGTTTTTCATTTCTGTGTTGTCCCGAAACTGGTTAACATCCCGTAACTGGTTAACATTTTGTAAGTTCATCCCACACTTCTTGAGGGGTCTTGTAATTTAAACTCATGTGAGGTCGACACTTGTTGTAGTGCCTCACAAAGTCTTTCATGTTAGGGAAAGACCCTGTAGCATATTCTGTCTTGTAAGTCAGGAAGAACCTCTCTACTTTCCCATTTGTCTGTGGTCTGTTGACTCTAGCTAAATAATGTTTTATTCCTAGAACATCTAATGCAATTCTAAATTGGGTATTTTCTTGTTTTGCTTCTGGCCTGTTAGCATAGTACTGTGAGCCATGATCAGTCATTATGGATCTCGGCTTGCCAAAGCAGGCTATGCCTGCTTTGAGTAGTGCTATGGTGTTTTCTGCTGTTGCTCTTTTGAAGATGCCATAGCTTGTTATTAATCTTGTTTTGTCGTCAATGTAAACGCTTAGTTGTCTTCCCGTGTAAGGATCATAACTCCAGTCAGTATGCCACAAATCATTAGGGTTTGGAAGTTCGTATCGAACCCATTTTCTAGATTTTTGTTTCTTAATGTTTGGTTTCACCAAACCTGCTCTTAAGAGTAGCTTTTCTATTTGGCGATGAGAAATGTTGAATCCTTTTTTCTTGAGTAAATGCTCTATTCTGCACGCCCCGTAGCCAAATCTTTTTCTCAAATCTAAGATAATGATTGAGGCATTTTTGTTTAAAGAGACTTCTGGTCTGCCTGTTTTGTGGTCTTTGAGAGCATCCCAGCCGTCAGTTTTGTATTTCTGCATGATTTTGAAAACAGAAATGCGACTAACCTTCTGAGACAACGCCACTTTATTGACTGGAACACCCTTGAGAATTTGTTTGATAATCCAAACTCTCTTGCTAAAATTAAGTTCATACATGATTAACCACCAAAGGTAGCTAAACCAATGTTAACTAAAAACGTGATAGCACAAAAGTTTTTCATTTCTAAGAAAGGAGAGGTATAGTTTCCCAGATTTTATGTCAATTCGCAAGGATAAAACCATTGTGTAAAAAATTCAAAATGAAACAAGGATCCCATTCAAATCTAAGATAATTAGCATCCCACCATGGATCAATAAGATTAGATCTATAAAAGGAACAATGCACAAATCACCTGAGTAAAAATAAAAAATATTGAAAGAATAAAAAAGCGCAAAAGGGGGAAAATAAATCCAGAAAAGTTTTACAATAAAATCTGTTGTAATTATCATGGTAACATATTCCCCATAGTTAACCTGGGGGCAATATTTAGGGTAGATCTTTTTTGAAGCTATTTTTAAAATATCAAACTTCTCGTTGAGGAATTATACTGGATAACAGGGACGCAATTTTCTTGTGAGTCATTTTAGAGAAATGAATGTTCCTTTCAGATATTGTAAAAGGGGGTGAGTAAGAAAAGTTAATTTCTTCCCCCAAGTTAATAATCTTCCATCCATTTAATAAAGCGAATTTGAGAACCTCCTCCCCATAATTAAATTCAGGAATAAAAACGGGCAAATATATAAGAATGATCTCAAAGCCAAACTCTGATTGTAGTATTTCTAATTTTTCCAATGGTTCTTGAATAAACCTAGAGTAATGTTCTTCTTTATGTCTGGGGAAATAGATTCTCCCATAATAATCATATATTCCTTGCCCTACTTGATAAGAATCATATTTCACTCCATTTGAATCCAAAATATCAAATACTGTATTCCAAAAAGTATATAATACTAAGGGATTTTCATAATCATTAACAAAATATTGAAGGACAACATAATCTGGAGAAAAATTAAGACCAGTATTTTCTAAACTTTTAACCTCAAGAAGTGTGTTAAAACCTCCATGTGCCAAATTTACTGTTTTGTAAATTCCTTTCTTAGCTAAAAAAGCTCCAAATGTTTCATTAATTCCAACACCCGAACCCTCAGAAAAAGAGTCTCCAATTAAAACAAGAGTTCGGTTCCAACTGGAATTCCCAAGAATTGTACAATAAGCACCAGGATTAAATGCAGTCTTAACTTTTTCTAAGTAATCTTTCTCCCCCATAATTTCCAAATTTATGGAGAAGGTATAATTAGAAAAATTGATCCATTCCTTCTGATTTAGTGCATCCACAAAGGTGATATCGCTCTCATTTTCTAGTGAAATTAGCCTTTCTTTTTCTTCTCCATCAATTAAAATTATTTCAAATTTAGTATTCTGAGAGGACATTTCAATAATAATATAAACAAAAGAAATTATTGCAAGCATAATAAATAATACCCAAATCCAAAGAATTCGTTTATTGCAAACCATAGAGTTAGATCTCATTTTTACATTTAAATAATTATCGTATCCTATAAAATTTATGTAAAATAAAATAGGAAGACAAAATTAATTCCCATTCAAAATCAATGAAGTATTTAAGGATAAAACCAATAAGAAAAGATTACTTAATTCTGCGAAGGTATAATGAGTTCGAATGATGAAATAGGTACATTCCTAAATAGAGAACTTACAACCGCCCTATAATCTTCTTGATCGTACCCTTCATTAAGGTAAGCTTTCTTAATTGCCCATTCTGGAATAGATCCCGAAACAACATCTTGAGTGGTTAAACGCTGCTCTCCAAATGTAAGAAGTCTAATCCAAGGGTTTTCCGTTCTTCGAGCAGACTCTTGAAAGGCATGACCCCAAATTAAATGCCACTGCATTGCAGACTCAATATCTCTCGGCACGCCCCAAATATTTGTAATAGGTGTGAATAAACATCCTGAAACTTGAAAGCAGTAAGAATCTGCGATACTTAGTTGTCCCCTATAGTTATCAACTAAGGGAGATAAAAACCGGTCAATCGCATCGTTTGCTCTAGATTCCATAATTTCTTTAGATGGATTTTCAGATGCAGAAAACGCTAATCCAAAATAGAAAGTTACTGCCGGACCAGAGGATGATTTCCAAGGAAAACCACAAATGGCTGGATCCTGTACTCTCTGCCAATGCCAACCATCTCCATCCCAATTGCTATTTGTCGCATGAGTAATTCTTCCGTTATAACCAGCATCTCGATAAGTCTTGATAATAGATTCATAAAACGCCCTAGTTATTGCTCCACCCCTCGTTTCAATATCACTCATCTCAGATCCTAAGTAAATTGTCGTGATTACATCTTGATTTTCAATAAAAAAATCCAAATTTTGAAGTAAAGAATTCCTCAAACCACCACCATTTCCCTCAAGGAATCCTTGAGTCGCCATAAACCCAGCATGAGGGCCACCACCCCAAGCAGGGTATTCTTGTGCAAGGGCTGAGTCATTTAAATAAGGATAAGCTAAGAGTTGAATCTCTATTTCTTTGTGGTTTGCCCTTGCGCCGGCAACTAAAGCATTTAATTGGTTAGGCATCTCAGTGTATCCCCTAGGATCACGAACATCATAAGGATTAGGGTAAGGCGGATTCCTCGTGGCATGCAGCTCCTCCACCTTGAAATTACCATTTTTATCTGGGGCCCCATAAAAAGAAGTAATACCCGTAACCAGAGTAGTAGCCCCTACAAAATCAAGAGTACTAAACAGATCAGAGACTATGGAATCCAGAATTGGGCCATCTTCATAAGCTTCATAAAAAGTTCCAGCAATCCCCCTATTTTCAAAAGGAGATCCTTCTCTGTCATAAATGATTAAGGGAAACTCCATTTTCTTCTTATGGCCATCTATTAATTCCAACTCACAAATAACTTTTATAGAGTTATTTTCAGGACTCACTGCCGAAGTTATAATGCCATTAGGATTTGATAGAACCAAAGGAGAATCACCAAAAGCATCCGTTGACCTCCATATTACACTAGAAATCTCCTCAATGGGAATTCCTAATTTTGACGCGTCGAACAAAATAGGCAATCCGTCATAAAGGGGAAGATCAACATTTTCTCTCTCCCATTCATATGAAATTCCATTTGCGGAGAAAACAGCCGACACATCAATTCTTGAGTGATTTGTGGTAAAAACAAATTCTGAATCCCTCTCTGAAGAAAACTGAACTCCTGCATTCCAAATAGCTTGTATTTTATCTAAATCTACATTTGAATCCAAAACACGGTACATCAAAATAATGGGCAATTGCTCAGATATCATTTCTTCCACAAGGAGGTTAAGAGTTGGCGATCCAGGGGAAGAAGGTTGGAGAATTAGGTTATATTCTCGGCGCAATTGTACTGGAGAAAATAAATCGTCTTGAATGGAGTTCTCAGTAATGTTCGATGCACTTTGAGTAAAGGGGGTTTCAACGCTTTCTTCATCTTCAATGTCAAAGTTCAGTGGTGAAGAAGCAAACCCAATTGTTGCTAATTCCAAGGGACTTAAAGAATGGACAATAGCTGACTCAGCAGAGAGAGGCATTTGTTCTAAAGCAATCATATCTCCTTGTTGGGATAAGGCACTATGAGAAAAGGACAATAACCCAGCAACTATAGATAACATACCTCCAGCATATCTTAACCCTTTTTTTATGCTGATCATAGAAAGATAAAGAAATTAATGATTTATAAATGTTATGGTCAAATACCACTAAGCAGGAGTTATTAATTAGGAGGAATAGTATTCCAATAGTTAGAAATACGTCGTCTATCCAGTCACTTAAACTCCATCAAAAACAAAATTTTGTGAACAAAAAACAAAAAGATTTAATACTTTAAGAATTTGTTTTTTAGCAATGAAAGCCTTTTCCTTTAGGGTTTGGATTGTTAAAAAAGAGAATAAATTCAAACTTTTCATTATCCTCTCAATAATACTACTTTTTTTATTAGTATCAGGTTCTTGTTTGAAATGGCTTGTTAAAGACCAAGAGCCATTAATCTGGGACCAATTCTCATATTATGAGATCTCTTTATTATACTCAAAAGATCTCTTCAAATCAGAGATTAATATTGATTACCCCTTAGGCCATGTGGAAAATTATAAACCTCCACTGATTCCTTTTTTATCAGCAGTGCTATACCAGGTTTTCTGGACAAGCCAAGATATTGCAAAAATACCAAATCTTTTTTTTTTCGCAATTTTACTTTTTGCTTTGACAGCTTCAGAGGTTTCGATTAAAAAAGGATGGAATGCGGGAATTTATTCACCATTCTTATTGCTTTTGATCCCTACTATTATAAAAGAAAACTTACAATACTGGCCTGATTTCGCCGCAATTGCATTCGCTGCATTAGGATTTCTTCTATTATTAAAATTCGAATATTTTGGGACTTACAAAACATCTATGCTTTTAGGAATTATTATTGGATTAGGACAATTAGTTAGAGTGAATTTCTTCATATCCCTTATTGGTCCATCTATTTTCTTATACTTTTGCCGCTTTCGAAACAGAGGCTTGTCTGAAGTAATCTTTGGGGCAATCCTCTTATCTTTGATTACAACAATAATCTGTGGGCCTTGGTATTTGCTCAATTTTAAATCTATTTTTGCACTTTATTCTTCCTCTATGTTTGGAGAAGTGGGGATAGAGGCGATGGGGATGAATGGAGGATTCTTTACGAATCTAGAGGTTTATTTAAATCTCATATTCGGATCATTAAAATGGTTAGTAATTTTATTCCTAATTTCAGCAGCAATTATCTGGAGGAGTCGTAAAATCCTTGATAAAAATGAGAAATCTGAGATAATAGCACTAGGTCTTTTTTTCATCATTCCAATAATTTTTTACAGTGGCCTTATTAACATACAGTTACGATATGTATACCCAGTATATATCCCTATTGTGATAATCTCTTCAATAGGTATTGAAAAATTGATCCGAAGCCATATCTTAAATAGAATTTTTACTCTTGCTTTAATTGTATTATGCGCCTTTTCCATTTTTTCGTATATTAATAATTTAGAGCATAGAACTTGGAATACTATGGATTTCCAGGAGTATGTTAATGACAATTATTCAAACTTTTCATTGTATATTGCATCCAACCACTTCCCATTTGGCCTCTGTTTTGGCTTTTACGAAGATTATTACCTTCAAAAAGGAAATATTAAGTCCGTATATTGTTCAAAATTGTCTCATAGCTTATTGGAATTCCAAAAGATTGAAGGGCCAAAAATCGTGATTCTCACAAGGAATAACCCTTTATTTTTAGAGGAGCATCAGCCAGGATTTTTAATAGAGAGGACTAAACAATTCCTTCTAGTCAATGCCACATTGAATGACGCTGAGAAAAAGAAGAAAATTATGAGCTTCACACTAGAAAGTGTGCCTGTAGAGGTTTTTCAGATAGGATGAATAGAACTAAATATCTCTCATTCCTTATCTTATTTCTAAAACTTTGAGAAGTTATTTGAGACTAAAAAAGTTTAATAAATTAGAAAAATCAAATATAAATTTGCATAGGAAAAAGAGATTCCATTAAAGGAGAAATTATTGAGAGATTATTTAAATTGTTTCTTAAAACACTTACACCTGCTTCTAATCAAAAAGAATAAATTTATTCTCAAAGGGGGAATTCTCTCATTATGCTGCAGTAAGCCTCACAAGAGGTCCAACATTTTGGACATCTGGAAAATATTCTTGATTTCTTCTGTTTACGGAGTATTTTTTTTAACTCGAAATTTGTTTCTTTTAGATTGCCTAATTTATGATCAAAAGAAATACATGGGTAAACTGAGCCATAAGGATCTATATAAATGCTTTCAGTTATGGCGGAGCATATTCGCAAAGGATATTCCTTCGTCTGAATGAATCTCTTCGAATAGGCTAAAAAGCGAGTTCCAACAAAATGAACTGGGTTTAGTGATTTACAACGGTTCTTCAAGTAGAAATTGATAATATTTTCGTAATTTTCATAATTATCCTGGTTCGATACCCCATAATAATGCGGAGAGTTTCCAGCAATATTCAAATGCATTTGGTTGAAACGTAATTTTGGAATTCTCTCTTTTAACATAGGATAAATCAATTTAACATCTGACAAATTGTATTTAGATAGAGTAGTACCAAAAAAGATTGAAATATTTTTGATTCTATTTAACAGACCATATGCTTTAAGGGTGTTTTCCCACCCGTTGGGCATGCCTCTAATTAAATCATTCCTTTCATTATAACTATCTACGCTAAAAGTTGCCTTAATCTTGCCTTTAAATTTATCGCTGAACGGTTTCAACACCCGGTACATTTCCTCAGGTAAAGAACAATTTGAAGTAAAGTTAAACAAGACCAATTTTTTCTGCGTTTGTAAGATTATTTTAAGCACTCTTTCTAAGTCTTTTCTCAAAAAAATCTCTCCACCAGTAAGATTGATCCAAAGGAATTTATTCTTCACAAAAAAACTATAAATCTCTTGTAAGTTCATTTCGGGTGGGTGCTTCTTGGCCCAGATATTACAAGTCTTGCATCTTGAATTGCATTTGAATGTCAATGCAAAATTAAGTTTATAAGGGAATTGTATGCAGTTGAATTTTGCTCGAAGCACTGCGTCAATTAACGAGATCATACTTTAAGAAATGGAGATTTTAATTTAAACTTATCTACTGGAGACTTTGTGAGAAAATCAGCAGTGAAAATTGATGGAAGATGGGCAAAAAACCTCTTAAATATAGCTCCAACTATTTCATAGATTAATTTAAGGGAAAAACCCTCATCCTCTTCAATTCTATATTCCTAAACCTCCGAAAAGACAGATCAAATTGAAATGAAGAGTATGACAAGTATCATTCTTGTAAATATAAGCAAATATCTTTCATGGAATTTGCTCTCCCCATAACCTCTTAAAAATACATCATCTTCCTAAAAAAAGGAGGCAGTTTATAAATAGTCCAACCAAAACATTTAATCTTACATTTTATTCTAATAGTATTATTTTAAAACCCTAGAAAAGCAATGTAATCTTTTACTTGGTTATAATCTTCTTTATACTTCCGCATTAATCCCTCAAGATAACAAAAATTAAAAACCGAGATTAATGGGAAAGCACCTCATCAACAACCTTCCCAGACTTTGAATTCACCATTCCCGATTCTTTAATCTTTTTGAGGAAGAAATCCAACTTCTTCTTTCTTTCAGGATAATTGCTCTTACCATCCTTAGTTGACCATTCGTGGGAATAATGCCATTTATAGAGTTTGCAAAATTCATATCCTTTTGGAAAGGATTTAACATCTGGTTCAATTTGAATTCCTAATTTTTCCCTATTCTCAAAAAGCCATGTACCTTCACTAATAAACAAAGTTCCTGCATGCACTTCGCCAATGTGATTCTTATGCGCTAAAATAAAGTTAAGTGTTTCTTCAAAATCTTCCCATGTCTCTCCAGGGTACCCAAAGATAAGCATAAGATCTTGAGTTATGCCAACTGAATTTGCCATTTTGAAGAAATTAGATACCAATTCTTTAGAGTAAGTAGATTTATTCATCCCAGCAAGAACATTATCGCTGACAGATTCAACCCCATAACTAAAATGATAACAACCAGACTTTCGAAGTTTTTGAAGCATTTCTTTACTAACAAGATCACTTATCCTAAACTGCCCAAGCCACTTCATATTCAAATTTGCTTTGATTAATGCCTCACTAACTTCTTCTAAAAATTTGGGATTGCCATTTAAAATTAAATCATTGGCATGGAAGTTTGAGAGACTATACGCTTTCATATAATGTTTAAATTTTTCAACAACATATTTAGGAGAAAAGTGCCGATACTTACAATTCCAAGCTTTCCTATCAATACAAAAAGAACAATTATATGGGCAACCCCTGCTAATCGTAATAGGGAGTGTCAAGGGAGAGCTAAAGAAATACTTCTTCAAAGGCAATGAATTAAACTGCGGAAAAGGAAGAACATTTAAATCTTCAATTAAGTCTATAGGGCCCCCATCAAAAAGATTACAATCTTTAAGAAGCTTAATGCCGGGGTGCAGTCTTATTTCTCCAAATTGTTTCACATCTTCATAAATTCTCAAAAGACTCTTTTCTCCTTCACCTTCTGCAACTGCATCAACATAACCAGTTCTTAAAAAAAATTCTGCATTTAATCCCCTAATACAATTGCTACCTCCAAAAATTATCTTGATGTTTGGCTTTTTTTGTTTGATATATTTTGCAACTAACAAGCTTGTTAATGAAGAGGTCATCCCTACAGTAAATCCAATAATTTGACTATTTGAAGAAAGTAATTGCTCACCCATTTCGGGAATCACTTCTTCCAACCAATTATTAATTTTATCAATAACTTCTTTTTCTTCAACACCATAACTTGGATAAATCTCAGAAAAAGCCTTAGGATATAGCAGATAAAAAAAATATCTTTGTTGCCACAAATAATGATTTGAAGTTTGCCAAAATTCTACACATTCGTTTTTATATTTATCAAATAAATCAATATTAAAATCAAAGACCTCATGGTTAATTTTATTTTGGGTTAACCAAGCACTTAATGTTGCCAGTGTCAAATGAGGTTTATCAATTGCCCACACGGGCGTTTGAACAAGAGAAACTTTCATCTAAAAATAATAAATGTTATAAGTATAAAAAGGTTAGTGTAATCAATTATTAATTCAAACCATCTTCCAAGAGATCGCCAACTACTCTTCCCAAAATCTCCGAAGTTTTTTCACATGCATACGCAGAGGGATGCAAGTCATCAGGGGAGAGAATATATTCATCCTCATAATTGATTCCATAGTCTGACAATTTAATATAATTAAATGAATTTTCAATCAAAAAAGATTCCAAAAAGTGGATTTCTTCTCCGCCACATGGAAAAATGAGGATCAATAATCTTTCCTTACCAGTTTGGTTAGCCAAAGTTAAAATGGGTTTAAAAACATATAATCTCATCAATTCAATCAAAGGAACTTCTTCTTCTAAAACTTCACTAATTTTTGGGAGGTATATTTTCTGAAGATTAGAGGCCCTTGAACCTAGGTTTTCTTCATTAAATAAAAAATGGATGAGATTACGATGGAGTACAGCAGGAGTATAATCTCCTGGAGTATAAGACAAAATCACAAAATCAGGGGAAAAAACAGAAGCTTCTTGCTCAAAAATCCGCAATTCTTCTGTGGTGGAAGAGCCTTGATAACCAAAGTTCAAAACCTCGAAACTTCCTCTGTTAACTCCTTTGTTTAAGTACTTCTCAAGAAGGAAAGGCCAAGTCTGGTTATCATCTAACCCTTCTCCAAATGCAAAAGAATCCCCTAAAACTACAATTCGAGATTTATTCTGAGCCTTTTCTTTAGCCCATTCACCACCCCGAAATCCATAGCTATTAATTGACGGATAAAAAAGAACTCCAGTAATAGTGTGGAATACAAATTCACTATGAATATTCTTGTAGGTTAAAGGATAAAGAGGAGGAAGTGCTTTATACTTCTCCCAATCTATACAAATTGAATCTCTTCCTAAATAAGCAAATGTCTTATTCATTGCCTGGCATCTCGCGTCCTGAAAGTTAATTTCTTCTCCGGATGTATGAAAGCAACCAAAAAAGAAAACAATAAAAATAAGTAAAAAAGCAATAGGGAGGAAATTTAGATTTTTTTCTGCGTCCATTAACAAACCTCTTCAATATTCAAATTTTCACAACTCCTGGCAATTCTGCATGCAAGGTTTTTTGCAATGCTTAATCTGCTCTCTGATTTTGTATGCTTCTTCTCCATACCAAATATCTTTAAGAGAAGAGGTATTAACATCACCTATTTGACCTAAGCAAAGCCCGATGGAGCCAGTAGACCAAACAGATATAAACTTAAAGCCATTGTAACATTCAAAATCTGAAGGAGTCAACTCACCCTTAAAATAGGGTGTGAAACGATCTAAATGATACTCGTTATTGTCAATTTTCACTCCTTTCTTTTTAAATTGTTTAACTTTTTCAAGCACAGCCCCCAGTTCCTTAATATTCTCTGGTTTTACCCATAAAGATTGCTTCTCATCTTTTTTTGTATAATCTAAATTGTTTGGCATCAAGGGTTGAATATTTAATTTATCAACACCCCACTTTTTCATATTTTCAATAATCTTTGGGATGTCTTTGAAGTTATGATTCATAAGCACAGTAACAACATAAACTTCTAAAGATTCTTTTTGATTCTTAATTTGACTGATTGCATTAAGGGTTTTTTGAAATGTGCCCTTACCCCTTATAAAATCATGATTTTTCTCAAGCCCATCTATTGAAAACCCAATATTATTAATGCTCTCACATATTAATGGCACTTGAGATTCACGAATTAATATCCCATTCGTTTGCATTGAAACATACATCCCTTTCTTTTGCCCATATTTTGCCAGCTCAAGTACCCCCTTATTTAACAGTGGCTCTCCCCCCGTAATCACAATTGATCTTATTCCCATTTCATAACCTTCGCCAATTAATTCTTTCCACTTTTCTAAAGGTAATTCATTATCTATATTAAGAGTGGGAAAATTGCACATTTTACATTTTAGATTACATTTAGTTGTAACTGTAAGCAAGAGATTTTTTGGGGGTAATAAAGGATAGTTTATAGCTTTTGAAATTTGAAACCCCAATTTATCATCTCCAACAAATGCCTTTTTTAAATCCTCTAAGCAATAATCACTTTCTTGGAATGCTTTCACTACTTGGGTCCTGATTCTTGGATTCAACCAGACCCCATTCTCTTCTAGAATTGTAGTAAAGTCTCCCATCGATCACAGATTAAAAACAGATTATATAAAATTATCTTTATCCCAACAATTGTTATTTCCTCTGGCTACACAATAGGAGTCTTCAAAGTACTGTCAAGATAATTTTATAAACTAAAAAAAATAAGCCGTTTCTAATGAATCGGATTGAACGCATTAATGCTTGGGAGAATAATGAAACTGCATGGCCCCACCATATAGAAATATACCCAACAAACAACTGTAATCTTAATTGTAAATTTTGTGGTACAACCAAAGATCCAAATAAACAAGAGCTATCTGATGGAAAATGGTTTGAAATCATCAAAGAAATAATGAAAACTGATGTAGAAAGCCTTTATTTTTTGGGTGGAGGAGAACCACTTATGCGACCCAAGTTATTTGATAAAATATTTTCAATTGAAAAGGGCGATAAATTTTTCTCAATGGTCACCAACTTAACCTTATTAAATGAAGAAAGTATTTTGAAACTAGTAGAATTTGGTTGGGATGAAATCACAGTTAGTTTAGATGGTATTGGAAATGTTCATGATTACCTCCGAGGAAAAGATGGCACTTTTGAAATTGTGAAAAGAAATGTTCAATTAATCAACGAAGCCAAGAATAAACTTAACAAAAATAAGCCGCATCTTAAATTTCATTCAGTATTAACATGTCACAATTACAATAAGTTAATGGGAGTAATTGAACTTGCTCAAAAACTGAATATCAAAGAAATCCAGTTAGATTCATTAGACACTTCAAGGCCTGAAGTCAAAAACTTAGAGATTAAAGAAGACCAGTTAAAAGAATTCCAAACACTCTTATCTAATTACATTAGAAAACTTAAAGAATATGAAATAATGCACAATTATGAAAATTTTATAAGCAACAAATTCACCCAAAGAGGAGGTTCTCAAAAACAAGCAGAAACAATTAGTTGTAACAATCCAATCCTTGATATTTCGTGCTTAGTTCCTTGGCTGAAAATGGTTATTTCTCCTTATGGTGAAATCACTCCTTGTTGTGTTGGTTCTGGAAGTTGTGAGTCTGGTAAATTTGAACAATCATTTGAGTTTTCATGGAAACATTCAAAATATTTTTGTGAATTGCGGGAAAATATGAAAAAAGGAATCCAACCAAATTACTGCAAGTATTGCGCGCCTGAGCTCTTAAAAGAAACACTCATGGTTAAAGAGCAAATCAAAAATGAAGGCCCCAACTGAACATTTAAAAGAAATTGAGATATTAACGAATAGATATTGCAATCTCAAGTGTAAATTCTGTGATGCATGGACAAATCCCATTGATGATAAGAGTGTACTTACTTACAATCAACTGAAAAGTTCAATTAAAAGTATACATGACTGGCTCAAAAAACCGATGAGACTTTCTTTAGCTGGAGGAGAATCATTCATGCGAAAAGATTTATTAGAAATTATCAGTTATGCTGAATCTTTACAGTTTACAACTTCAGTTATAACCAATGGAACCTTAATAACTGAAGAAATTGCAAAAAAAATAATTTCATCAAATCTCTCAGCAATAACATTCTCAATTGATTCATTAAACCCAAAAATTCATGACTATTTAAGGGGTGTTTCCGGGACTCTTAAAAAAGCCCTTCAAGGGATCCAATTTATCAATAAGCATAAAATTCAAAAGCCCTGGGTAAGCCTAGCAGTGGTTATTAATAATCTTAATTATAATGGCTTATTAGAAATAGTCCAATTTGCAAAAAATAATAATATATCAAGTGTGCTTTTTCAACCAATAAGCCCAATTTTCTTTGGTGGAAAAACGGGATGGTATGATAGTAAAATTTGGCCAACAAACAAAAATGAAGTAAAAAATATATCTAATGCAATTGACCTTCTAATTAAGGCTAAAGAGAATGGAGAGTCTAAAATATTTAATAGTATTCAACAGTTAACAGGTATGAAAAACTACTTTAAAGAAATTGACTTAAAGAAAGTGTCCTAGATAATTTTAAGCTTTATCATAATTACATAAATTGGCGAAACCATATGAAAAATAAAAATCAATGCGGAGTTGCATTAAGTGCCTTTATAATCAAGGATAAAGGAGATGTTTATCTATGTAGAAGCATGGAGCCCATTGGGAACATAAAAGAA
The DNA here is from genome assembly GCA_017610005.1 of Candidatus Woesearchaeota archaeon. Taxonomy (GTDB): domain Archaea; phylum Nanobdellota; class Nanobdellia; order Woesearchaeales; family B29-G15; genus B29-G15. The sequence goes on along the minus strand of JAFCCU010000016.1, from coordinate 4,636 downwards.
TCCTCTCCAGAAGAACTATGGAACAGTAAAAAAGCAAAGGAAATTAGGGCGAGAATTGCTAAATGTAATCTCCCTTGTAAAGTGTTAAATTGTAATTACATTAACCATGAAAAATAAATTTGTTTATATTATCACTTTTCTATTTATGAAAATATTGGCTGGGTTATTCAGAAGCTCCCCCTTATGCAAACAACGCGATCACTAAATTCCTAACAACTTCTTATATTCACTTATTTGAGTTTCAGAAAGTTTAACACCATCAAAATAATAACAATGTTCACATGGCCAAAAATCCTTGAAGGTTTGTTTAATATGAATCTTTCGATAACTGTCTGCTTTATCTGAAAACCAGAGTTTAAAGAAACTTTCTTTGAAAACATTTCCTAAAGGCAAGTGATTATCAACATCAGTCAAACACACATTTAAAGTACCATCTGCTCTGATAATCGGAGACAACCACAACGAACCGCAAGGTACCCTTTTTGTTTTTTCAAAAACAGGTAAATGTTTGATTTCATCATTGCACTTTTTATCATCTATCCCTCCTTTATGAAATTCTCTTAACCCCATTTTATCAACTACTTTTTTGTGTAATTCATCATATTTTTTTTGCGGTTCTTCATAAATCCTTTTAATGATTATCACATTATGGAAATGTGGGATTGGCATTGCGTAATCCACTTTAAATTCCATACTCCGTTTTTCAAGCTCAGTTGACCAAAAATTAACAAATTTCTGGATTTCATGTTCATTTAATTCATGGGCAAGAATCTGAAAATAAATCATCTCGTTTACTCCAAATTTCATTTTCTTTTTTTGATCCAAGAGGTATTTAATGTTTTTAATTACATCATTATAGTAATCTCCTCCTTTCACTTTTTCATACGTCGCCCTTGAAGCTGCATCAATAGAAAGATTCAATGAAATCCACCCATTCCCTTGTTTCACAAATTTATTAATAAGGTCAACTTTCTTGTTATCTAAAAGAATTGCATTTGTGTTTATTGAAATATATCTAAATAGTTTATGTTCATTTGTATTAATCTCGAAAAGCTGAGTAATTATTTCCTCAAAATCCGGATTTAACAAAGGTTCACCACTTACTGAAAGCACAAGGTTTTGAAAAAAACTCTTATGATGAATGAACTCTAAGCAAATCTTTTTTATCTGATCGGATTTCATAAATCTTGGCTTCATTAGGCCTTTTTTCCTTTTTTCTGCAAATGTGCACATCTTACAGGAGATTAAACAATCACTGCAGGAGTCAAAAGTCAGAATCTTTTGACTAAGATTATTAAAAAAATCTATTTTCTTTTGAAAAGAATTATTTTCTTCAAATTTCCCAGAATCTAGAATTTCCTCATCCATCTTCCTTTAATTCTTGACAATTTTGCAGGCAAGGTTTTTTACATTCCTTCATTTTTTGTCTAAGATCAAACGCTTTTTTTGAGTACCAAGTTTCTTTCAATGAACTTCTCCTTACATCTCCAAAAGCTCCAAAACAAAAACCAACTAATCCAGAAGACCATACTGAAATGTTATTAAACCCATTGTAACAATCAAATTCAAAAGGAGGCAATTTATTACGAAAATACAATTTCATCCTTTCAAGGTGGTATAATGTATTAATTATTGGATGCCCTTGTTTTTTGAGCTCTTTAATTTTTTCAATTGTTTCATCAAGTTCAATAAAATTTGATTCTTTAATCCATAAAGAATCCTCTTTATCTCTTTTAGTGTAATTAATATTATTTGAAACTAATGGTTGAATATTTATCCTGCTAACATGCCATTTGCTCAAATTTTTTATCATAAGGGGGGTGTCTTTAAAATTATGGTTCATTAAAACTGTAACAATTGGCAGATCTGGTTTTTTATCTAGTTTAGAAATTTTTTCTATAATCCCAAGAGTTTTTCTAAAATTTCCCTTGCCCCGAATAAAATCATGATTCTCTTCTAAACCATCAATTGAAAACCCCAAACTATCTACAGTCTCACAAATTCCTTGAATGTTATTTTCATTAATTAAAAGACCATTTGTTTGAGTGGATATTTCCATGCCTTTTGATTTAGCATATTTCATCAATTTAAGTGTACTTTTTGTGATGAAAGGTTCACCCCCAAGAGCATTCAATCTTTTTACATTCATACTAATTGCTTGATCAACTAAAGATTTTAAAAGTGGAAGAGAAAGCTCGTTATCAGAAGCGTACATAGGGAACTGGCACATCTTGCATCGAAGATTGCATCTATTTGTAATTGTAATTAAAAGGGAGTCTGGTGGCACTAAAGGGTAATTTAATTCTCTTGAGATTTTAAATGCAAGCTGGCGGTCTTGATTAATTGCATGATTGATTTCATCAAATCCAAATTTAGATTTTTTGAAATTCTCAAATAATTGATCTTTAAGCTGAGGATTTACCCAAACTCCTTGTTTTTCTAACAATTCCAAGAATTCCTCTTTATCTCCCATCAATAACTAAAATTATTGTTCAAATTAAAAACTTTTGGTATTGGGTTTAAGTTGCCATATGTACTATATGCTCCTTGAACTTTTGGGTCACAGGGTTTTTTCAAGTTTAAACCTTCTCACCCCTTGCAACACCTATTACACCCCTCTTCGCATCCCTTCTTTATCATTGCTCTAAATCCTCTTGCTTACTATTTAAAATCTTTAATAATGGTCTAAAGCCCCCATTTTATTAATGGTCCTAGACCTTATAATCCTTATATTAACTCAGTAATCCAATATTATTAAATATTCCGAAAATATATCTTTTTTAAGAAACTTTTATTTAATCAAATGAAATTAATAACCCCCATGAACGAAAAACCCATTGTCATAATCTCTCTATCCCTAATCCTCCTAACCCTTACAGCTCTAGCAGCAACAACTCAAATAAGTATGACTGAACTTGATGTTTACTCTCATTATTTCCATTCCAAAACTGCATTTCATAACTATGGGTTATTTTTTGACCGTTGGGTTCGCCCTCTTTTTTTATTGGTAACTTATCCTTTTTCATCAACTCTTGGAATGTTTGGGATAAAATTTGTAAATATTATTGCAAGTATGTTCGCTGCATACATTACTTTTCTTACAGCAAAGCACATGAAACTAAAAAACGCATGGTTGGCCGGTGTTCTGGTTGGAATTTCCCCCCTGTTGCTTCTTGGATCATTATCAGCAATAACAGAAGTAATGTTCATGCTAATTATAATAAGTGTTTATTATTTATATAAAGTCAAAAAGCATAATCTTGCAGCCATCGTTTCCTCTATCGCATTTCTTTCCAGAGATGAAGGTATCATTTTAATGGGATAATTTTTCTAATTTTTATCTATAGAAAAGCTTGGAAGCAAGCAGTTTTAGTCTGGTGTTTTCCAGCATTTTATTTGGTCCTTAACCGGATTATAAGCCCTGATAACTTCTATATAAGAAGGGTGTATTACTTAAGACCGGAGAAAAGTTTCCTTGGTTTAATCTCCTCTGGTGCCTCTTTTTCATCAACGATTTGTAGCACGATTTTATTTGATTTTACTCATCTTTTCAAACTTGTTGGAATGTTCATTTTAGCTGGAGCAATATTGGGTGCAGTAAGAACATTTAAAGAAAAAAAGAATAGGGAATTGCCATTTTTTATTCTCATCTCTTTGTTATTTTATGCATTTATTAGAGTGACCCAGCTAGTTGCTGCAGGAGACATTATGAGGTATGAAATATTCTTAATACCCTTTCTCTGTTTACTAAGCTTATATGGGATTAACTCAAAAAAGATATATTTTCTAATCCCTTTTATTTTATTATTAGTGGCAACCCCCTGTGTAGATTCTTTTGGAATAATTATTATCATTCCATTTTTAATCCTCACATTGTTTATTTTCAAAAAATGGATTGTCCCCATAATTCTAATTGGCACACTGATATCCTCAATAATCCTATTAAGTGACTTCGCAGAGAATCCCTACATTAATCTTTCTAAAGAAGTAATAAATATCACAGAACAGTTCCCCAACTCAACTATCCTGTACAACATGATTTCAATGGGGTATCTTCTTAACTTAGATGATATGTGGGATAAAAATTATCATTATTATTGGGCAATTAGAGAGCCTCAACTTCATAATATTTCGCAAGGAGATATTTTAGTTCACCTTGAAAACTTAAATGAGTATGATCCTATCTATGTTATGGAAAATGAAAGTCTTTACACAAAGATTGCAATAGTTAAAGGAAAAGCAGGGAAAGTCAGAGTTCTTCAAAGAAACTAACCCTTGCAACACCTATCACACCCCTTTTCGCATCCCTTCTTTATCATTGCCCTAAATCCTCTTGCTTTCTTGCCATTTAGAATCTTTAATAAAGGTTCTTCTAAGATATTGCCCAGAGGCTTTGTAAAAGGGTAACAAAAGTAAACTCCTCCGCTTGGGTTAATTCTAACGGCGTTCCAGGGGAATACGCAACGCTTTGGAATGTAACCCGAAGAATACCACTCAGAAAACTCTTTCCAATTCAAACCTGGTTTGATGAAATGTTTTAGCTTCAAGCGCTTACATTCGGTCTTCCAATCCATAATCCCTTCTTTCAAATAAAGCGCATTAAAAGGCAACTTCCCAGGTGCAATAAAATGTTGTA
>JAFCCU010000015.1 GCA_017610005.1 Candidatus Woesearchaeota archaeon | reverse complement strand
GGACTTTCGACTTCAGACTTTAAACTTTCTCCTTCAGACTTTTCAGCAGGGGCTTCTTCTTTCACTTCTACTTTTTCTTCTTCAGACTTTGGACTTTGGACTTTCGACTGAACAGGCGTAGCCGGCTTCGCTTCAGGTTTTTTATTTCTTTCAATAAAAACCTTAGAAACTTTAGCTAAATCTTTCTCATTTTTGTAAACATGAGCTTCAAAATTAACTTTTGTTTCTCCAAAAGTATTTCGAATTCTTCTTAACACAAGCACCATTGAGCTAACTTTTAGATGCTTTGCTAATTCTTGTTTAATTTCCCATCTTGAAGGTGTTGATCCCTCAAAATATACTTCTCCAGTAATTTCTTTACGTGAGAATAATTTATTTTCTTTTTCATTAGTTGTTGTGAATTTCATCTTATTCTAATCGCATACTCGCCCTTAACATGAACTTCTAAAGTTTGTGCAATTTTAGATTTGTCTGGGTCAAGAATATGAATCCTCCCTTTGATATTGTTTGTAAAACTGTTTCCATTGCAAATTGGACATTTATCCCCAGTTACAATGATTCTGCATTTTTTACATGCTTTCTTTTTCATTTTGCTTTCTCCTTAGGCTCTTCATTAATCCATTCAAGTTTTCCTAAGCCTTTTTGTCTCATGGTAAGTCCTAGTTTTGGATTAGTAATTTCCTTAAATGAAATTGCAATAACACGAGCACGGCATTCATCATTTACCTTCAAATTGCGCTTGTTTTCTTTACCAGTAATAACTTTCTCTTTACTATTATACTGGACATAATCATCCATTGCTTGACTTATATGAACCATTCCTTCCATAGCACCAAAGTTTAGAAATACACCAAATTCAGCAATATCCCTTATTTTACCCATAACAACTTCGTGCATTTCAGGTTTAAAATTAAGAATTTCAAAATCAGTTTCGTAGTATGCTGCTCCATCTCCCGGAATAATCACTCCTTCTTTGAAGTCCATCACCTTTACCACGTCAATAACTACCCCTAACTCTTTAGAAATAAAACCTTCATATTTCTCCTTAATCATGCGTAATAATGCATCGTTGACAGCTTCTCCAAAAAATTTTGGAGGAATTCTAACATGGTCCTTTATAATTGTTTTATAAAACATTTTAATATTTAGGTTTTGATGACCTTTAAATACTTTTTCTTTCTAAGAACGATAATATCTACTCCTTTTACCTTTAATCTATCTTTTAAAGCAGAATCTTGAGTTGCGACAAGATCTTTTTCTTTTATTGCCAGATTTACTATTAAATCATCAACAAGACCTTTTTTAGTCTTTAAGATCTTAATCCGATTTAATAATCCTAAAGCAAGTTTTGCAGCTTTTTTGTTTTTTCCTTTCTGTTCTTGCCCAATTCTTTCTAATTCTCCAATACTACCTTCTAGAATGAAAATTTCATAACTTGTTTCCATTATTCGATCAATTTCAGAAAAAATATCAACACCAAGGCTTCCTGGAATCATTAAAAAATTAGTATCAAGAATAATTCTTTTCATTCTATAAACACACTTAGAGGCTTTTGATTAGGTGAAGTCTTAGTAGTGAATGCTTTAGCTTTATCATGTTTAAAGAGTTCTTTTAAAAACATATTAAAAGAGCGTGTTGTAAAATTGTTTATAATAAAATTTGCTAGATACTCAGGTTTTGCAATTGGAGAAACTGAAAAGCACTCTTCAATTTTATCACTATCTTTTACTTTAGCAAATACTCTTTTTGTGGCGGGGAGGCACAAAATATTCTCAATAATTTTTTCTTTTGTTTGCCTTGAAACATTGGACATTTTCATAAGGTAAGCCATTCCATTTGGGTTGGATAACATTAAGAAGTTAACTAACTGAAGCGTTCGGACAGTAGGATTATTATAATTCTGGGTATCAAGCCCAGCTAAGACCTCAGCTAAAACCTTTTCAAAGGAAACAACTTTAATGTGTCCTGGATTTTCAATTGAACTTGCGTTGACAACAACCATGCTCTTATATTCCTTTTTACCAGTAAATTTATTGATATAATCTCCAATTGTCTTCTTGACAAGTAGGTCTTCAAATTTATTTGAAATCTCTGAAAAGTTTGAAGAAAACCCTGTAACAGAAACTGCTACTTCAACATGAACTGCTTCAATTAACTGGCCTTTTTCAACCTTAAGAGCGAGTGCATCAATGACTTTTTTACCAGCATTGATATCATTAACTACTAGATAACCTTGTGCGTTTAACCACATCCCAACGATTTCCTTTTCAGGAAACATATTTATTACTGTTATTAAAAACTATATAAATGTTTTTACATAAAGCTTTTATAGAGGTTAAATATTATTAAAATAATGAAAATCGGCATAATATCTGATACCCACGATCATATTCCAAACTTTAAGAAGGCAATTAATTTTTTTAATAAAGAAAAAATAAAATTAATGATCCATTGTGGAGATTGGGTTAGTCCGTTTATGCTTAATTTATGTGCTGACTTAAAATGTGATGTTATCACTGTATTTGGAAATAATGATGGTGACAAATTTAGATTGCTTTCTATGGGGCCTAAATTAAGAGTTGAATTTAGAGATAAATTAGCTGAAGTTAAACTAGACAAAAGAAAAATTGCAATTTTCCACGGAGATCCTGAGCATATAACAAAAATGCTTGTTGAATCAAAGAAATTCGATGTTGTTTTTTCAGGGCATACTCACAAACCCCTTAATGACCTTCATGGCAAGACATTGCATATAAACCCAGGTTCATGTGCCTTTTATTGGGATAGATCTGGCAAACAATCAGTTGCAATCTATGACACAAAAACAAATACTGCAAAAATCCATGTACTATGAGACTAATTGAAATTAAACAAACTGTTGAAACAAGTGCAACATTTAAAGAATGGAAAGAATTTCACCCCAAAGCTTTTCTTTACCTAATATTTTCAATGTTTGAGAAAGTTTCTTTGGCAGTTTTTGAAGCCGCTTATTATTGCCCAAAAGAAAAAAAAGCAACTATATTTGTAATAGATGAAGTGGTTCTTTTAAAGGGAGAGGATGAAATCTTTGGTGATAATGTTCCAGCTAAACTTGAGTTTAAAAACGTTAAAATAAATATGGCTGATGCATTAATTACTGCTTCAAAAACTCAAATTGAAAAATACCCTAATGAGATTCCATCAAAAACAATTGTTATGCTTCAAGTAATTGATAAAAAAACTTCTTGGAATTTAACACTCTTTACATTATCATTTAGTACACTAAATATCAAAATTGATGCAGCTTCTGGAAAGGTATTTGATCATTCACTCTCAAAACTATTTGACTTTGTAAAATAAGTTAACTTAAACGTATTTGTTTTCTAAATCTAATTAAATAATCATTTTTTATTCAAAGCAAAAAAGTAATTGTTCTTTTCTAAGTGACAAAACTTTCTCCTCAATCATATCATGTATTACAAAAAACTTCTGACGACAAAATAGAATCATTGTCAAGTGATTCTTGTATCGATAGAAAATATATTTCAAGAAAACTACATTAAAAACCAACAGTCTTTATATACTAACTTCTCAATTTTTAACATTGAAAAAAGATGAGATTACAACCACAGAAAATATCATATGAAGCAGCAAAAAACTGCAAGAAATTAGCAGACTTCTTTCAAGCTGACGAAAGTGATGACGAAGAATAAGTCATGGGTTTAACCTATGCCTTTTATCTTTTATACAGTCAATTATGTGCCCCATAATTTCTTCGTGTTGCTTGGCAATTGAAAGTTCTTTTGGAAGATGCATATATTTTCCAAAGTCAATTACTTTGAATGTTTTGGCAAGTTTTTTTGGTAATAATTTTGGAAGGTCAATATAACCTTGGAAAACTTTTCTGTGAAATTCAATAGTTTCCATATCTAATCGATCTCTCTTATGAGTTCTTGTACTAGATCTTAAAAGTTCAACTCCTTTTTCTGGATCAATACAAAATGTAATAACCAAGTCAGGTCTTCTTCCTTGTTCTGAAACTTCATTTAAACTTTCAATCCAAGGAACTCCTAAGCCTCTAACTATCCCTTGATAAACATCTGAAGAATATCCTGATCTATCAATTATTGCAATCTTTCCCTTTTCTAATAAAGGCAATACAATCTCTGCCCTAACCTGGGCTCTTGACACTTGAAATAAAAATGCTTCAGTTAATGGATGAATATCTACATCAAAAGAAAAATCCATAAATTTCTTAGATCTATCGAGTTGTGTTTTAACTTCTTCAAAATCTTCTTGAAATTGAGAAGACGTGTGTTTAGGATTTACCTTTAAATGCCGAATTATCCTTACCATTCTAGCCAGTACATCTGGATTTAAAATTGCATATCTTGCAAATTCTCCTATTGAACATCCCCCTGGTTCTCTAGGATATTTTTGGATAGAATGTTCAGGGAATAATTCATTTAGCCTACTAATGGCTAAGTGGAATTGGGTACTCTTTCCCAAGAGTTCTCCTCCTTCAAATGCTATAAATATTCCCCTTCTTTCCCCCATAATCTAAACCATTAAAAATAATCATAGAAGTTTATATAAAGATATGTGAATTTGATTATACACACCAAAAAATATATATAGAGAAATGTTGCTTAAAAACAATATTAACGAGGTGATCCAATGAAAGTCTTAATCGCAGATGATTCTTCATTCATGAGAACTGTTATTAAAAATTATTTAAAAAATTTTGAAAATTTAGAAATTGATGAAGCCAGTGATGGCCAAGAAACAATTGAAAAGTATAAATCATTCAAACCTGAATTAATTCTTTTAGATATTATTATGCCTAAATTAAATGGGCTTGATGTTCTCAGGGAAATAAGAAAAATTGATAAAACTGTAAAAATTGTAATTATCACTTCGGTTGGCCAAAGCAGCGTTGTTGAAGAAGCAATGAATCTTGGAGCTGAAAAATTTATCACTAAACCTTTTCGTTATGAGGAAATAGTGGAAGTAATAAATGAATTCAGTTGATGAATTTTTAGGAATCTTTATTACAGAAGCAAAAGAAGAGCTTGAGGGTGTTACAAACTTAATTCTTGAAATTCCTAGCAAAGATTCTATCAAAGACTTAATGAGACTTTTACATACATTAAAAGGAAACTCTAAAATGCTTGATTTAACAGATTTTTCTGATGCATCACATATCCTTGAAGATTGTGTCATAGCTATTGATAAAGGGAAACTTTTAGGAAAAGAAAGAGAAGTAGAATTTTTATTACAAGGAGTAGATATTCTTAATAATGCAATAATCTCGCTTGAAAAAAAGACAACGGTTAAAATTCCTCTAAAAAAATTGACAGAACAATTTGATAACTTGAAAAAATCTCCAAAAAAAGCATCGATTATGACAACAAAGATTGCTGAACCTTTGCCTGATTATAACACAATTAATGTAACAGCTGAAAATATGGATCAACTTATTAGACTTTCTTCCCAACTTCAAACTAAAGTTTCTTCTATAAAAATCACCAAAGCTAATGAACTTCTTTTTAAAAGGAATCTAAGAGAAATGGAATTACTATTAAAACAATTAAATTCAACCTTGCTTAGTGCAAGAATGTACCCTCTTGAAAAAATATTTTTAAGATACCCCAGGATGGTAAGAGAACTTGCAACTGAACAAAATAAAGAAATAAAATTTGTTGTAGATAGTTCCAAAATTGAATTAGACAGAACTGTAATTGATGTTTTAAATGACCCATTGGTTCACATTTTAAGAAATGCAATTGACCATGGTATCGAAAAAAAAGGAATAAGAAAAGCAGCTAAAAAAGTTGAAAGAGCAACCATAAAAATTTCTGCTGAGAAGTATAGAGATTCTGTTGTTATCAAAATTGAAGATGATGGTGCTGGCATAGATCAAGAAAAAGTTATCCAAAAAGCAATTGAAAAGGGATTGATAAAAAAAGGGAGTAAATTAAATGAAGAAGATATTTTTAACTTAATCCTCCATACTGGACTCTCCACTAAAGACAAACCAAGTAAAATTTCCGGCAGAGGTATAGGCATGGATATTGTCTATTCTAATATCAAAAAAGTTGGAGGGAATGTAAAAATATCAAGTAAAAAAGGGTTTGGAACAATAATTGAATTAAAACTCCCATTAACCCTGGCCATTATGAATTCAATTATAATTTTAGTAGGGACTCACAAATTTGCATTTCCTTTACTAAGGGTTTCTAAGATAATCAATTACAACGAAAAAATAATCAAAGATTATCAATATTTCCCAATCAATAAATTGTTAGAAACTCAAGGCGAAGTAAATAAACTCATCATCTATGAATTTGAAAATAGGCATGTTGCCCTTGGAATAACAGATGTTTTATATAGAAAAAGTATTTTAGTTAATAAACCTAGTAAACGATTAAGTTCATTACCCGGAATTGGAGGCACAACCGTCCTTTCATCTGGAAAAATTTGCCCAGTTCTTGATCTTGATCCATTACTTAAACGAGGTGAACAAATTGAAAAATCTAACTAATGATGAAAAAGATATTTTAATTGAAATCGCAAATATTGGTGCTGGAAATGCTTCAAAAGCCCTTGGTGAACTTAGTGGCCATTATATTGCCCCAGATCAACCTGAATTAATCTTACTTGACAAAAAAATTGCTGACTCAGTCTTCTTAATGCTTGGTACAAAAATAGTATATGGGGGAGTTGAAATTTCAGGAAGTGTCACTGGAAAAGCAGTATTTTTATTCCCCGAAAAAGATGCAACTGATTTAAGCAATATTGTTGCCGGGGGAAATAAACATGTTTCAGAAGCAACTTTTAAGGAAATATTTAATATTTTCACAGGGAACTATCTATCTGCTCTTGCTAATTTCTTAGATATTAAAATTCTTCACTCTTTCCCTATAACTATTGAAGCTAAACCTAAAGAAATAACTAAAGCATTATTTTCTAAAAACGATGAATTAATCTGTATTAGAACTGTTATTAATCTCGAAAAGTTAAATCTCTCTGGATTTTTTATATTGATGATTGATGACAAAAACTTAGAAAAATTACTAGAATTTATTCATAAAAAATACTAAGTTATTAATTGTTGCCAAGCATCTTTAGCTTCATTTTTTGTATCTTCTTCAGTTTTAGGAGGATTTGTCTGAATAAATTTAAATAAAGAATTACTAAAAATTCCTTGTAACCACTCAGACTTGTAACGGTTATATAAATTCCTCACATAATTAACTTCTTCAAAAATTTGTTTACCATCATTTCTAGCAGTTAAATATTCAGGTTCAGCAAGACAAATAAAAATAACAGATGGGGGGTATTTTAGTGCTAGCTTATTCCCTGGCAAACTCATTAACTCTCTTAAAGAGATATGGATTTGAACTGGTTGGTATACAAATGAAGTTGTAATCCCTCTTTCCTGAAAAACAAGTTTCCCAGCTTCTAAAGCAGGGATAACTACACGATTATAATGAATCTCTCTATCAATTGCAAACGCTTGTGCAATAGATATCCCAGAGTACCCATTTTTCTTAATTAAAATTTCTTTAATCACCTTGCCCACTCCAGACAAAGTAGGTTCAGCAGAAATTATTACATCAGCTTCTTTAAAATTCTCAAAATTAGCAATTCTCCCAGAATCTTTTTCAAATTTTCTTAAATCAAATGTTTTTTTGTTATTCTCAACAGCCCATTCAATCAATCCTTTTAAAGCTGAACTTTTCCCAGCCCCATCCATACCATCAACAATAACAAGCTTCCCCTTCATAGAAGGTCTGCAAGTAAGAATCCTATAAATAATTTTGCAAAAGAAGAAAGGGTTTGGGGTTTGGGGTTCAGACTTCCGACTTCCGACTTCCGACTTCCGACTTCCGACTATTTAACCATATAGCCTCCTTCTCTTTTGTAACCAAGCTTCTCATAATATCCTCTAACCCCCACCCCAGATATTATGCTTAACTTCTTTCCCTTAGCCAGTTTTTCAGCCATTTTAATTAATTTTTTACCAATTCCTGTGTGTTGAATTACTCCTGTTTCACCTAAACTGGTCATTTCTCCATAAACATGAAGCTCCCTAATTCCAGCTTCTTTATTTGCAATTCTTAATCTACAGAATCCAAGTAGAGCATCTGTTGCTGCATCTTCACATTGAATAAAATATTCAGTACCTTTTGCTGCTTTATATTTTGTTACTCTAAAACTCTTGTTATTAGAATTAACTTTCACTCCCTGTTTTATCCTAGTCCCATATTCTCTACAACGGATACACTTACACTTGGGATCTTTTTGTAAAACAAGCTGTCTTAGATTTGTCTGTTTAGGTCCAGCTATTATTTGATTCTCAGGAATATCCCTCATAATCCTCATGATTCTTGTGTATTCTGGTACAAACTTTTTAGCTTTAAAAATAATTTCAGTTGCATCCTCAACACTTAAAGCACCATAAGTATTATTATTCCACATCTCAAAAAGTTCTGTTCCCTTAACAACAAGACAAGGATAAATTTTAATAAAATCAGGTAGAAACTTTTCATCTGAAAAAATTGTTTTAAACATATTAATATCCTTTGTTTTGCTACTTCCAGGAAGGCCAATCATTAAATGATATCCTACTTTAAGCCACTTATTTCTTAATAACTTTGTAGCAATAATACTGTCTTCAACACTGTGTCCCCTTTGTATTTTTTCCAAAAGTTTATCGTCGATTGCTTGAACACCCAATTCTACTCTTGTACATCCAAGTTTAAGCATTTGTGTAATGTGCTCTTCTTTACAATAATCTGGTCTTGTTTCAATACACATGGCAACACACCTAACAAAAGAAGTTTCATTTTTCTCTTGTTCAATTTCCAAGGAACTTGCTTTCTTTAGAGCTATTACTTTAGCCTTTACAGCTTCAACTCTATTTTGAGCACCCATATCTCCTGGCAATTCAAAAAATTCTTTAAATTTAACAATATCCATAACACCCTTAGAGAAGAATAAATCACTAAAAGAATTTAAAGCACTAAAAATTTCAGTAACAAACTGGTTTTGATAATCTAAATCAAGTGCAGGAAAAGTTCCCCCCATAATAATTATCTCAATTTTATTTATTGGATGCCCCAGCACAGTATATTGTTCAAGCCTATTAAATACCTGCCTATAAGCATCGTAATTATTTCTAGCAGCTCTTCTTGCAGCAGGTTCAGTACCTGTATAACTTTGAGGGGTCTCACCAAAAGCGCTCTTAGGACCACCAGGACACATTGCGCATTTACCATGAGGACATTTTGAAGGTTTTGTAAATAATGCAAGAGGAGCAACACCTGAAAGAGTTCTAGTTGGCTTAGTTTTTAAAAATAATTTTAATCGAGGAACATCAGCAGCTTCTGCATGTAAGAGTATGTCAAAGTTTGATGGAATCCTGGGAAGTTTATGTAACCCTGCAACCCTTATTTTTTCTTTTGCAATTTGTTCACTAGTTGGTTTTTCCTTTAAGATAAATTGAATTAATTGCTTGAAAAACCAATCTCCCATAGTTAGCTATAATTTGGAAAAATTTAAATAATTATGGTAAATTAAATTCATTATGAAAACCGTAATTCTTAAACTGGGCGGATCACAAATAAATCCTGGAGAAATAGATATCAACTTTTTAAAAAAATTTAAAGAACTAGTTGTTAATCATCTTGACAAATTTCGTTTCGTAATAATCACTGGAGGAGGCATACCTTGTAGAGTTTACAATGAAGCAGCAGGCAAGTTAGGAGCTGTCAGCCACTATGACCTAGATATGATGGGTATTAAATTTACACAGGCCAATGGGGTATTAGTTCGCAGTATTTTTGGAAACTTAGCTTATAAAGATGCAGTATTCGACTATGATAATCCTGTTGAGTTTGATAAGATCTTAGTTGCAACCGGCTGGAAACCCGGGCATTCAAGCAACTATGATGCAGTAATATGGGCAAAAAATTACGATGCAGATTATATTATTAATATTACTAATGTGCCTTACATCTATGATAAACATCCAAAATTTCATGATGATTACAAACCCTTAAAAGTTGTTAAAGTTAAAGATTATCTTAAAATAATTGGAGAAAAGTGGACTCCTGGGATGAATTCTCCATTTGATCCAGAAGCAACTAAAGCTCTTCCAAAAAAAACAAAAGTAATTGTTTTAACAGGGCTCGAAAATGCTAAAGCAGTTTTAGATGAAAAAGAATTTGAAGGCTCAATTTTAGAGTGGTAATCAAAGCTTTTTCTCAAGGTCTCCAGACCCATAATGTTTTTGTTTTATTCTAATTACTTTACCACACTCACATTCCCAAACGTGATAATGGTCAGGTCCGAAGAATTCTTCTTTTGGGTCGCTAACATGTTTCTTATTACAATAAGGACATCGAGTTTCTGAGTGTATCTCTTCTATAAAATGATGCAAATGAATCACTCCAAATTAACCAGTAAATAATTAGTATTTAAATTTATTCAAAAATCAAGTTTTTAATCCATTTTGATTGAAAGTTAACCCTTAACAGTTACCAGTCTTAACAGTCTGCAGTAGGCAGTCTGCAGTTTGGAGAAAAAATATATACTTCAGACTTTTAACTTCTAACTTCTGACTCCAGACCCTTAACAGTTTGCAGTACAAAGTCTGCAGTTTGGAGAGAATATATACTTCAGACTTTTAACTTCTGACTTCTGACTTCTGACTTCTGACTTCTGACTTCTGACTTCTGACTTCTGACTTCTGACTTCTGACTTCTGACTTCTGACTTCTGACTTCTGACTTCTAACTTCTAACTTCTGACTTCTAACTTCTAACTTCTAACTTCTGACTTCTGACTTCTGACTTCTAACTTCTGACTTCTGACTTCTAACTTCTAACTTCTAACTTCTAACTTCTAACTTCTAACTTCTGACTTCTAACTTCTAACTTCTAACTTCTAACTTCTAACTTCTAACTTCTAACTTCAGACTCAAAAGCCCAGAGAGGGAGTTGAACCCCCGATCTTCGCTTTACGAGAGCGATGCATTAGCCACTATGCTACCTGGGCCTAGATATTTTTTAATTGGTCTTTTTTACTAGGATTTTGTTTTTGGCACTTAGAACAAATTAAATGTTTTTTACCTTTATCATCCTTAATATATGCACCCAACACTTTTTTAAGAAAAATTTCGCCAACCTTATTTCCACAAATTTCGCATTTCATAGAATCAAGAGTATATTAGTTATATATATAGTTTATTTAAAATGAGGGTTATCTAAAAAAGCATCTAAACGAACAAGATAATCTCCTTTTCTCACCCCAACGCCCACAATCATTGAATTATTTGATTCACTATTTGCACTATAACCTAAAATGATTCTATGTACAACTCCACTTCTTCCATATAAGTCTCTTCTTTTTTCATGGGCTGCCAAAATAGCTTCAACAAGGAATTTAGAATTATCTTCTCCTAACATTTTAATTTGATCACTTACTCTAGCATCACCCAATTCAGCTTTTACTTTCTCAACAAGTTCTTCTGAAACTGATCTAGAAGTAGGTGTCTGGTTTATGACTTTATTTCCAATTTCTATTAACGGCCAATATATGTCAGAAGAAGGGCTAACCCCTTGTGTTATTTTTGTATCTGGGAAAAAATATTTCAGATTAGCTTTCAAAACTGCCTGATACTCTAAAGAAGGAACATCTATATCAATGGGTGTTAACAATCTTGAATTATAGCTAGCTAATCCAACAAATAATTTTTTAGGATCAATTTCATCCCCATTCTTTGAAATTTCATCATAAAAAAGATCCATTTCAGCAAGAATCTGCATTTCACTTTTTGTTATTGTAAATTGTAAATCTTCTCTTAAACTGTCTTCAGAGGATCTAAATCTATTAACCCGCTCTGCTAATTCAAAAGCATTTTCTTTTGTCAAATAGCCCATTTCGTACAATGAACGCCCAGTAACAAGTCGACAAGGAACAACATCTGAAAGAAAGATACGATTTTCTAATTCTCCTATGCCCTCACCCATAAAAGTATGAAGAATTTCATCCCTTTTAAAGCTTTTCATTTGTTGTCTACTTTACTACGACAACTTTAAATAGTAAAGTACAATTATAATTTTTTTACGGGGGAATGTTATTATGAATGATGAACAAGAAAAAACTAAGAATCCAGAACCTTTACCTGCTCAACATGTGCTTTATGCTCAAGCTATTAATCAAAGATGGACTTCTTTGAGAGTTGCACTTACTGAACTAGATTTCTCATTTGAAAAAGGTGTTCTAAGTTATGGAACACCAACCAATAATATGAAATTTACTTTAGAGTTGACAGGACCAGGGGGGGAATCTCTTGAGAACATAGCTGCTGATTCAGTTGATACGATTTTTGTTAATCTTGCAATGACTATCCCAAAAGGTGCTGATCGAAGAAATCATTCAACATTTTTTGGTTTATTAAGAGAAGATTTTCCTAATTATGGGTTAACGTTTAGTACAGATAATGGTGCTCGCGCAAATGTCCAAACATACATTAAACCAGAGAAAACTACTATTGACCAAGCTCTTCAAGCAATAGAACTAATGGTTTTATCTGCAATAGCTGCTCATCCTATGGCGTTAATTAAGGGGTTTGCAGGGCACAGCTTCCCTACCTATGATCCTCAACAAGTATTTGAAGTTGCTTTAGACCCTACTCAACAAGCTGTTCTAGGTCCAACCTATGGGCCTTAGTACCACAAGCTTTTTAAAGCAATTTGAAACCCAAACCACTAGTTAGATTACACTAGGTGAGATAAAAAAATGGCAAATGTATATTTCTTTGGAGAGTCAAATGAAGACAAGCAAGTTCTAGGCGGAAAAGGCGCTAATCTAGGTGAAATGATTAGAATTGGTCTACCAGTTCCACCAGGGTTTACAATCGCTACTGAAGTTTGTAGGATATTCTCAAAAACAGGTAAATATCCAGCTGAACTTGATTCAGAAATCAAAGCTAATGTTGAAAAGCTTGAAAAACAACTAAACAAAAGATTTAGCGACCCTTCTAATCCATTACTAGTTTCTGTTAGATCTGGCGCACCAGTTTCAATGCCAGGAATGATGGACACAGTCCTTAATCTTGGGTTAAATGATCAAACTGTAAAAGCCCTTGCAGAAAAAAGTGGCAACGAAAAATTTGCATATGATTGCTACAGAAGATTTTTACAAATGTTTGGAAATGTTGTGCTTGGTTTAGAGCATAGTAAATTTGAACATGCATTAGAAAGTGAAAAGAAAGCTCAAGGTGTCGAACTTGATAAAGATATGTCAACTGAAACTTTAAAAAATATTATTCAAAAATACAAAGATGTAATTAAAGCAGATACTGGTAAAGAATTTACTCAAGACCCAATAGAACAACTAATGGCTGCAATTAACGCTGTTTTTGATTCATGGAATAATAAAAGAGCATTTGCATACAGAAGACTAAACCATATCCCAGATGATATGGGGACAGCTGTTAATGTTCAAGCAATGGTCTATGGTAATTTAGGAGATACTTCTGGAACTGGCGTAGGATTTACAAGAAATCCAGCAACAGGCGAAAATAAGCTTTACGGCGAGTATTTAATGAATGCTCAAGGTGAAGATGTTGTAGCTGGGATTAGAACTCCTCACCCAATTGAAGATTTAGAAAAAGAAATGCCAAAAGCATACAAAGATCTTTTTGCAGCTCAATTATTGCTTGAAAAGCATTACAAAGACATGCAGGACTTTGAATTTACCATTGAAGAAGGAGTTTTATACTTACTTCAAACAAGAAATGGTAAAAGAACTGCTCAAGCAGCTGTAAGAACTGCAGTTGAAATGCAAAAAGAAGGAATCTTAAGTAAAGAACAAGCAGTATTAAGAGTCCCACCTGAACAACTTGATCAATTACTTCATAAACAACTTGATCCAGTTGCTAAAACTGAAGCAGAAGTACTTACAAAAGGACTTCCAGCATCTCCAGGGGCAGCTGTTGGTGAAGTTGTAATGACTGCAGCAAGAGCAAAAGAAAAAGCAGAACATGGTACTACTGTTATTCTTGTCAGAACAGAAACAAGTCCTGAAGACATTGAAGGAATGCATGCGGCACAAGGAATTTTAACTGCAAGAGGAGGAATGACCTCTCATGCAGCTGTTGTTGCCCGTGGTATGGGTACTTGCTGTGTTTCTGGCGCAAGTGATGTGAACTGTGATGAAGAAGCTGGTTCATTTACAATAAAAGGTCAAACTTACAAAGAAGGCGACTTTATTACTCTTGATGGAGCAACTGGGGAAGTCTTTGCAGGTAAATTAAGAGTAGTTGAACCAGAACTCTCAGGTGACTTTGCAGAACTTATGAGTTGGGCTGATTCTTTTAGAACTCTAAAAGTTAAAGCTAATGCAGATAATCCTCATGACAGTGAAGTTGCTAGGAAGTTTGGTGCTGAAGGTATTGGCCTTACAAGAACTGAGCACATGTTCTTTGATAAAGAAAGAATCTTAGTTGTCAGAGAAATGATTTTAGCTCACAATGTTGAAGAAAGAAAAAAAGCATTAGCTAAACTTTTACCTATGCAAATACAAGATTTTAAAGGAATTTTTAAAGTAATGGCAGGCCTTCCAGTAATCATAAGATTACTTGACCCTCCACTACATGAATTCTTACCTAAAGAAGAAGTTGATATTGCTGAAGTAGCAAAGGAAATGGATATTCCTGTAAAGAATATCAAAGATATGATTGAAAACTTGCATGAATTTAACCCAATGCTCGGATTTAGAGGCTGCAGATTAGCAATTACTTATCCTGAGATTGCAGAAATGCAAGCTGAAGCAATTTTAACTGCTGCAATGGAATGTGAAGCCGAAGGAATTAATGTAATTCCTCAAATTGAAGTTCCACTTGTAGGCCATGTTAAAGAATTTGTAATTGTAAGAGACATTATCAAAAAAGTTGCAGCAGATATTGGTGCAGATGGTAAAGTCAAATATGAAATTGGAACTATGATTGAAGTTCCAAGAGCAGCAATTACAGCTGATGAAATTGCAAAAGAAGCTGACTTTATGTCTTTTGGAACTAATGACTTAACCCAAATGGGTTGTGGTTTTTCAAGAGATGACGCAGGCAAATTCCTAGGAAATTACGTTGATAAAGCAATTTACCCACGTGATCCATTCCAGGCAATTGACCAAGACGGTGTAGGTAAATTAATGGAGATTTGCATTGAAAAAGCAAGATCAACCAAACCTAACATTGAAATTGGTATCTGTGGTGAACACGGCGGAGAAGCAACTTCAGTAGAATTCTGCCACAAAATAGGCATGAATGATGTAAGCTGCTCTCCTTTCAGAGTTCCAATTGCAAGACTTGCAGCTGCCCAAGCAGCTCTAAAATATCCAAAGAATTAATAATATTCTCAGGATATTCGCTCTCTTCACAGAGATCAAATAAACTTTTTTCCTTCTCTTTTTTAATATTTGTCTTAGAGTTTAAATCCCTAACAGTCTAGAGTGAAAAATAATATAAATATTAAACCTTTTACCTTCAAACTTTAGACTTTAGACTTCAAACTTCATTACTTACTGTTGTGTAGTAAACAACAGGCAAACTTTATAAATGATGAGTTACTTTCAACTGTTTACAATGGGAACACTATTAGAACCAGTAAGTTTATCACGAGAAGATCCTAATCGTAACAACAGGATTCATAAACAAGCATCTATCTTAAAAAAAGTAGATGAAAGGGGACCTTTTGCTTCCAATGAAGCTGAACTTGAATTTGATGGGGAATATCTAAGAGATAGAGACATCGCTGCTACAAATATGAAAGTATTTTCTCAAGGTGGAGATAGTGATGCAATAAATCTTAACTTAAGCACAATAGATGATTATACTCTAGCTTCAACCCCAGATTCTACAGAAACAGCTTCAATTGTAGCTTTAACAAAAGTGATGATGGGCAAATTTAATGTTTCTCAAACAACACTCGGTGTAATTCGGACTGAGATTCCTGATGAAAACTATGGTTTAGAAAAAGCAGTTCATCAAGCACTTCCAAGATTTAAACCAAGAATTGATGGCAGGAATATGGTTTTTAGATTAAACAAAAGAAAAACTGATCATCAACGGTTACCTATTGAAGAATGTGATGTTGCTTCATATACTGATCCTGCTAAAATGATTAATCAATGGCTTAAACCAATAATGGAAAAAGTAATGCCTCTTGTAGCAATTGCTACTGGAAATGATTCAGTTTTGAAACAAGCACTTGACTACATTAATAACTTATTAGATGCAAATGGATTATTAGTTACTAACGAAACAATGATTCCGCAGGAGTTTGGAATTAATAGATTTCCAGAAATTACTACAGAAGATATGCCAAGTAGATGGCGCCCAGACGAGGACCTTTATAATGTATTCTTATTGACTGGGAAATTACCTGAAGAAATTCACGTTGATGCTAACATTTATTTTAAACCAGAAAAAGTAGAATGGACTCCAGCTTTAAGAAACCAAAAACCAAACACAACTGGTTTCTTAACACAAACTATTGAGGACCATATGGATTTACCTACAATTATTGGGCATTTCATTGCTAAAGGACATGTGGGACCAACTCCTGGATTAAGGAGAAGTTATTCAGAAAGTATAGATCTAAGTGTCTTGAACCGTATCCAACAAACACTGCCCGAGGAGGCGAGGATAGCGTATAGCGATGGAGCACCAATCTCATTTAGAGTTGACCAAGGTGCAGGAGCCTTCCAAGCTGCAAGAGAAACACTAGTTGAAAATCCAGCAATACCTAGAACTTTCGAATTAACGATTTATGAAGCATTATAAATGCCAAGGCAAAAGCCAATTTTTTCTTTTTTTAATTATTAGTATTTATTAAACGCATAGCCCATAAAAAGTCCGAAGTCCGCAGGTATATATTCTCTTCAGACTTCAGACTTCAGACTTCAGACTTTAGACTTTAGACTTTAGACTTTAGACTTTAGACTTCAGACTTCAGACTTCAGACTTCAGACTTTAGACTTTAGACTTTAGACTTTAGACTTCAGACTTCAGACTTCAGACTTCAGACTTCAGACTTTAGACTTCAGACTTTAGACTTTAGACTTTAGACTTCAGACTTCAGACTTCAGACTTCAGACTTCAGACTTCAGACTTCAGACTTCAATGTCTTAACGCTTCTACTGGTTGCATAGTAGCAGCTTTTCTTGCTGGAAAATACCCTGCTAAAATGCCAAATATAAATGAAAAAACTAATACTCCAGCGACAAGCTGCCAAGTGACATATGCTCTTATTAAATCCTGCCCAAGGGCTGCAC
Source organism: Candidatus Woesearchaeota archaeon (assembly GCA_017610005.1). Lineage (GTDB taxonomy): Archaea > Nanobdellota > Nanobdellia > Woesearchaeales > B29-G15 > B29-G15. The sequence goes on along the minus strand of JAFCCU010000015.1, from coordinate 11,127 downwards.
CTGCAGCAATTTCAACAACCTTACTTATTAAGAAGCCAAGTGCTGCGCCTATGGCGCCGCCAGTTATACCTAAGAATCCAGATTCAAATAGAAATATTGTTAATATTGTATTTTTTTTAGCGCCAATTGCTTTCATAATTCCAATTTCTCTGGTCCTTTCAACAACTGCAGTATACATTGTATTAGATATTCCAACCCCTCCAACAACAAGAGAGATTGCAGCAACACCAACGATTAATGCTTGAACTACTCCTAAAATCTGTAAGAAACTCCCAATTACTTCATCAGCTGTTTCAACTGTAAAATCTTCTTCTCCTTCTTTTTGATTTCTAGAACGCCTCAAATCATGTTTAATATCTTCTGCTACATCAATTGCACTAAATCCAGCAAAGGTCTTAACAACAATTGCTGATACCTCTTCATCAGTTATCTCAAAAAGATCATATGCAGTATCTCGTGGAATTCTAATACCTGAATCAGACATTGTTCCAGTTCCTTTTCCAATACCAACAACAGTAAATTCTTTATCCATTATTTCAATCTTATTTCTTAGTTGCACTTCTTTATCAAATGAATTTTCAGCAACTGTGCTACCAATTGCAACTTCATAAGGCGCTCCTGGTTTTGGATTTCGCCCGGATCCAAGGTCCCACAAACCAACTTTTTCAATATTTTTTGTAGTTTCTACATCTGTTTCCATCCCAATTATAAAACCTTGGGCAGCCTCTTTTTTGAATATTACCTGTGTTGTTTTAGAAAGCATTCCTGTTGAAAATTCAACTCCTTTAACTTTTCTAATTACATCAACATCATCTTGAGTTAATTTTGCAGCAGCAAGTCCTGCTGAAAAAGGTCCCGCAATTGCCCCTGCTGACCCCACCATTATCCTATCTGCTCCAATTGATGAAAACTGATCTCCTATTGCCGCCTCAAGGCCTTCAGAAAGTGAAATTAATGATACAACCGCAGCCATCCCTATAAAAATTCCTAAAAGCGTTAACCAACTTCGAAGCTTCCTTCTTTTAAGGTGCTTTATTACATAAGAGATATTATCCTTTAACATCTACTCCCACCTCAAGGCATCAACTGGTTTTAATTTTGAAGCACCAATTGCAGGTAAAACTCCTGAAAAGGCACCAACAAAAAAGGCAAATGCAAGTGTACCAACAACAAGCTGCCAGGGGAAATATGCTTTAATGTATTCTACACCCATGGTAATAACCATTATTTTTTCAACCCCCTTACTTAACGCGACGCCTATTCCAATACCTATGGCTCCCCCTGCAAGTCCTAGCATCCCAGATTCTATTAAAAAAATTAGCAAAATATCTTTATTTCTCGCACCAATTGCTTTCATTACGCCAATTTCAGTTGTTCTCTCCATAACCTGGGTATACATAGTATTCATGATTCCAATTCCTCCAACAATAAGGGAAATTGCTGCAATACCAATGAACACAAAACTAACAGCGTCAAGCACAACCCCAAATGATTCTAAAAGTTCTTCAGAAGTACTTACTGAAAAATCCTCTTGGTCTTCTTTTACTCCCCTTGACTTTCTTAGACTTTTCTTAATTCTTTCAGCAGCTTCTGCCACATCTACATTTTCATGCACTTGTGCTATTGCCACATCAACAACATGCTCTTTACCTAAAAGTTCTTGAGCAGTTTCTAAAGGAATCCAAACAGTTGCATCATCATCAGGATTTCCAATTGGGCCAAATAAACCTACAACACGAAAAGTATTATTTAAAATGTATAGTTTTTCTCCAACTTTAACTTTTTCATCATATCTATTCCCATCGTAAAACTCTCTTCCAACAACAGCCTTATATTTATCTCCCGACTTAAGACCTCTACCTTCAATTATTTCAACACTTTGCATACTTTCAATTACTTTTTTAGATTCATCAGTAGGAATACCTGCAACATAGCCATATCTAATTTTTTCTCCAACAGATACTCCAGCAATAGTCATGATCATTCCACCAACTTCATCTACTCCCCTAGTATTTCTTACTGCATTCATATCTTGATCAGTAAATAGATTAGCTGCTGAACCCATGGGGGTTCCAAGGGCACCACCAGATCCAGGAGTAAGAATTATCTTATCAATGCCCATTTTCTCAAATTCTTCTCCAATTGCAACTTGAAGCCCTTGACCAAGAGAAACAAGAGCAACAATTGCAGCTACACCTATGAATATACCAATCATGGTGAGCCAAGTCCTGGTCCCCCTTGCCCGAAGATTGCGAACTGCAATCAAAAAAAAATCAAAAAACATTTTATGCCTTGTTCTTTTTCTTCTTAATCATTCTATAACCAAAGAATAACACAACAACCACTACAATAAATATTACTGTACTGGTAGTATTATTCTTTTGTGTAAGTCCATATTTTTGAGCTTCTTCTTCAGTATAGTATGGAACTGGAATTACCCTCTGTTCAGTATAATCATTTCCAAGGCTATCTTTATATTCAAGTTCAACTGGTAATTTAAATTTCTCGCAGTCAGATTGTAAATGAAGCTTTAATTTAACAGTTTCAAAATCATCAGAATCTAAATTTCCAATATACTGCTCATCTCCTTCAATAATGACATAATCCCCATTATCAAGTACTTTAACTTTCAAGAATTTAATATCAGTTTCTCCATTGTTTACAATGTTTATAACAAGATCTCCAGTAGCACCAGGCATGTAAACTTCTGATTCTTCTAAGCCTACAAATATTTGAGGCGTTCCACCAACTTCAATTCCCAAAATATCAGTTTTTGTAAACTTATTATTTAAACTATCATAATATTCTAATGTAATGGGGATTTTGTATAATTGACTCGCTGCATTAGGGTCAGCCCTAATTGCAAATGTTAAATCACCAAATTCATTTGGTTTTAACATTGTCAACCTTTTTTGAGAAATTTCCCCGTATGGTACAAATGGAGTTGCATCATCAGATAAATCTAAAGTAATTGTGATGTCCTTCATTGTTGTTGAGCCATGATTAACAAGTTCAAACACAACTTTTGCTGTATCTCCTGAACTAATTATTTCAGGATTAGTTTTTATAGAATTCACAAATACTTGGTCAAAAATAGCCCGTACATTAAGTGTAAAATCTTCTTCATTCCAAATTCTTTCTCCACTTTTATACTTCAAAGTGATTCTTGCTGATCCATCTATTGCATCATCAGTTAACTTTACCCGGTATTTAACAACAACACCGTAATCATCATAGAGTCCTCCCCAAAGAGTCCCCAGATATTTCTCAGCATCCTCGCCAGCCAATGAAATTGGATATTTCTCTTCAAGCATGACACTAAGGTCTGGGATTGGATCTGTTCCATAATTCTCAATTTTAAATCTTAAATCAACATAACTACCAGGTTCTACTGGGTCGGGTTCTTGCGAAAGTAAACTAATTCTTGCGTTTCCAGGTAAATCACCTGCTAATGAAAAGTTAACTGCTAATAATAATACAAATATAAATAATATACTTTTATTCATTTTTTGTCTCCTCCTTTATTTTTCCATCATAAATATGAACAACCCTTTTTGCCTGATTGGCAATGGCAAGATCATGAGTTACCATAACTATTGTTTTTCCTTCTTGATTTAATTTTTTTAAATAATCTAAAATGATTTTTCCAGTTGCTGAATCAACATTTCCTGTTGGTTCATCTGCTAAAATTACTTGAGGGTTATTACCTAGCGATCTTGCAATTGCAACTCTTTGTTGCTGGCCTCCAGAAAGTTCATTAGGATGATGATTTACTCGGTCTCCAAGTCCCACAAGTGTTAAAAGTTCTTTTGCCCTTTCTTTTCTTACTGCTAAAGGTATATTTTGAAAAGCCATTGGAAGCATAACATTTTCTAATGCAGTTAAAGTTCCAATTAAATTAAATTGTTGAAAAATAAATCCGATGGTCTTTCCCCTAATCTGAGCAAGTTCAGATTCTGTCATGTGAGCAATATCTTGCCCTAACAAATGAATCTCCCCACGACTTGGAATATCTAAACAACCAACCATATTCATGCAAGTACTTTTTCCAGAACCACTAGGCCCCATAACTGCTAGAAAACCACCTTTTTTAACTTTAAGTGAAATTCCTCTAACAGCTTCAACAGTAATTTTTCCTAATTCATAGATTTTCCAAACATCACTTAACTCAATAATAGTCTCACTAACCATCATTTCACCTCTTTATCAAGTAATTCCTTAAACTGGTTTATAATTTTTTCTATAATCTTAGCTTGTTCTAAATAACTTTTTGCAATTTCAAGTTGTTTCTTCTCCAAATCATTTAATTCGGTTTTCCCAAATTTATTAATTAAACCTGGTAAAACCTGCTGGACATGCTTTGTATTTTTAATCTTTAATTCAAATAAAGACCCTTTCCAATTAGATCTTTTTCCATATACAAAAATACCTTAGAAGTCCCAGGTTTTTTCTTTCTTGAAATGAATCCCAAATATTCGAACATTTTAAGTTTCAATGAAATTGATGCAAGAGAATAACCAATCCTATTAGCAAGATCCTGCATGGAAATTGGTTCAGGCTCAAAATAAAGTTCAGATATCATACTTGCAAAAGGCGAAGGAAAGCCTGAATTAATTACAATCCCTTTCATAATTTGATTTAATTCATCTTTTAGCATTTTTAGTTTAAAATTCTGATTAACTTTCAGAACTTTTAATAATCTTTAAAAGTTTTATTTAAAACCTTCGATGACAATCCCTTCATAATGCAGTAAAATGGTTTAAAATTCTCAGCATGATGGCAAAATCCTCCCCTCAATTCTATTTTAAAACCTATAAAAAACCAAAAAATATATATAATTCAAAGCCCCTAAGATAATATTACAGTAACAATGGCAGAAGAAGAACAAATCGAAAGTTTGAAACTTGGGGGGAACATTGAACTCTCTGGATTTAGAGATGTAGATCCAAGAGCAATGATAATTCTCAAAAAGATTATTGGTAATTATGTAAGAAAATTTACCGATCACTTTAAGGGATTTGTTTCAATTAATATTCACTTAAAAGAAATTTCTAAAAAACAAGGCAACTTACAATATGAATTAAACGCTAATTTAGATATGGGCAAAAAGAAGTATAATTCTGAAGAAACTGGTAGGAATATCTTCGTTTCTGTTGACGCTCTTTTTAAAAATTTAGAAAAAGAATTATCCAAAAAGTAATCACTTTTCTACCACAAATTATTTATACCGGATGTTTCTCTTAAAAATTATTATGCCAGGTTTATTCAAAAGATTGATGCACAAATTCTTTAGGAATTTTTTCAAGAAGAAAAAAAACATCAAGATGGGACTTTACGGTCCACCTAATGGGGGTAAAACCACTCTTGCTAATCGAATTTGCGAAGATTGGTTAGGAGAAACCATGGGTTCTGTTTCTAGGATAGCTCATGAAACAAGAGAAATCCAAATTAAAGAACAAATTGTTGTTAAATCAGGAAACAAAGAATTAATGTTTAATTTAGTTGATACTCCTGGGATTGCAACGAAAATTGACTTTGAAGATTTTATGAAATCAGGTATGAAAAAAGAGGAGGCAAAAAAGAGGGCTAAAGAAGCCACTAAAGGGGTAATATCCTCAATTAAGTGGCTTGATGAGATGGATGCTGTTGTTGTCGTTTTAGACAGCACAAAAGATCCATACAGCCAAGTTAATATCACAATTGTGGGCAACTTAGCAGCTAGGAATATTCCTGTTTTAATTGCTGCTAATAAAGTTGATCTTAAAAAAAGTAATATTGAAGGTGTAAAAGAAGCCTTTCCCCAATATGATGTAATTGGCATCTCAGCAAAATACGGAAATCAATTAGAAGATTTCTACGCAGCTCTCTTTAAACTACTTGACTAAAATGTTAACATTAAGGTTTATACCATACAATGAAATACACGCGTTAAGTTCTTATGATAGGATTAAAAAAATTGTTGATCTGGCTAAAGAAGATCAAATAATTTTAATTGAAGGAAAGCTTAAGAAAACCGAAGAAGTTGAACTTATAAAAAGGACTATGGAAGAAATCTCTGATAAGTTTAAAGGAATTGAAATTGCAGAAGTAAATCCCCAAGAGAATAAAGATGTCCAATTTTTTCAAAAAGTAAAAGATGAAGTTATTAATTTTCTATTAGGTGATCGAATAGGATTTACAGTTATTGGTCCAGCAACAATTGTTAAAGAAATTAAACAAGATCCCAATAAAATCCAACTATTAACAAAAGACAAGAAAAAATAAAATGCCTCACCAATGTGTACGATGTGGAACAATGTATGGAGATGGCGATAAAGCCATCTTAGAAGGATGTAAAGAATGTGGTGCAAAATTATTCTTCTTTATTAAAAAATCTCATGTTGAAGAATCTAAGAAATTTACAGATAACTTAAGTAAAAAAGAAAAAGCAGAAATCGAAAAAGATGTATTAGATTTGGTTGGAGCTAAACTAGAAGAAGAAAAACCAGTTGTCTTAGACTTTGAGAGTATACGAGTTTTAAAACCTGGCAAATATGAAATTGATTTAGTACATCTGTTTAAAAAAGAACCACTTGTTTACAAGATTTCTGAAGGGAAGTATATTATTGATTTACCTGAAGTGTTTAAAAAAAAAGATTAAGCCCATCGTATGCAGGCACACCCTGATCACCTATAATTTCAACTAACTCTTATCAGCCAAATCTAATTTAAAATCATAATTAATGGATTCATATAACTAATTCTGTAGAAACATTTAAAAAATGCAGATAGAATAATTAACTTAATGGTAGATCAAATAGTATTACCAAGGTTAACTATTCAGTATCGTGACCCTTTTGTTTTTAAGACACTTTACTTTCTATGCCACGAATGGTTAAAAGAAAATAATTATTTAGATGAAGATGGGGGTATTACTCGCTTTGAAAAAAATTATGAAGAACAACGAATTAAAGATATAAGACACTATAGGATATGGTGGAGAACTTTTAGAATCCCCCATGGTTCATCTTTTGTTAAGTACAAAATTAATCTTAATTATTTAGGGCTTGTTATTCAACAAGTTGAAATAATGAAAGAAGGTAAACGAATTAAAGCCCAATCTGGAGAAATTAATTTATTTATTGAAGGAATAATAGAAGTTGATTTTAAAGAGCACTTTAAAAATAATTTTATCATGAGATCATTTGAAGATAGGTTTAAAACTCACTGGATGAAAAACCAACTTGAAGGCCATAAAGAAGAATTAAAAAGAGATGTAAACAGATTCCATGGCACTTTAAAGACTTGGTTTGAATTATGGCATTCAATGCCAGTTGAAGCAATGTACCACACTAAGTTTGATGGTGTTTGAACAGTAAATCTTAAATAATATACTTTCTTACTCATACCAGGGGGAGTTAATGGATAGATTCGAAAAAATTAAACTGTTAGAGAAAATATCTGTGAATTTGAGAACCAAAGGGAATATATTTTCTCAACAATATTCTGAGGAATTAGCTAGACGTTGGGCGCTCTAAGAACCAATATACAACCAGTATAAGAACTCCAATGGATAAAGCTGAATCAGCTATATTAAAAGTAGGCCAGAAACTAAATGCAATAAAGTCTGTTACTGCATTAAATATAACTCTATCAATTAAATTTCCAATAATCCCTCCACAAATTAATGCATATGCCCAATACTCTTTCCAAGCAAGAATTTTCTTATAATAAAATACTCCAACTCCCAAAACGCCAAATGAAATAACGAGTAAAGGAAGATTAGCACCCCTAAAAATTCCAAAGGCAGCACCAGAATTTTGAGTAAACCATATTGAGAAAAATGAAAATATTCTTATTTGTACTTTATTAAACATAATTAATAATTTTGTTACCTGATCTAATAAAATCACACTAAAAATAATAAAAATAGAAAGTTTTAATTTGTTCATTTTTGAGCATCAATTGCAATTCTTTCAATATTTGCAATTCGTTGATTCATATTATCCATTTTTGCAATTAATGTGTCCATCTTTGAGCTAAGCAATTTAACTTCTTGTTCAAAATTAGAATTATTAGAGCCATTATTAGACCTATCTAATCCCCCAGTGAAAGTAGGTTTATCAACAGTATGACCCTGTGCATTCATAGACTCTTCAAATGAAGGGAAACCTTTATCTGGATTTGGTGCCAAAGGATCGTTTAATCCTGCATCAAGTTTTGGATCATTCATTGAATCAAGATTAAACTCATCTTTTTTATGGAATAATTTATTTAAAAATCCCATCTTATTTCCCCCTCTCTTTAATCTTTGTTACTGCTTTTTCTAATACCCCTTTAACAAGATTTAAAGGAACTTTATCAATAAATTTGAATAATGGGCTCTCTTTTTCCACCCAAATATTCCCCTCTTTATATTGCTCAAACATAAACAAGGGTGATCCCATAACTTCTTGAACAACAATCCCTCCAAAAATCATCATTCTAAGTTCATCTTTAGACTGTTCTAATTGGGTTCCTTCTGGAATTCCAAAAATAGTTTCTGGATTATCTCCAAAAATTCCTTCCTTAATTTGTTCTTTGGAAATTTTATAATCTCCTAATTCAAATTCTTCACCATCAATTTCATCAATTATTGCGGGCGTATAAAACCAAAGCTTGTAATAATTATTTAATAAATCATCATATTCTTTATTTTTTAATTGAGCAAGCTCTGCCCCAGATATAATTTCCGGAGTCCCTTGATTTACAGTCATTGCAACAATTATTTCTTCTCCATCAACTAATGCATAAATCATTGGTTCAGTTTGAGCAGATTTTTGAAAGTTATAAGCATCAAAAATTATTATTCCTCCAAAAATAACGCCGACTAGCACAAAGAGCGATAAAACTCCTGCAATAATCTTAAAAACTCCATGAAGAAAGTGAAAGAGCAACATTGCCACAACAACCATAATAATTCCAACAATAATTAATGTAAAGTCCATTTTGTCACCTTTTTTACTATTTATTGGACTTTCTTTATTTAAAGGTTTTGAAAAAAAGTTAGAATACACCTATTAGCCAATAAGTTTGTCTTTGAGATTCAAGATGAATCTCGGGGATAGAAGTCGCAGCTCTCTTAATGACAAAAGTTAGTCTTTCATTCAGAGTTAAATCAACTATTTGTAGCATCTAAACCCTAGTTCCTCGGTCCTATTAAAATATAAGTCCAATCTAGAATACTCTGCCTACTGTATGGAACAGTTGAATGTAATTCTACTGCTTTTTCACTTTCAACCCAAGCTCTGCCTAGGTACTTCTTTCCCGCATCAATACGGGCACTCACCTTGTTTCATTTTTCTTTGTCCTCCTCAAACAGTACTCAGTCTTCAGTACTCAGACTTCAGACTTCACTTCAGACTTCAGACTTCAGACTTCAGACTTCAGACTTCAGACTTCAGACTTCAGACTTCTTACTTCAGACTTCAGACTTCAGACTTCAGACTTCAGACTTCAGACTTCAGACTCCTAACTCCCGACTGTTAATCTCTCTGCCCGAATTCGAATCGGGATAAATCGGTCTACAGCCAAACGCTCTACCATTAAGCTACAGAGAGCTATGTTAAGAAGAATTAAAGGTGGCCTGAATAACAAACAATGATCCTGAACTTTTTAAGGGCACAGAAACACTGAGGATTATTCAAACCTAGTGATAAGTATAAGTAACAAAATCTCCAGAATTAAACTCAATTTCTGCTACTATAACTAAGAAAACTTGATACCCCTTTAAAAAGCTTTTGGTTAAAGCTTTTTAATCAAGCTATATTCTCTAATTTGTGGCAAACAATGTATTAATGTTAAATGAGTTATCTGAAGCACTTCAAGACGCTGAGATCTGTGGAAAGACTCTCTTAGATTTATCAAGGAAAGTTGGCGAATTAACTATTAAAAAAGATTATTTTTTGCCATACAGATTTGAAGATTCTGTATTAGAATGGGCTTTTCAAAAATATGAACAAAAAGCAGGAACATTTCTTACAAATGTAGTGAGATCAGGCATCATAAATGATGTTGATTATAACTGGAAGGATTTTGCGCTTTTCTCTGAAATACATGGTGAATCTTTAGGTGAACTTGCCAATCAACAGATATTAGAAATTGTAGAAAGGGGCCGTAGAATAAAACTTGCAAACAAATTAGCACATGGAGACGCATTAAAAGGGTTTATGGAAGAAGAATTGGGCATGCCAAGATCTTCCTACTCTATTGAAGGCAGAAGAATTGAACTAGAGGAAGGATATCATGAAACAGTAAGATTTCATGTATGGACTTCCCTTGTGTTAACTGTTTCTCCGGAAATATTTGGACAAGTGCAAGTAAAAAATTTTCCAAGACAACATTTTATTGATTCAGCTACTGAACTAGGAAAATTAATACAATCAGCTGAGACAACAGGAACTTATAAAGGAATGGAAAGCGAGTTTATGGAAATTATTAATGGGACTCCCGGTATTGTCATAATTGACCCAATTAGAGTTATTGATTATCCCAAAGGCGAACATTGTAGTAAACTTATTTGCTCCCCGGTGCTTGGATCATTGTATGAAACAGGGATGTTAAAACTTTCCTCACCAGGAGCAGCAATTACTGTACTTGAAGCAGTCTTAGAATGTAAGGAAGCATATACTGATGTTCGAGTATGAAAACACAGTTTTCAAAGAGTACTTTTGACCCAGATTTCGTAGAAGAAAATGGAACTCAAAGAGAAATAGTTTACAGTGACCAAGCAAAGATCAGGGAATACTTAAAACAGATTCTAATAGAAAAAACAACCAACACAATTAGAACAATTACTAATCCTTAACAGTACGGAGTATGCAGAGAATGTATCACTTCAGACTTCAGACTTCAGACTTCAGACTTCAGACTTCTTACTTCTTACTTCAGACTTCAGACTTCTTACTTCTTACTTCAGACTTCTTACTTCAGACTTCAGACTTCTTACTTCAGACTTCAGACTTCAGACTTCAGACTTCAGACTTCTTACTTCTTACTTCAGACTTCAGACTTCAGACTATTAAATCATGGTTGCAAAGAATGATGAAATAAGTGAGCGAGCTATTATGAATATAATTAACACAACAATCATAAGCGGCGGTGCATAAG
>JAFCCU010000034.1 GCA_017610005.1 Candidatus Woesearchaeota archaeon | reverse complement strand
GCAAGTAGAAGAAGGGGCACAGTTATTAGATGTTAATGTGGGTGCCTTAGGAATTGATGAGGTTAGGTGCTTGCCAGAGGCCATCTTAGCTACCCAGTCAGTGACTGAAGTTCCAATAGTTATTGACACGACTAATCCTTTAGCTCTTGATGAAGCGTTAAAGGTTTGCGTAGGTAAGCCTCTTGTTAATTCTGTTAACGGCTCTGAGAAATCCCATTAGTTAAAAAATATGGTGCAGCAATGATTGCTTTATGTGTGGATGATAACGGCTTGCCAAAAACAGTTGAAGATAGAATTAGAATTGCAAAAAATATTGTTTTAGAAGCAGAGAAAATTGGAATTAAAAAGCAGAATATTATTGTAGATCCCGTGATGTTGACAATGGCTACAAATCCAGATATTAAAGAAATAATCTCCCAAACAATAATAAAATTACAAGAGCTTGGGCTTCATAGTATTGTGGGACTAAGTAATTACTCTTTTGGAATGCCAAATCGGGAGAACTTAAATGCGCAAATTTTTCAGGAGTTAGATAACTTATCTTTAGCAATTATGAATCCTACACATACAATAATCAGGCAGTTGCAAGAAGCGCCCAAGATTACTAAATTAGATTATACTACATTGCCTTTGGAGGGCCAATTACATAATGCTATTTTATACGGAGATGAAGAGAATATTTTAAGGGTTGTAAATAAAGCCCTTTTGACACTTGAGGCAATGGAAATTAATGATATTTTGATTAATGCATTAATTGAAGTTGGAGATAAATTTGACAAAAAAGAATATTTTTTACCACAAGTGTTAGCTTCTGCCGCAACAATGAAATTGGCATTTTCAAGATTAAAAGTAGAATTTAAAAAAACTGGAAATAAGGATGTTGGTACATTTCTTATTGCAACAGTTGAAAATGATATTCACGACATTGGAAAAAATATCGTAATTGCATTAGCTGAAAGTAATAATTATAAGGTAGTTGATTTAGGTGTAAATGTGCCTGTGAAAAAAATTTTAGAGGCAGTTAAACTTAATAATCCAGATATTATTGGATTGTCCGCTTTGATGACTACCACTGTTGTTGGCATGGAAGATGTAATAAAACAAATAAGACAAATTGGAGTTATGGCTCCTATAATTATTGGCGGGGCAGTTGTTACAGAAGAATATGCAAAAAGTATTAGTGCTTCTTATGCTAAAGATGCCTTGGGGGCAGTAAGGGAGATAAATGAGTTGATGAAAAATGCAAAAAATAATTGATTTGAAGAAATTTACAATTTCAGTAGAAATTATTCCTCCAAAAAATGGAAGATCTTTAGATAAGGTATATAGTTTGTTAGCAAGACTTCATAATAAAATAGATTTTGTTTCAGTAACTAAGGGTGCTGGTGGAAGCCATAGGGCTGGCACATTGCCCGTATCTTTTATTTCTCAAAATAAATATGGCATTCCTGCAATTGCCCATGTTGTGTGTAGAGAGCATTCTAGGCATGAACTTGAAAATGAAATAATGGATTTGCATTACTTAGGCATAAGAAATGTGTTGGTAATTAAGGGAGATCCTCCTGCTACTAGAAAAGAAGATGAACCTTGGAAAGGTGAGTTTAAAGAGTCATTTAAACTAATAGCTCAGATAAATGCAATGAATGAAGGAAAGTTTTTGGAAAGAGAAGGCGAACCTACTGAATTTACAATCATGGCTGCAGGTCATCCTGAAGAAGAGGATAATAACATTCAACAAAAAAAAGATGCAGGAGCAGAAGCAATCATAACCCAGATGGTTTTTGATATTGAGACTTTTAAAAAGTATAAAGCAAAAGTTCCAAGCATCCCAATTATTGTAGTGGAAGGATTTATGGTATTAATTATGCGGCTTTATTGATAAATGAACTTAAGAAAGCTGGAGCCTCTGGTGTACATATTTTTGCATTAAATGACATTGAGTTAGTGGAATCAGTACTAGAAAGAGTTAATTTGTAAATTTATTGGAGCTTATTTAAGATATTTTTGATAACTGCTTCATACTCCACTAATGTTACAAATTCTCCAGCATTATCATTTGGAATACTGTCTGCATTTTCTAATTCTTCTAGGTGCTTAGTCAAGATACTTTTAATCACGTTGTTTTCAATTTTTGTAAATGTCATTTTATCCAGTTGATGCTTTGAATATAAAAACTTTTCTTACCAGAAACCTTTAAAAAGCCCCACTTATTTATCTCACTTTATGGGGGCGTGGTGTAACCTGGCATCATGGCCGGCTCCAGACTTGGAGCGTTGAGCGAAAGCGATGATCGGAAGAAACCGGCCGATCGGGGTTCGAATCCCTGCGTCCCCATCACGAAGTGATGGGGTGCAGGCTTGAAAATCTGAAAGATTTTCTTTGTCTGCGTCCCCATGCGCAGCATGGGGTAAGCAGGTCCGGAAATCTTTGATTTCCGATATCTGCGTCCCCCTATGCAGTCTGAAGTTAGAAGTCTGAAGTCTGAAGTCTGAAGTCAGAAGTCTGAAGTCCGAAGTCTGGAGTTAGAAGTCTGAAGTTAGAAGTCTGAAGTTAGAAGTCTGAAGTAAGAAGTAAGAAGTAAGAAGTTAGAAGTCTGAAGTTAGAAGTCTGAAGTAAGAAGTCTGGAGTTAGAAGTCTGAAGTTAGAAGTCTGAAGTAAGAAGTCTGAAGTCAAAAGAGCAGGCTTGAAAATCTGAAAGATTTTCTTTGTCTGCGTCCCCATTTATAGTCTGGAGTAAGGAGTTAGAAGTAAATAATTTTGGAAATCTTTGATTTTGGATATCTGCGTTCCATGTTTATTTTTCTAAGAATTACCAATTTGGAACAGGGATATGGACAATCTCATCTGGGTGGGCCAAGACTTGTTCCATGAATCTATCCTTCCCATTCACATAAAGCACGTCCTCACTGTGGCCAACTCCAATAAACTCCTTGTAAACAAACCTTTCAACAAGATCTTTGGCAATGTTAAAGCCCATCTTTTCATAAAATGGAGACTTTGACGGTCTGCAGAAGCCCACCCCAGTCATTTCAGTTTCGATCAAGCGAGCATGAACTGCTTCAATAAGGGCCCTTCCGTAACCTTTGCCTTTTTCAACTGCTACAATATCAGCAACTCCAAGTATAAAATAAGTGGTCTCAAGAAAGTCAAGTTCAATAGGTCTCAACCTTCCTGCAGCTAGTATCCTTTCTTCATCGGTAATAATAAAGAACGTATCATTTGCATATGCTTCTGGGTTATCTAAACCCTTGTATCTTGTCCATTCAGGGGAAATTGAATCCCAGCTCTCTTGGAAATGACTCTTCCAAATTACATCTATTTTTGATGCAAGCCCTGAGGGCAGATTCTTTCCTATGATAATATCAACCTTCATATTATCTTTTATTAACCATCACTTAAAAAGCTTGCTAAAAGGACCCTCTTGAACTCTAGGTTAAATGGGTTACGTCCCCCTATACAGTTTGCAGTCTGAAGTGAAAAATATTATTCTCAAACCTTAATAGTATGGGGTCTGCAGTTTGGAGTGAAAAGTACCTTTAATTATATACTACATCTAACAGTCTGAAGTGAATAAATTGGGAAATACTAAAAAATCTCAAAGAGATTTTTGGTTTCCCAGAAATCTTTGATTGCATCTTAAATACCCCTTAAGAAAACTTTTTTATACTCACTTAATTATTTCAATTGCAATGAACTTGTCAAAATTGTTTAAGCATGAACTCTCACACATTTATTTATTTCATTCTATTGCAACATTTGGTATAAATATGGTGAATATTTTTGTTGCTATTTTCTTGCTGACCTTAGGATACACTTTAACGCAGGTATTATTTTTTTTAATTATTAGATATTCAACCTTACTTTTGTTTACCTTTATTTCGATTTATTTGTCAAAATTTTTAGGATTAAAGAGAGTTACAATGCTAAGATTGCCTTTTCTTCTGATATTTTTGATTTTATTATATTCTATGGATATTTTTAGAACTCCTTTGTGCATACTTGCAATTTTAGATGGGCTGCAGTCAGCACTCCATTGGATCCCAATGCAGA
This sequence comes from Candidatus Woesearchaeota archaeon, assembly GCA_017610005.1. Taxonomy (GTDB): domain Archaea; phylum Nanobdellota; class Nanobdellia; order Woesearchaeales; family B29-G15; genus B29-G15. Next base: position 6,342 of record JAFCCU010000034.1, on the reverse strand, counting down.
TTCTTTTTATTAGGGCTACAAAAAATAAATCAATGGGAAAACAGGTTGGCAACCTAAATTTTTATTCAAGGCTTGCAGGTGTTGTCTCACCCTTAATTGGGGGATTAATAACTTTCTTTTTAGGTTTTAAGGTTTTGTTTGGCATTGCTAGTATAATTTTTATCTTGTCATATGTCCCATTATTTTGGGCTCCAGATGTTAAGCCAGTAACAAGTCTACATTATAAAAAAATCTGGAAGCTGGTTAAAAGCAACAAGAGTTTTTTATTTTTAACATCTGTTAGAAGTTCGGGTGCTATGACTGAAAGATTTATTTGGCCAATTTTTATTTACCTTGCCCTTTTTTCAACTCTTTCAGTAGGGATTATTGGAACAGTGCTAGGGTTTGGAATGGCAGTTGTTTCTCGGATGGTTGGCCATTATACTGATAAGCATAATAAGCTTAAGGTATTAAAAATAGGGGTTTTATTATTGATTGTTATTTGGCTTGTAAGAGGATTATTTGATTTGTCTCCTGTGGCCCTTTATGTGATAACGGCTCTTGCAGGGATTTCATTTATTATAATGAAAATTCCCTTTTCAGCAATTAGCTTTAATATCGGAAAAAGAACAAGTCCAGAAGATTTAATTGCAATTAGGGAAATTCCTTTTTGGATTGGAAGAATGATTATTTTTGGACTTTGTATGATTTTTGTAACTAATTTAAAAATATTATTTTTAATAACAGCAGGATTATACTCTCTTATATTCTTCTTGCATTCTGATAATATATTAAATTAGTTGTATGATAAAATTGCATTCCAGAAGCAATAATTATAACAACTTAGCTTTAAAAGTGATTAATGATTTCTAAGTTTAATGATTGAAGACTTTAACTTGTGGGAGATAGGGGATTTAAGTAATCCAGGAGTTATTCTTGCAGTAAATAAATATCAAGAAATTGATAGTAGTCAGTTGGATTTAGTTGGAGAAATTGAAGTTGATATTTCAGAATTAACACTTAAATCAGAATCTTTTTTTGTTGTACCAGTAAAACTTCTTGGTTCTCTTGAAGAAAGATGTAAGAATAGTTCTGTTATTTTTGAAGCAGAGATTCATCTTGCTAGGGTCAATGATTTGTATTTTGCTTATCTTGTCTCTAGGGGTGATGAATTATCTTATGCTAAAGCGAGTTTGATGTTAAATGGAAAACCAAAAATTGCTCTGTATGCTTCTGAAAGAAGGGTATTAATTGAGAGAGGTTTAGCTCAAACTGATGAAATGAAAATGAAGTTTTATGGGTTTCAAGGGTATGTGCGGGCGCATGGTGCGACAATTCTTCCAAAAAATCCTAAAATATTTCCATTTGCAAGAATTATCTTCAGGGACTATAAGATGCTTGCTAGAAGGGTTTAGTTCCTAAATCTTTTGCAAACCTGAGCAAATAACTATCTGGATCTGCAACAATAAATTCTCTGTTGCCCGTAAGCTTGTCTCCCATTCGATACCATGCTTCACGCATCTCTGTATGAATTGGATATCCTCTTTTTTTCAAAGACATGTAAAGTGCGTCAACATCATCTGTTTCTATTTGAAAGTTCATTTGCTCACTTTTGGCAGGCTTCCCTTCTTCAAGCATTAGCTGGGCTCCTTTAAATGAGATAAATACAAATTTGTTTTCATTTCTTTGATATTCTACTTTAAATCCTAAGACATTTGTGTAGAATTCTATTGATTTATCTAAGTCAATAACAGTGAGCTCAGGAATAAGCCTGTTGAACTTCATATTAACTATATTGAGATTATAATATAAATAACTTGCGAGAAAGCTATCTGGGGTTTGAGTTTACTTTGGACTTTATACTTCAGACTGGAATAAGGTTTATGTTTTATGGGGCAGTTGACTGCGTTTTTCACTCCAGACTGCAAACTCCAGACTGTATTAGGCACTATGAATCCCAGTCGAATTTGTTGCCCATGCTTACTTCAGAAAGCATGCCTTGGGGTGTTTCAATTACATATTTAGCAACACGCTTTGAAGTGTATGTTGTGAATGGTAGAAAGTTTCGTTTAATTTCAACAATTCGCTTTTCTTCATCTAAGAAAGCTATATCTATTGGGAAAAAGACAAAGAACATGTGGAAGTCTCTCTTTTTTATTTTTGAGAATTCAAAGACTAAGCATTTTGGCTTGGAAAACATTAAACCACACAGTTTCTGCCAAGGGGTTTTACATATTGTGATTTCTTTTGATATAACTTTTTTAGTTGAGTTATTCTTTAACATATCTAGTTTTAACAACATAAATGTTTTTAAATTTATGCACTTTCGTAAAATCTTATGGGGGATGCTATTCGCGAGAGCTTTTTGAGGGTAAGGCAGGATAAAGAAGCACAAGATGAGAAGATTGACAAATTATCTCAAGAACTTAACGAATTAAGAAAGCAAGTTGTAGATTATATGCCCAGACTCTTAGAACAAAACAACCAAATTTTAAAACGTTTAGAAACTCTTGAGAGACATACCACCAATCCTAAAGATCCCTTAAAAGAAAAATTAGTCAAGAAATATAAGAAAGGAAAGAAAGTTGTTATTAAGCAAAAAATTCTTGATATTGCACTTGAAAAGGAGATGTCTTTAGCGGTAGTTCGAGACACCATTGTAATAGATTTAAGGTATTGTTCAAGAGCAACATTTTATAGGTATTTTGAAGAATTAAAGCGTGAAGATCTTCTAGAAACAATTTCTATTAATGGTCTTGAGATAGTTAAAATACTGTCTCAATTTGCATCTCATTGAGACGTCTCTGAGACACCCCTTTGTTTCCTGTGGAGGACACCCCTTCGTTTCCTATGGAGATTGAGACACTTTTGAGACACTTTTGAGACGGTAATTGAGACACTTTACAATAGAAATTTATTTATAGTTAACAGCGTTTTCATATGAAATTAAGATGTGGGAATATATCATTTTAGGCATTATCCAAGGGATCACTGAATGGTTTCCAGTTAGTTCTTCAGGGCACTTAGTTTTTTTGCAGAACTTTTTAATAATTGATAACCCAATTTTTTTTGATATCCTGGTTCACTTTGCATCATTGCTTGTAATTCTAGCAGTTTTCTGGAAAGATATTTTTGCAATATTAAAAAGCCCATTTAATGAGAAATTTAAAGATTATAGAAAATACTGGGGCTTAATTCCTATTGGAACGATGCCTGCTGTAATTGTAGGATTTGCCTTTCAAGATCAAATAGAATCATTGTTTACTGGATTTACTTTTTTGTCTTTTACGTTTCTATTTACTGGAATTGTGCTTTTACTTTCAAAATATAGGGCTTTTAAAGATTTAAAATTAAGTCCGCCTGTTGCATTTGGCATTGGAGTGGCTCAGGCGTTAGCGCTTGCTCCAGGCATTTCAAGAAGCGGAATGACTATTTGTGTAGCATTAATATTAGGTTTAAGTAATAAAGAAGCAGGCAGATTTGCTTTCTTACTGGCAATTCCAGCTATTGGAGGCGCGTTTTTGCTTCAACTGTTAAAGGTAGACTTTTTGACAATAAACCTTGTAGGGAGCGCTCTAGGCTTTTTTGCGGCATTTGTAGTAGGGATAGTGTCTTTAAAACTATTACTTGGCATCTTAAATCGTGGAAAAATGCATTATTTTGCAGTATGGTTGTTTTTTATGGCTGTGCTTGCAGCTGTTTTGTAATTAATGTCTTTTAGCTTCAATGAGGACAATTGCTTCTCGGTTGTAAATTGCTCTTATTCTTTTTGCTGTATGTTCGGCATTTGCAATAAGACTCTCATTCAATGCATTTGCATCAAGGTTTGTGTACTCACTTGATGTTAATTTTTGAATAGATTCTTGGTAGTGGATTACTCTTGAAAATTTTGGAATTAGAAGTCCATTTGGGGCAGCAACATAGTTCAAAAAGATTTCAAATGGGTAAGTGGAATAGGTAAGAGGGGCAACTAAACCCGAATTCGCTTGGATTGTAACTTCTCCTTCTGTTAATTCCAGGAATTGCTCAAGAGTGGGTACATGGCCGAAGAGTCTTTGTTGAAGTCTTGATTTGTAAAGTTCTTCTTGTAAAAAATCCTTTAGGCAATCCCCTGGCAATCTCATTTAAACCGATAACGAGTTCTTAATTAAAAACTTAAGTGTTATTGCATTTTTATGAAAAATTGTAGTAGATTATTATAATTCTCACCGTAATCCTCTTTAAAAAGTGTATTCACTCTAGTATAGATAATCTTTTATAGGAAATATTACTTTCTTGGGTAAAAAAGGTGAATAAGTGAAGTTTATACATGATACAGCAATTGTAGAAGACGGTGCTAACATAGGTGAAGATAGCAAGATTTGGCACCATTGTCATATCCGACCTGATTCTTTTATTGGAAAAAATTGTAATATTGGAAAAAATTGTTATGTAGATAAGGGGGCAGTTATTGGAGATAATGTAAAGTTGCAAAATAATGTATCTGTGTGGCACGGAGTAAAAATTTCTGATGATGTTTTTGTTGGTCCTAATGTAACTTTTACTAATGATTTATTCCCACGGGCATTTATCTGGGATGATAAGAAGATTGCAACAACCACTATTGGCAAGGGCGCAAGCTTAGGTGCAAATAGCACAATTATCTGTGGAGATAGGAAAATTGGAGAATATGCAATGGTTGGTGCTGGAAGCGTTGTAACAAAAGATGTACCGGCACACGCTTTAGTTGTAGGAAATCCTGCAAAAATTGTAGGGTATGTGTGTAAATGTGGGGCAAAAGTAGAGAGTAAAGAAAAGCTTATTTGTAAAAAATGTCAAGAAGGTGAGACTAAAGTGGAGAAAAAAATTGTTGCTTATGCAAGTCCTTATGTAGATCATAAAGAATTGAAACTTATTGAAGGAGTAATTAACTCGGGGATGCTTGCTCAAGGTCCTAAGGTAAAAGAATTTGAGGAACAATTTGCAAAACTTTGCGGCACAAAATATGCTGTTGCAGTAAGTTCAGGAACTGCAGCGCTACATTGTTTAACTTACGCGTTTGGAATAAAACCAGGAGATGAAGTAATTACTATCCCATTTACATTTGTTGCAACAGCAAACCCTGTAATTATGCAGGGAGGAATACCTGTATTTGTAGATATTAAGGAAGATACATATAATATAGATCCTGAACTAGTTGAAAAGGCAATTACTGAAAAAACAAAAGCAATAATTCCAGTCAATCTGTACGGCCAACCAGCAGACTGGGAGAGATTAAGGGAAATTGCGAAGAAGCATAATCTAAAATTAATTGAAGACGCTGCACAATCAGTTAATAGTAAATATAAAAGTACAATGAGTGGCGCATTAGGTGACGGAGCAGCTTTTTCTTTTTACGCAACAAAGAATTTGATTACTGGCGAAGGAGGGATGGTTACAACTAATGATCCAGAGATTGCAGAACTTTGCAAGCGATTTAGGCATCATGGTCAGAGTGAACAAACAAGGTATGAATACCATGATCTTGGTTACAATTATCGCATGACAGATATTCAGGCAGCAATTGGACTTATTCAGATGGAACGGATCAGTGATTTAACTAAACAGAGAATTAAAAATGCAGAATTTTTAGATAGAGAACTTGCTGATGTTGAAGGGATTGTTACTCCAAAAAAGATGGAGGATAGAACCCATGTTTACCATCAGTATACTATCAGGATAACAGAGGATTTTCCAATATCAAGAGATGAACTTAATAAAAAATTAAGAGAAGAAGGATTTATTTCAGGAATTTTTTATCCTAAACCCTTACACCTGCATCCTCACTTTGCAAGATTAGGTTATAACAAAGGGGATTTTCCAGTGTCAGAAAAAGCAGCCAAGGAAGTACTAAGTTTACCAGTACATCCTAAAGCAACTTTTGAAGATTTACAAAGATTAGTAAATTTAATAAAAGAGTTAGGAAATTAAAAGAGGTGGAAAAAAGTGCTTAATGTCGGAGTTATTGGAGTTGGAAGTTTTGGTAAGAATCATGCTAGAGTGTATTCTGATATGCCAAATGTGAAACTTGTTGCAGTGTGTGATTCAAGTGAAAAATATACTGAAAAATTTGCTAAACAAGGAGTAAAAGTATTTATTGATCATAATCAAATGTTAGAAGAATGTGAGCTTGATTTAATATCTTTAGTAGTGCCAACAAAGCTTCATCATAAAATTGCACTTGATATCTTAAATAAAAAAATTAACTTGCTGGTTGAGAAGCCAATTGCTTCAACAGTAGAAGAAGCAAGAGAAATAATTCTTGCTGCAAAAGAGAATAATGTGAAATTAACTGTGGGGCATATTGAACGGTTTAATCCTGCAATAATTGCTTTAAAAAAGAAA
>JAFCCU010000033.1 GCA_017610005.1 Candidatus Woesearchaeota archaeon | reverse complement strand
ATGACCTACTCCCCAACTTGAAAGTTGGGGTATCTATCTAGGCTTCTGCATGATGTGTATCTTGGTTTGCTATGTAATTATACACAGTATCATACTCATTGTAACCAACTGTGGTGGCACAACCTCCTGCACTCCAAAGATGGCCTTGAGGTAGTCTAAGTCTGCTTTTAGGATGGTGTTTGAAGAATAGATACGCGGAGCCTCCTTTGATCAACTGCAACCCTTCTGAATCAGTAATGTTGTGGGGCAAGGTCACCATCATATGAACATGCTCGGGCATAGCAGAAAGTACAAGAATTTTTATATGATGACGCATACATAGCTTACGGATACAAGCTTCAACCAAGTTTCGTTGTTTGTATTTGCTAAACATCCGATAGCGATATTTCGTCGCAAATTCAAGGAGCGCAGTTTCGTCCGCAGATTAGTCTGCGGCGAAGCCGCGTAAAAAATGTTTCTAGAATTTACGACCTGAAGGACGGGGAATTAAACCCCAGTGCTCGCTACGCTCGCATTAAATAAGCATCCTTAGGTAATTCTCCAAGTTCAGTTACTTCTAGGGTAGGAACTGGTCTTATTTGAACAGGCACAATATAATCATCAGTAACAATGGCTTCTATATTTACAGAATAACCTAATTTCCTTTGAAAAAACAGTGCAAGTTCAGCCAAAACTAAGGTATCCTCTTCATTCAAACTTTCCCCATTAAAACCCAAATTTGCATTATATCTATTAATTTCCCTACCTGTAATCTCAATTAATTCTATTGGGTTTAATCCAAAAGGTTCAACCTCTTGAACCTCAATAAGTACAGGAGAATCCCTTTCCGGATAAGATGAATAAACTGTAACATGTCTATCTTGATATTCTCCAACTGTAAGCATTAGAACAAGGCCTAAGGCTGCATTATCTGCTAAATCATAATTGCCAGAATATTTCATAGCATAAAATACTAGCATGGCTTCCAAAATATTCTTCCCCCCTTCAGAAAAACTGGGCCTCATTGGATAAAAAAATCTTGAGTTTTGGGTTAAAAATGTCCCAAAGTATCTATCATCTTTAAAATCTTCAACAGTGGTCGAACTTCTCAAATGAAAAGGAGCAGCCCAAGCAGGGGCGGTTGCCTCAAGCGAATAAGCATATTCCTCAGGAAATGCCCCTTCACAATCCTGTAAGATATCCTCAAGAAGGTTTCTTATTGAAGGAGTTTCTAGCAGTTCCAAAGGATTATCCAATAACTCCTCAACCTCAGATTTATCTAACATCCTTTCAAACTCACGATATTTTGAAGTAGGAATTGTGTGCCAATCAGAAAAACCTAATTGTTTTCTTTTTGGAGAAAATCCCTTAATACCATCAACAAGTAAATGCAATCCTGCTGATTTTCCACCCTCTTCTTCAATTAACTTACTAAAATCTCTCCCAACAATTCTGTTTTCCCTATCAAAAATTGTTCTTTTCATTAAAACTCAAACCCTTCCTGTTTGCTTCTTAATTCTTTTCGTTCTCCTTTCCTGCCCCATTCATCTTCTCCCCCAGATAATTTTGTTAGACTACTGCCTAGAGGGTTAATGTCATAATCCTCAGTATTATGTCTAAAGGTTCTTTGAAGCTGACTTTCGGATTGTCGAGCAACATCTTTTTTAACTCTTTCCCACATCTGCAATGCATGCTCTGCTACTTCCCCTGAGTTTGGCTTACCCGTAACAAAATGATGTGTGGGCACTAAAACTTCTTTATCTGTAGGTTCCTCTTCATAAGGATCTCTTTTTGGTTTACCTAAAACCAATTCAGGTGATAAAAATACAAAACCTTCTTGTTCCATTCTTGAAGCTCTGTGATCAACAACAAGGACTGCTCCTGGGATATTTGCAAGTCCAGGTGTTAATCCCTCCAATCCTCCATATAAGAGATCAGAAAGGTGCAAAGCTAATTCGGGGTTTGTTGTATTTAAAAATTCATCAATTAACAATAAATCATCTTTGCCATTTCTTCTCAACTCTTCCAATAATGCTTTTTCTTCACTTTCTAAAGATCCACGCCCCACCTCTTGAGATTTAGTAAATGAAGTAACAATTCGATTTGTCAAAGGAATTTTAGCCCCTTCTTCACATGGAAGAATTCCTCCACCAAGCCCAACAATATGATAACCTCCAACATTTTTCAATAATTCAGATTTACCACCACTATGGGCTCCGCCAATTAAGAATTTTCTTATTATTCTATCATATCCAAATGAAAATAGCACAGGCGATAATCCATTTAGAAAAGTAGTTATTGGATAAGCATTTTCAACTTTAAAAATTCCTTGATCATTAATTTCTGGAATACAAACAGGCAATCCAAGTTTCTTTCTTCTCACATACACATCTGCTTGATGAAGAAATGCTCCGATAATATAAATAAAAGGGGCTGATTCCATTACTAAGTTTCTTACACTTTTTAAATCATCCCTGCTACCAGGGTAATCAATCATCATATCCCTCTCCCTTCTAAACAAACCATTAACAGTTAAATCAAAAACCCCTTTTCCTTTCGGCCCAGATCTAACAAGATAAAAATCATTTTTATCAGCAATTAGAATTGGTTTTTGCCCTAAAGCAGACATATCTGCAATAGGATTATTTCCAAGTAAATCTTCCAACTTTTGTGAAAATCCTCCAAATAAATCTTCATTTCTTAATCTCTTAAATGCTTCTGAAAACTTTTCAAATTGTTCAGAAACATCATGCATCTCCGTGTTGTAAATATCTCTTAAGCTGTATAAAAGAGAAGCATGACCATCTAACATTTCTCTAGTTCTGTTTGCAAGATCTCTATCCCCAATATATCGTCTTATGACTTGTTGTCTAGCCATAATCTTCTCTGTATCTTGTAAAGGAGAAAACATATAGCACAGCATACTATTAACCAAATAATTATAACTTCTTCTTGCCTTATCATCCCAAGAATTTTCACGAAGAGCGGTTTCATAATCTTCTCTATTAACTGAAAACACTCTTAGAAGATCATCATAATTAGAAAGTTCAAGGCCATGGAAAAAATCAGGATCAAAAGCGTCTCTACTTGCCAATAATCCAGTCATTCTTCCTTCTAACTCTTTTGCTTTTTCAGCATTTTCTGCAAATCCCAATTCAACTAGATAACTCATCTACTCCCTCCAAATAGAGTTTCTTCAAGTGCTTGAAGGATTTGTTGGTTTGTCAGTCGAGAATAATCCTCTCCCTCCCCTTGCTTTTTTTCAATAACAGATTCTGGGACCTCTATCCCTTCAATAAGATCTTCCAATAATTGCCTTGCATGGATCTTTAGTATTTCTTGTGAAGGCCTCTCTTCAATAAACTTATACGTGGGAATAACTCTTTCTCCCTCTTGTTCAAAACCAGGAGACCAGACCTTCCATCCCTCTCCAATTGACTCCCCACGGTGATCCACAATAACAAACATGGCACGAGAGTTTGCATATTCCGCTAGGATAATTGGTTCAAGTGGTTCTGCAGCATCTGAAGAAGCATGACAAAAAAATTCATCAATCAAAAATAGATCTCCTTTTTTTGCTAAAAGAACTTCTTGTGCCCTTCTATACATTTCTGATTCAAGACTGCCTACAGATCCAATTTTTTCAACACTCTCACTATGAAAAATCCTTCGTACAATAGGAATCTTTGAAGATTTTGCAGGAAGAGAAAAACCCCTAAGCCCTCGCAAAATATAGAGAGGAATATCGCGTAAAAGATGGGTTTTTCCACCACTATGAAGCCCATTTAAAATGGAATTTGAGTTTGTAGTATCAAAACCAAAGGTTCTCCAAGCAACTGGCTCTTGTGTTGGTAGCACTGGTTCACCTTCAATCATTTCAAAAATATCCTGATTATTGATTTCAGGTAAACAAACACTTTTACCATCTGCTTTTCTTTTTTGCATGTATGCAGCTTCAAAATAAAGTGCACCCAAAGGACTAAAAAAATCATTTAATGTCTTCATTCCTACCAAAAAGGCATAAAGTGCAAAACCTTCCCCTCTCCAGCCCATTTGTTCTTTAAGGTCATATTCTCCCAAATATCTTTTAATTTCAGGTAATTCTCTTCCCTCTATTCCAATTACCTTATAATGTTCACCTTCACTAACAATCATGAGTCTTTCAAATTTTCCTCTTTCACAGACTCCAGCAAGTGTCTCAATTTCATCAAAAGAACAATCCTTTTCGATGTCTTCTGCAATTCTTTCTAAAACTCCTCCAGCCCCTCTTAGCTCATCTTTTAAGACTTCTGCTTCACTTATATATCTCCTTAGTATCTTTGCACCCTTAGCTGAATCAAAATCATTTTCACTTAAAGAACTCCATTTGTTTATTAAATGCATAATATTTAGGGGAGAATAAAATTTATCCATATCTCCTTCAAATACCCTTATTGTCTCCTGTCTCGCTTCTATAACTTCTTGATTTGTAACTGGGAGCAATTCTTGATATCCAGTTGAAAGAAACGGAGACCGACCTTCATATACATTAACACTATATCTTTTTGCAAGGCTTGTTACACTGGAAACTCCTGGAAGATTTGAATCATGCAGAACTATTGTTGCTCCTACAGCTTTCTTATCTATGTCCAATGTGGTCATCCAGAACCATCCCCTAATTTTAGGAATAGAATATAATTTATAAGATTACCTCTCAGTTCTTTCTAAAACACGAGAAAATCAAAGATTTTCTGTGCCCTAGAACTTTAGTTCTATGGGATTTAGTAGAAAAGTGGGGGAGTTACACCCTTTTTCCTAGCGGAAAAATTCTTACCTAAAATTCCATCTATTGACACACTTAAAAAATACCAATAATATACTTCAGACTGCATACTTCAGACTGCTGACTCCAGACTGTTTGATGCCCCGAACGGGATTTGAACCCGTGTCACCGCCTATCCCTAAAAACAACCATTACTGATTGTCCCTTCGAGAGGGCGGTATGATGGGCCGGACTACACCATCGGGGCACAATTGAAAAGAATTTAATGAGCCTTTTTAAATCTTACTTAATATGCTCTCTTGCCCATGCTTGAACTTTCTCAAAACCTCCTTCTACGCCAACATTAACAAATGTAATGTTATCCCAAGCATATGAAGAAAACACCTTATCTACTTTTAGGAGATGTGTATAAACTAGAATAAGCATATGCTTTGCGTGATCAACAAATCTCTGGGCTAATTCTGCAAGCACGCGATAGCCTGCATTCCTATCAAAAAGGGAATTGTATTTTAATTGTTTATTTGCTAAATCTTCAACTAATTGAGGTTGATCTGGATTTTGAGCCTTAAAATCCATTGATCCAAGTTTTCTTTCAAGGTTATTAATATCTTCATAAAGCTTGTCTAATTTACCAACAGAAGGGAATGATGGAGAATATTTTAATAATGCAAGTCCAACAATAGCAAGATCAAGAGAAACCTTATGAATAATATTTCTTGCACCTAGATTTGTGAGAGCCGTTTCCAAATCAGCTTTAGCAAATTCCACAGGCAAATGGATACTCCCTTGCGTGAAGTATTCGCTGTGCCATTTAATAGGGGGAAGAGTCAATGATTTAAAAAGTTTATTCAAGGCACCACAATCTACCAAGAGAAAAATTAAAGGAGATGGCCCCTTTCTTTAGACAACGGAATACCACAAGGTATGAGTAGTGCTCGAAAATCACCGAACTGGTGGAATTCCGAGCGTCAAAAACCTCTTGCTGCTTTAATCAGCAAAAATATGTTCAGCCCCTATTGACCAGAGATTTTTGACACGACACTCGCCTTGATTATCTTAACAATCTCAACTGGTCTATCATTTGAATCCTTCTCAACCTTTGCAATTTTATCAACAACATCCATTCCTTCAACAACTTTACCAAAGACTGGGTGCTTTCCATCCAAGAAGTTATTATTTACTAGATTAATAAAAAATTGACTTCCACCAGTATTTGGGCCTGCATTTGCCATAGACAATGTACCCCTATTATTCTTATCGAGGTCAGTTCCAGTAAATTCATCTTTAATTTCATACCCTGGACCACCTGTTCCAGTTCCTGTTGGGTCTCCTCCTTGAATCATAAAGTTTTCAATAATTCTATGGAAAACTACTCCATCATAATATCCCTTTAAAACAAGTTTTTCAAAATTTCCTGCTGTTATTGGCATCTCATTAAAAAGCTCTATTACAATATCACCATGATTAGTTTCAAGTTTTACTTGTACCATATTACTCTCCTCCCCAATTATCTCTTCTGTACCATTCTTTATTTCAATAGTTACATTTTCTTCAATTACTTCTTCATTAAGTACTGCTTCTTTAGATCCGTAGCTTACGCACCCGGCTAAGAATAATAAAGTTAAAATTAATGCTATGTATTTCATATCCCACTTAACAAAGAGGTGATATTTAAAGTTTGTTAAGTTTATAAGTGATGTCAGATTATCTACCTCATGTTTCAAACTCCTCTAGATGCAACCAACAGTATGCCTAAATTTGAGGTAGCAAGTAAAATTCAGTTAAAAAAAGCTGATCAACTTTTTCAAGAAAAAGCAAGAAGGGCGATTGCTGTGGGGGGAGCTGCACATGTTGAGGGTCCTGTTTTGTATTATCCTTTTGGAGGTGCTGATGCGATAACAGCTTTTTCCTTATCCGCTGAAATTACTGATGTAATCATTCACAGCAAAGAAGAATTTGGAAACTTATTTTCTCTTGAAGCGAACCTAAAGATGAAAAATCATGTTATGAATTCCCTCGATGATCTTTTTGCAAATTCACAGGGCTGGCAAACAAGTATACATTTAAGAAGGGTAGCAAATGACTATAAAGGTATGGGAATCGCTCTTTTCACAGAATTGTTCGGAATTTGGCGAAGGGAACCTTCTGGCCTTTACTATTTTAATATAAATAAAATTGGAATTCCGGCATTCGACCCTCAAGGCCGTCATGCTGTAATTGAATTTATAGATGAAGGGGTTAAAAAAAGGCTTTGGTTTTTTTCTCACCTTATTGATTCTTATGAAATTGGAATCCCTGATAACCTCAAGGCGTTTTTAGCCAAAGCAGATATTGACACCCTCTTAATTAAAGGAATGCACTCATTGTGGTCTAACCACTCTCCTGCAGCATTTATTGAGTTTGCATTAAATCCTGCTAGAGGCGCGCTTGTAATTGCGGACTCAAATTCTACAAGGCAATTTGCAAGCAGGCCAATTTGGAAACCTGGTGCAGAAGTAACTCATTTAGATTTGGAATTTGGGTATAATACTGGAGTGGATATTGGAACAGAAGTTATTTCACATGAAGATCTTAGGCGACAAGATTATAGAGAAATGATTGGAAAAGAACCTTATTCTACACGTTTCTATCATAGTCCTAAAGTCTCTTTAGAAAATTAGGCAAATAAGCTAGCTTAGTAATAATAAAAATAATATTGATACAAATAGTTTCATTATTTATTTTCCCCAGAATAAATTATAGATAAGTGGTATATAAAGTTTTCTTCACTGGAGAATAGATAATAAAAACTAATTAAGCCCATATGAATCGACAAAACCCCTTATGACCTGATAATCATTTAGATAATTGTAACCTTTTTTAGTAAGTTCATAATTTTTCTTTCCCTTTTTATCTTCATTTTCTAGAATAAATCCTTTTTCAATGAGTTCTCCAACATATTCAACAAGCATCTGGTGAGATAAATTTGATTTATAAAGTATATGGGTTTGCAAAACTATTCCAGTCTTTTCTCTAATGGAGTTTAAAATATCGAAAATGATCTCCAATCGATCCCGTTTCATTTTTTTAATACCAAGTAAAAATTTGAAAGTATAAGTAAATATGCAATTAACTCTAACACATGGCCAATCACATAAAATAACTGATGATTAACTGAAACAAGAAAATGAATATTTCCAAACAACATCAATAAAAATGCAATTGCAATAAACAAGGTTTTCTTCTGTTTATTTTGTAAGTAATTTGTTATAAAATGCCATTCTAACAATATTAAGAAGATTGTTGAAAATAAGAAAAACACATAAAGTCTACTGGCACTTAAAAAGATTCCAAATAAAGATAATGCAATCATCATCCAAAGTATTCTAATTTTTTCAGATTTAATTGTCATGTATGCAAGCACCGCTAGGCCAATAGTCATAAGTATCATATGAAAATATAATCCTGCTGCATCAAACATTTGAATAGATTGAATTTTCAATGCACTGCATACATGGGCATTTACTTCTGAAACTATTAAAAAATTGAAAAATGATTGAATAAAATAAGACATAGAAATAAACGAAAATGATATCCCAAAAAGTTTTACCTGGCCTTGGTTAGTCTTCTTATAAATTCTAAATGCAAAAATAGATACCATTAAAGCAACAACTGCAAATAAGAATTCTAGCGCTACATCATATCCAAAAAACCATAAAGGTGACAAATATGCGAGTGACATTTCATATTAAAAGTAGCAAAGGCCCTTTTTAAAGGTTTGGTAGTTTACCTCAGATTTCTCTTTAAAATAGTATTTAAACAAAATTAATGTTGTTAGCTTTGGGGGTAATCAAAATGATATCCAAAGAAAGTTTATCGTTGAAAGAACAAAGAATCGCTTTTTATGAAGAGTATGGGCTTGTGCTATCAATACAAGATCTCATAACATTCAATGAAATGGAGGTAGGAATATGAAAGAATATGATAGTTTTATCTTAAGTGATTTATATCACTGGGAATCAAACAAAGGAATATTATCAATAAAACCTAATATGTCAGAAGTATGATTATAAAAGGCCATTAAGAAAATAAACTTACAGAAAGTTGAATTAAACCAACAAGTTTAAAAGCAGAAGCGATAGTATAGCCACGATGAGACAATATAATGATAAAAAAGGTTCAGGAAAATTCGGAGCAAAAGATTCAAAAGATTACACTTCTAATAAACGGATGGACAGATTTGGCAGGCCAAATAGGAGAGATGACGATAGAGGCGGACGTGATAGAGGCGGACGAGACAGAAGGGATAGAAGAGATAGAGGCCCTATTGAAATGCACAAGGCAGTTTGTGACAAATGTGGAATTGATTGTGAAGTTCCTTTTAAGCCAACTGCAGGTAAACCAGTACTTTGCAGTGATTGCTTTAAAAAAGAAGGCGGCGGTAAGAAAGGCGGAGTAGATCTTTCAGAAATCCATGAAAAGCTAGATAAGATTATGAAATCTAAAGTAGATCTTTCAGAAATCAACGAAAAGCTTGATAAGATTATGAAAGCTTTAGAGACCAAAGAAGCTCCAAAGAAGGTTTCAAAGGTCAAAACTTTTTAAATTTCTTTTAATTCATTTTTTTGTACATAGTAGAATTTTCTGGATTAAAAAGAGTTAATTAACATTCATAGCATTAAGCTACTCATTTCATTCGTATCTTAATGCCTGTCACTAACATTCCTTGGCATTAAGCTACTCATTTCATTCGTATCTTAATGCATCCACGGGCTTTAGTTTAGAAGCTTGGTATGCGGGCACTACTCCTGCAAGTATTCCTACTCCAATTGAAACAGATAAAGCCATAATAACTGAATTTATTGAAACTATTGTTCCTCCCCGAGTCATCATTGTTTGGCCCATTAGGGCAGGAAGAACTCCTGAGAGCATTATTCCAAAAAATGCTCCAATGAGTCCACCAACAAGGCCAATTAATGCAGCATTAAGTAAAAAAATCTTCAAAATATCTGAATTTCGAGCGCCAATTGCTTTCATAATGCCTATTTCTTTTGTTTTTTCTAAAACTGATGTAAACATGGTATTAGCAACACCTACTGCTCCAACAATTAACGATACCCCTGCAATTGCAACTAAAAACATATTTACTGAATCTAACATTTCTGCTCTTGCGTCACTGCTTGCTTGATTTGAAGAGACTGTAAAGTCTCTTGTTTTTTCATCAACGTGTCTAATTTGCATTAATTTATTTTCAATTTTCTCTATAGTTTCAGCTAAATTGTCTTCGTTCTTCACCTGAACAATAATTGAATCATAAACCCCCTGGTCTTTGTCATCCAAGACTTCATATGCCATTGAAATGGGCATGTAAATGCTAGTACTTGTATCATCAAGTATCCCAACAACTCTAAAAGCGCGGCCTTCAATTGTAACCATCTTATTAATCCCAATTGGCTGGTCAAAATAGGAATTTGCTAGCCTTCCTCCAATCACTACCACATTTGAATCAGCTGAATCAAGTAGCCTTCCATGTTCAACTTCAAGGGGAGTCATTACTGAACCAGATTTTCCAATATAAGTTGCCTTAACTGTTCCCCTAATATTTACATCAATAAGTTCAATATCTGAAATTCCTTTTAATGCTTGAACCTCCGCCCTACCAACAACAACTTCTTCTTCTGTTGCACTTGTACTACTTGATGGAAAGTGTGCCCTGCCTATCATCCTAAAACTAGTAGAGTATCCTGCAGTTACTGTAACAAGATCAGATCCTAAATCACCTAATGAAGAACTCACAGAAGCCTGCATTCCTTCGCCCAGTGAAACTATAGCAATTACTGCTGCAACACCTATTACTATTCCAAGAATAGTTAGCCAGCTTCTAAGCTTACTATGTAATACCATGTTTAAAGCATGGATAAAACATTTGTATAACTTCATTTCTTAAACATGCCTCCCAACTTAAAATTAGGATTTATCTGCTTTTTTTTCTTAATCCATCCTCTAAAGA
>JAFCCU010000004.1 GCA_017610005.1 Candidatus Woesearchaeota archaeon | reverse complement strand
AAAATAAAAAGAGAGAATGTTCCCAATGATATTCTTCGTGCAAACAAGATTACTTCTATTCTAAATTCTATGGCTCGATACAATCTATTGAAGAAAGAAGAACGTCAAGAAAATGGGAGAAAGAGAGTGTATTATTCACTTAATCCAGTTGCTCTTGCGGCACAGTTTATTTATTATTATAACAAGAGTGAACTCGTTTCATTATCTTCTGGCAATTCAACAGCCAAATTTGTTGATGTTGAAGATGCAGCAAAAACTGTGGCTGGAAATGATATTTACGATAAGAAAATTTTTAATAGAGTTCGATATGCTACTTTCAATAAGTTATTATTCTACTTTAATTATTATTCTAAGGGGTTTGAAATTCAAGATGTTCTTGTCAACATTTTTAAATATCTTAAGTATGTCTTTTACACACTCTTCATTCATATCTTTAATGTGCTTAAGACCATCGAACAGTATGAAAAGATTTCATCTATTTTAGAGGTTTATGATTCATTATCTCCCAAAGATGAAGGGAAAGTTGTCGAAAAGCGAGGAGACTTAGTCCTTTTTAGTAAAATTAATGAAACAGTGGTATTATGTAATAAAGAAAAAATCACCCCCTTCACTGAGAGTAAATTTGCTGAGATGATAACTGAGAAAAAAGATATTGTGACAGAATTCTTTATTATTTATACTATTGATTCACTAAATATCTGGAAGGACGATTTAAGTGACCATTACCTCTTAAAAACTTTAAACTCTTCTGAAAGGAAGGAATTGGCATTGACTTTTTATAGAAATAACCTTATTGATTTGTTATCTTTCATAAGTATTTCAATTACTCGCTATTTAACTCAAGATAGAATTAAGCTTAGCACATGATTCTTGTACAGGTTTGCCACCTTGCTTCGGTAGGTGCAACCTCCCTGGACTTCCTCGTGCCTAAGTGTTTATTTATGGCTCAAAAAGGGCTATCGGTAGGTGGCACCTAAATCGTTGATATCTAAGTTGGTAATACTTTATGCTCCAAACAAGAAAGCTATGAATAAAAAGAAAAATAAGAGAACTCCTGCTGCTATTGGGAGCATATACCCAATAATCATCAAAGAAGCCCCAGCCCTCATTAAATTAATGCCGGTTTCAGCCTGAGAGTCTGTTGGTACTGTTATATTGCTTTCTTCTATAAGTTCAAATCCCTTTCCGCTTTCTTTTCTCTTATATTTAGCTCCGCAACTACATGATAATGTGTCATTAGGTGTTTCACAGATGGGGCATTTGGTTAAAGAAATATCATAGACAGAATTACATTCAATACAAATTTTGTTGGCATAAGTTGCCATACATTTGGAACAACCAAATTGAGTTATTTGTAAATTATCCATTTTGTTACTAGTGAGTAACACTTGTTTATAAATCTTTCCATTTACTGTAGGACATAAACTTTTTAAATGCCCAAGGCTCAATCATAGCCATAAACTTCGTAACAACGTCAAAAGTACCAATACATATAACTGTTGAAAAAAAGGTTAAGAGTTATTTGAAGCGTAATAAGAAGAATATATCTCGTTACGTCGAGAAACTGGTGCTTAAGGAAGATTTGCAGGAAAAAAGGGAAAACTTTTTAATTCCCTATGTTTTAATTATTAATATTCACACATCAATCTTGTGAAACAACAGTATTTGATATATAATGAGTTTGCATTATTGGGAATATGATAAATTGTAATATGTGTCAAGCAGAGAATGAAGACAATGCGAAGTATTGTAAAAAATGTGGGAATAAATTTGAAAATAGTTTAAGTGAAGATATTAATGTAATAGTATGTACTAAATGTGACCACTTAAACTCGATTGATACTAAATTCTGTGAAAAATGCGGAGAAAAGATTGTTATAAATAAAGATACGAAACTTAAATCAAGATTAATTTCCATCATTCTAGAAGACCACGAATGGACAGAAGAAGCTGTGGCAAAAATTAGAGAAGGGTTAAATAAGGGAATGATGAAAACAGAAGCTAAGGAAATCTATTTAGAAGCAAAAGAAAGAAAAATTAAATTATTAAAAATATTAGAAGAAAGTAAAAAAGAAATAACGGAAAAAGATACGGTGGAAATAATTAATGAAAGAATTAAAGAGAATAAAAACGAATTATTAATTATTGAAGAAGAAATTGGAAAAAATCAAGATAATTCTTTTGTGTGCCCATATTGTAAACGAGAAATTAATGTTGAAGGGGGTGTGAAGGAAGAGGAATTAAGGATTAAGTGTAATCTTTGTGGTAGGGAATTTCTATGTATTACTGGAATAACCCAAGTTATACGAGGAAAAACAAATGCTGCAGTTCAATATGGTGCTGAACCTATTTCTATTACATTAAAATTAGAAAATAGGATACTTACAATCAACTTTAATACAAATTTCCGCTTTTTATTAACTAAAAGAGATAAAATATCTATAATTTACTTAAAGAAATGGTTCTCAAATTCATTTAAAGAAAATCCTTCTTTTATTTATAATTGGAGTTCAGAAGATTTTTACAAAGTTGGCCTTTCTCTTTTCTAGTTTCCTTTTTTTATAATTATAATCAGAAAGATTATAAATTCTTTAGTTATTTAGAATTTATGATTCCAAATAACTATAAAACTCGCTAAAATGACAAAAGTACCAATACATATAACTGTTGAAAAAGAGGTTAAAATGGGATTTGGTAGGATGCAATTAAATTATTAAACTCTGATAGCCCAAGTAAATGTTGTGAGTAGTATGAAGGACGATGAAAAAAGCAATTAATCCTAATTTATTAAAAGGAGCTGAAAAGTTAAAGAAATATACTGGTAAAGAACTACTCGCTCTTTCATTAGGGGAGAATGATAAATGGGGAGAAAATTATAAAATGGAAATGAATAGAAGGTTATTGGTTTCTATAAAATCATTGAATTATAACATAAATTCATTAAAAAAATCTATGACGGCAAGTTCTTGGATAATGAGTTTTATGACTTTCTTAATTTTGGTATTCACCATTGTGTATGTCTTTATGAAATAACTTCTGTGTAAATAGTAATTCATTATTTAAACTTCATACAAAAAGCCTTGAAAAGGACACAAATTTTTTAAAGGCCCGAAGCCCAAACATGCGCATAGTATTCGCAGAATATGAGAGTTTCCATGAATTTGACAATCGAGAAAGAAGTGAAGCAGTTGCTCAAGCGTAGCCGGGTTAATGTGTCTCGCTACGTCGAGAATTTGGTGTTAAGAGACTTTGCTGGTAACGCCAGCTCGAAGAAATCTGTTGGCTTAGTGCCTTCGAGGGTTCGAATCCCTTCTCCCTCATGAAACGAAGTTCTTCTCCCGATTATTCTTTCTTGTCTTTTAACATAGCTGAGAAGGTCTGGAAAATCAAAGATTTTCCTTTATCTTCTCCCGATTATTCTTTCTTGTCTTTTAACATAGCTGAGGAGAAGGGCCCTCAGATTCCCTTAATCACAGCTTTTCCAAAATCTTTTTATATTTCATTACCAAAAAAGTTATGTGAAAAAGAGAATTATTTTTTTGTTAGTAATCTTGCTAAGTTTCCCACTGGTTACAGCTTCGGCCATGCCGGGAGTAATTTCTGTTGAAGGAAGGCCAACCTGGCAGGTATGGGCGATAGCTGGAGCCTCTTTTTTGCTCATGCTATGTTCTGCTGCTCTGCTTTCCAACCAAATAGAAAAAGTGAGCGCAAAAACTAACAAGACAATTGGGATTGTATTATTAGGCACTTCCAGTTCCCTCCCCCTATTGGTAATGGTAATAATTGCCGGCCTTTCGCATAATTTTGAGATTGCAGTATCAAATGTAGTTTCAACAAATATTGCTAACCTTACCCTAGTAATAGGAATAATTGCCTTATTAAGGCCCTTGAGAATACAGGGGGCAGTAAAAAAAGGAGTTATTGCCACCCTAATTATGATTCTCGGTTTGCTTATTGGTTTATTGAACCTCAATTTCTTTTCTTTTGGTCCTGCATCCCCTCCGGGGTTAGTAATATCTTTTCAAGAAGGAGTTTTAATGCTCGGAGCATTCCTTCTCTTTATAATTGTCATGAGGTTCATGCACGCCGAGGAGAACAGCCCTCTTTCTAGTAGAGAAACTCCCTTTATGGAAATGGGGATTAGTTTATTAGCAGGGATTGTTGTGTGTTATTGTGCAAGCACCTGCATCTCCTCTCTCATTTACATCTCTAATCTTTATGGGATTTCCCCGGTGATTATTGGCTCAACAATAGTTGTAGTGGGGACCTCTTTTCCCGAATTCGCAGTGGCCCTATCCTTACTTTTCCAAAATAAAGATGAAGTAATTTTCTCAAATCTCATCACCTCAAATGTAATTAACTTCTTTGTAGCATTAGGGATTATTGCATTGTTCACTCCGATTATTATCTCTAAACAATTACTAGCTTTCAACATCCCATTCATGGTACTTTTGCATATAATGCTAATCCCATTTTTAATCAAAGGGACAATATCAAGAAAAGAAGCAATTATACTTATCGGAATCTTTGTGCTTTATGTTGTGCTCAACTTTTTCGGGGGAGTAACACTCATTCCTTAATTGTTAAAAACCCATCCTTCGTCGTTCTGGCTTCTTTACCCCTGATTCAACTTCAGAAAGAAGGGCCTGGCTATCATACAATTCGCGGTTGATCTTCATTATATCTCCCTTGATTATTTCGGCTTCTTTACTAATTTCTTCAATTCTCCCTCTATCTTCTTCCTCTTTTGCATATAATTTATGGACCCTAGTTATAAGCCATTTATCAGTTTCAATTGAAATATGGCTTATAATAATTCTGATGTTGTGGTCCACATCCTTAATTGCATGTAAAAACTCATTATTTGCATTTAGTGCACCACTGGGCAAATAAATCTTATGATTCAACTTTAATTTTTCCAAAAGTCGCCTCCGATACTCCATTAATTCATGTACATGCCTAAGCTGTTTATTAATCTGAAGAAGGTCAAATTCTAAATGGGCCAATTCTTTTATTTCTTTACTCATCATGGCACGTAGATCTCTTATTTTAAGCTGTTCAATTTTTATGAAACCTTCGGTGTTTTCTACTTCTCTTTCTTCTTTGACTCCTAAAAATCCTATTTCATCCATAGCTTTTTGAAATATTTCATAATTAATAAAAGCTTTTGTTAATCTAGCATTGTGGAGATTTTGTTTCTTTCTGTACAACTGGACTGATTGCCCCACCCTTCTAACAGGCCCAATAATTGGTGCATAGTCCCAGCCATTTCTAAACTAAATCATGGATCTTTCTATACTGTTTGTACTTAAAGAATGTGTTATGAAAATTCGCCACTTTAGCTAATAAATTAAAAGAAAATATATGTTAAAAAGAAGTTTACAACTCTCCAATCTCAGCTTCTAAAGCTGCAATTTGGTCTTCTACTGCAGCTAAATTAGTTTTTCTAACAGGTACATTCACTGGAGTTTTTAGTTGAGAAATTCTTGCCTTATCAGCTTTAGTAATCTCAATTTTAGGCAATTTGCTTTTGATGCTTCTTGCGCTTGAGGGAATAACGCTCAATTGCTCATTTAATGCACCAAGATCTGCCTTTACTTTCTCAAGGTCAGCAATACTCATCTGGCATCTTTTTAATGCCTTTAAAGAATTAATCTTTCCAATTAACAATGCTTTTCTTGTTTCATTTGGATCAATGATTTTTATGTATCTGCTCATTTTATTCTCTCTGAGACATTGTATTTGTTACAAATCCAATTTTCTCTTCCATATTTGCAAGCTCTCCTTCCCATTCTACAAGGTTTTTATCCTCTTCAACTTTTAATTCTTGAATCAGCTTAAGTTGGCCTTTGGCCTTTTTAATATGGTCATTCAATGTTGATATCTTAGCGAGTATTTTTTCGTATTCATCTATCTTGACAAATACAGTATCATCTGTCATAATATTCACCTCTTAAAAGCCAGTTTATCTATATCATTTAATGTAGACAAAACTGCTTTTACTTCCTTTTGGAAGGTTTCAATGGCTTTTTGCTTCTGGGCATCTAAATCCATTAAAGTTTCAAAAAATTTAGAGTCTTCAACGGTTCCCTCAATATATTTTAAATCGCTTACAATTTCTGCAAACGCAAATTCTCTAATATACTCATAGCCTTCAGGTTTTGAATAAGTAATATCTGCAGGATGAACTGGACTCTGAACTTTGGGCTCTAAACTTACTGCAGACTCCTGACTCCTGACTCCTGACTCCTGACTGTTAGGTGTAGGTGTTGCCTCGATAGTTTCTGGTTCGTGCAGTGTAGAAGATTCGATCTTATCAAAGCTGATTTCATCGTCATCTGGTTCTGCTGGAGTTTGTGCCTCCATTTGTGTTGCTCGCTCTTGAGGTGGAGGGACAACTGGAGATTTAGGTTGAGGTTCTGGAGAAGAATTCTCCGGGCTTAACTCCTCTGGAAGTTCCAAATCTGGAAGTTCTGGAATTTCATCATCGAAGTCTGTTACCTTGGGAGGAGGCATTAATTCCACTTTAGAACTAGGTAGTTCCTCCTTTCTAGGTGGAACTGGTGGTAATTCCTGTGATTTCTGTTGCTTCTTATTCAACAATCCCTTGACTGCATCAATCATACCCATCGAGACACCTCTTTTTTCCCTACCGAGTCAGAATACATAAGTTCTTATTAAAAGCTTTTGTAGCACTTGAAAGTTGTTAATTAATTTAATCATTTTTGAGTAAACAAAGAATAGTGTTTATTAAAATATAGATTTGTGTTTAATAATAATTAAAAAGCCCCCTATAAAAACTATACTATTATGAATCTATTTATTGCAGTAGCCGGATTAACTGGAGCAGGCAAAAGTACAGTATGTGATTATCTAAAAGAAGAAAAAGGATTTGGATTTGTAAGATTCGGCCAAATCACATTGGATCTTGCCAAAGAACGATTTGGAAGTGTTAACCAAGAAAAAGAGAGAATAATAAGAGAAGAAATAAGAGAAAAACAGGGGATGGCAGCCTATGCAATTTTAAACATGCCAAAGTTTAATGCTGCTCTTGAAAATGGCAATTTAGTGGGGGATGATTTAATGAGTTTTGAAGAATACCTCTACTTAAAAGAAAAATTTGGGAAACAGTTAGTTTTAATAGCGGTTGTATCTGGTCAAGATTTTAGATACAACAGATTAAATAGTAGAGCTGTAGCTGTTGATCCAAAAATGAGATTTAGAAATCATACATTAGAAGAAGCAAAAAACAGAGATTTAACACAATTAACAAATGTTAATCAGGGGCCAAGTATTGCACTAGCCGAATATTTCATAATTAATCAAGGGAACAAAGAAAATGTTATTGCTCAAACTGAAGAATTATTAAATTGGATAAAAAAACGCGAGGATTAGAATGACTAATAGACCAACATGGGATGAGTATTTTTTAGAGCTTTGTGAGATTGTAGCAAAAAGAGCAACATGTGATAGAGGAAAAACCGCGTCAATTATTGTTAAGAATAAGCAAATCCTAACTACAGGATATGTCGGATCCCCAGTGGGATTGCCCCATTGCGATGAAGTAGGCCACCTTTTAAAAAAAACAGTTCATGAAAATGGAGAAATAACAACTCATTGTGTTAGAACTATTCATTCTGAACAATCGGCAATTTGCCAGGCTGCTAAATTAGGAATAAGTTTAGATGGGGGTACAATTTATACTTTAATGATGCCTTGTTTTTCTTGTGCTAAAATGATAATTAATTGCGGTATTAAACGAGTTGTTGCCAAAAAAAGGTATCATGCAGATAAGGATTCAGAAAAAATCTTCAATGAGGCTGGAATCAAATTAGAAATTCTCTCTGAGAAAATGACTGAATATGAGGACATGTAATAGAATATACATGTTCCTAATTATATTTTCAATGATAAAATGTTTTATATAAGAAACAGATATTATTGATTTATTCTAAAAAGGGTGAGTTTATTTTGCAGGGGTGCTAAGGGCAGTCTTTACAAGTTCTGTCGTTGCTCCTGGGCATCTAAGATTTAATTCTTAGTGAGCAGGCTTCCTTTAGCCCTTTGTAAAATTTCCGAAAATTTCTTCTGAAACTATATAATACAGTCTTATCTGCAATATAAGATGAAGTGGTTCATCCTATTTTTAATTATAACCCCGATGGTTAATGGGCAGATTTTTGTAGATAATCAAATATTAGAATTAGGGGAGGGTACAGAATACTGGTTTAAACCTAGTAATGTAACGTTTTGGATTGAAAGAGGAAGTGAGATGATTAAACCTAAAACAAATATAGAAAAATCAACTAAACGGTACTTTAAACCAAATTTCCTTGGAAAATTTTTAATTAAAACAGACAGTTATGAAAAAGAGGTTGTCGTAATTGCACCAAGAAAAAGAACTCCAATAAACTATGTATCTACAACAATTAAAGGGAGAAACTTAGGGAGAAACTTAATCCCTTTTGTATACCTTTTCATCTTGGTTGGAATGTTAATTAAAAGATAAAACTCGGGTTGTGGTGAGTTGAGGGTGATTCTTCCCCTGTTTATTACAATTCGCTTTAAATACTGGAAGATGCTTTGTCCTTATTGGTGGTATAAATGATGGACTTAAATGTTATTATTGGAAACTTGAATAAAATGAGTCTTTCTAAATATTTATTTTTTTAATTTCATTAAATACCGCTTTCATATTCATTAAGAAGTGCTTCATAAGCACAAGTAAAATGCTTAAAATGGCAAATGAGACTACAATGACAATCATTTTTTCATTTTGAGAATTAAAACTAATTTGTTTAGTCATAAAGCCAAGAATAAGGGCTATAAAATAAGTAAAAAATAAAATGATACAAGTGTTAAAATATTGTAAATATTTGGTGTACTAAATATCTAATAAGCTCTTTTTAATTTGCTCTGACAAAACTTTTTTAGGCATTTCTTAGTCCTCAAAACCTAATGCAAAAAAGATAACTCCAATTACAACGAGGATTGACCCGCCTGTTGCTACTCCATATTGTGAAGTAAGAAAAGAGGGAACTGCTCCTGCCAATCCTAAAATTGTACAGATCACCCCTATTACTATCTTAATGTTTTTAGGGATTAAGGGTTTTTTTGATTTTGCCATATCCCTTACTATATCTGTTAAATATAAAAACATTTACATTTATGCCCCGCAACGCACCAAGATACCGATTTTGTGCTAAAAGTCCCATTAGCGCAACATAATCCAAACTCGAAAGTTATTTAAATCCTCCACTACTGGCTAATTCAATGGTAGAATTTACAGCAAAGGCAATTGTTGAAATCGCAGGATCTCCTAAGGAATTTATTGAAAAAACAATGGGCTTGTTACTTGAAGAAATGGAGAAAGATGAAGAGTTTAAACTTGTTTCAAAAGAAACAGAAGAAGCGGTTAAAAGTGATAAGATCTTTTCAACATTCTCTGAAGTTATTTGTGAGTTTAAAGATTATACAAGTTTAATTCATTTCTGTTTTAAGTATCTACCATCTAATTTCGAAATTGAAAAACCAGCTAGGATTGAGCTTAGAAGAGAAGAGCTTGTCGATACAATAAATGATCTATTGATGAATTTACATAAAATGGATCAAGTAGTAAAAGATGTGAGAATGAGACATAAACTAGTTGAAGACGCAAATAAGATGCTTTTGAAAAATTCTTTGGCAATGGCATTATCTGATGGGCCTAAAACTTCAGAAGAAATAACAAAATTAACTGGAATTCATCAACCAAATCTTGATAGCATCTTAGTATTTTATGAAGACAAGGGTTTACTTATTAAAAAGAAAAACAAATACGAATTAAAATGAGTCAATTAACAAGGCAACTAGAAGCAATGCTTTTTTCTTCAGGAAGAAAGATGGAGATAGTTGAACTTGCAGAAAAAATAAACTCCACAAAAGGTAAGGTGAAACGCGCCTTAGAAGAATTACGTGAAGAGATTAAACAAAAAGAGTCTTCTTTAATTTTATTTAATGAGGGAGATTTATGGAAACTCACTGTTAGAGAAGAGCATATGCCCCTTGTAAGATCAATTGTTGCTGAAACTGAGCTTGCCAAAGCTGTGCTAGAAACTCTTGCAGTAATTGCATGGAAAGCCCCAATTTTACAGTCTGACATAATCAAAATTAGAAATAATAAAGCATATGATCATATTAGTGAACTTGTTGACTCTGAATTTATTTCACGTGAGAGGTATGGTAGATCTTATAAGATAAGATTAACTCAAAAATTTGGAGAATACTTTGATGTAGATGATATCAAAAGACTTAGAAAAAAATTAGAAAGTGAACTTCCAGAGCTTGTTGATGTTAATGAAGAAGATTCTAAACTAACAGAACATGTTGAACAGTCTGAAGTTCAAAGTCTAAAGTCTGAAGAGGAAGGTTCTAGCGATCAAAGCTCAGGGCCCATAGCTCAAAACCCAGAGGAGTCTAAACAAGTTACTGCAGACTCCGAACTGCAGACTCCAGACTCGCCGGAGATTTCCGACGGCGAAGGGGACTTGCCAAAAGATTAATAAAGGGAGAATTTTTATTTATTTTAAGAGGAAAATTCTAAAAAATGACTGATGAAAAAGTACGCCTGATCGAAGATGAAATGAAAGAGTCCTACTTGGACTATTCAATGTCAGTTATTGTTGGAAGGGCATTACCTGCAATTAGAGATGGGCTTAAACCAGTTCATCGAAGAATACTATTTGCAATGGCAGATATGGGACTTACTGCTGATAAATCATTTAAAAAATCTGCAAGAATTGTGGGAGAGGTTCTAGGTAAGTATCACCCCCACGGAGATCAATCAGTTTATGATGCCCTTGTTAGAATGGCTCAGAATTTTTCTTTAAGATACCCACTGATTAAAGGGCAAGGAAACTTTGGAAGTATTGATGGAGACCGCGCAGCGGCAATGAGGTATTGTGTTACGGGAGACACTTTAATTTTAACAAACAAAGGGATTGTCCCAATATCAACAATCTCCAAGGGAAAAGAAGAAAAGATTAATCTTAAAATCAAATCTTTTGATGGAAAAATAAATAATGCATCAAAATTTTTTAATTCAGGAAAACATAAAATTAAGAAAATTGTAACTTCTACTGGGTATTCTATTGCTGGTTCTTTAAACCATCCAATTCTAACTTGGGTTATTGGAGAAAACTTCCAGCCTAAATTAAAATGGAGAACCCTAGAAGAAGTTCAGGAGAATGATGTAGTTATATTAAATAGGCAGTACAATTTATTCTCAACAAAAGCTATTAAATTAAAAGAATTTTATCCCTCCACTGGTTTCAAAAATGATATAAAACTTCCAGATGTTATGGACAAAGACTTAGCTTTTCTTTTAGGTGCCCTAACAAGTGAAGGGAGTTATCACAATAAACAAATTCTTTTCAATAATAAAGACATGCAATTCTATGGAGAGGTTAAAAATATAATAGAACGGCTTTTCCCAGGGATCCAAATTTATGAAAGAGATATTAAAGGAAACTGTAAGGAGTTAAGTATTTACGAACAAAAAGTAGTTATGTTCCTGGGAAATATCGGACTCACCTTAAAAAAATCTGATAAAAAAGAGATTCCTTTCTCTGTCTTACGCTCTAAAAAAGGCCACATAAAATCTTTTTTGGTAAGCCTTTTCGAGGGAGATGGAAGTGTTCAATTAATTGTTGACAAACGCCATGGTGGAAAAAGCATACAATTAACATACGATTCAAAGAGCGATAAATTAATCCAACAATTGAAAATAGTGCTACTAAATTTTGGGGTTATTTCCCGCAACCCATATACTGATAAAAGAAGTCTTTGCCAACGGCTTTACTTGTCTGCACATCAAAACATTTTGAAATTTTCAAAAGAGATTGGATTTTTTTCAGATCGAAAAAATAAAATTTTGGGGAAAATAAAATCACTTAACTCCACGAGGTTAAGCAAAACTGACTTTATCCCATTTTTAAGCGACTACATAAGATCGAAATATAGCGTTTCAAAGAGAATTAATATTGATAGGTACAATTCGCTAGCCAACAATTTCTCCAAATTCAAAAGCCAATTGGATAAACATGATAAAAATCTAATTGAATCACTCCTGAATAACAATTTCTTTTTTGATCAAATTAATGAAGTTAAGACCCTAACAAAAGAAGATGTTTTTTCAATAAAAGTGCAAAGCAAATGCCACTCTTTTATTGCAAACGGTTTTGTCAACCATAATACAGAAGTAAAATTAACAAAAATCGCGCAGGAGATGCTCCAAGATATTAAAGAAGATACAGTTGACTTTTCTCCTAATTTCGATGAATCTTTAGAAGAACCACTTGTGCTTCCAAGTAAAATTCCAAATTTGTTGATTAATGGCAGTTCAGGGATTGCGGTTGGAATGGCAACTAATCTTCCACCTCATAATCTAACTGAAGTTTGTAAAACTATTATTAGGTATATTGAAAATCCTGAATTAACTGTAGAAGAAATGATGCAAACTCTTCCTGGGCCAGATCTACCCACAGGTGGAGAGATTTTTGGAGACGCTGGAATTAAACTTGCTTACCATTCTGGAAGAGGAAAGATGATTGTGAGGGGCGTTACTGAAGTTGAAGTTGACAAACATAACAATCCTAAGGCAATAATAATTAATGAAATTCCCTACATGGTTAATAAAACTCTTTTAATTGAGGATATTTCTAAATGTGTTAAAGTCGGAAGGATTAAGCAGATATCTGGACTCAATGACGAATCAGATAGGGAGGGTATGAGAATTGTTGTAATGCTTAAACGAGGCTCTGATCCAAATGTTGTATTAAATCAACTTTTTAAACATACTCGCTTGCAAAATACCTTTGGAATGATCCTGCTTGGAATTGAAGAGAATAAACCAAAAATTGTAAATCTTAGTGAAATGTTTGAAATTTACGTTAAACATCGGCTTGAAATTATTAGAAGAAGAAGTGAATTTGAATTAAAAAAATCAAAAGCAAGACAGCATATCTTAGAAGGGTTGATTATTGCAACTAAAGATATTGATGCAGTTATTAAACTGATTAAAGGCTCTGATTCTCCTGCCCATGCCGCAGAAGAGTTACAAAAAGTTTATTCTCTTTCAACATTACAAACTAAAGCAATTCTGGACATGAAGTTATCAAAACTAACTGCCTTAGAAAGAAATGCACTAGCAAAAGAATTTGAAGAATTAAGTAAAAGAATTGGTGAATTAGAAATGCTTCTTGCTTCACGAGAAAAACAACTAGAAGTGATTACAGAGGAACTTGAACTTATTATGGACAAGTATGGAGACAACAGAAGAACTAAGATTATTGAAGGAGACTTTGGAAGCAGTGAGATTGATATTGAAGATTTAATTGAAGAGAGAAATGTAGTTGTTACAATGAGTCACAAGGGTTACATTAAAAGAGTTTCATTAGAAGAGTACAAGAGCCAAGGAAGGGGAGGCAAGGGTATTACTGCAGGAAAACTCCATGATGATGATTTTATGGAAAATGTATTTGTGGCATCAACCCATTCGTATCTTCTTTGTTTTTCAAATTGCGGCCAGGTTTATTGGAAAAAGGTTTGGAAAATACCAGAAGGCTCAAGAATTGCAAAGGGAACATATATTCAAAACTTACTTCAAATTGATGATAAAGAAAAAATAAATACAGTCATCCCAATTAGAGACTTTGAAGATGGACTTTTCTTGAATTTCTTTATGAGAAATGGCAAGGTAAAAAAGACCCCATTAAATGCATACTCCAGGCCACGAAAAGGGGGGATTATTGCAATTAACTTGGTTGATGATGACGAAGTTGTGGCCGTTATTCTAACTGATGGTAAACAAGAGCTTATTGCAGCAACAGCCCAAGGAAAAGCTGTACGCTTTAAAGAATCAGAAGCAAGGCCAATGGGAAGAGGCGCTGCAGGAGTTAGAGCAATTAAACTAAAAAAAGATGATTATGTAATGGGCGCGGTTATTGCCGATGACTCAAGAACTCTGCTAACTGTAACTGAACATGGATTTGGAAAAAGAACACCTTTTTCAGAATATTCAACCATTCACAGAGGGGGCCAAGGAGTTATTAACATAAAAACTACTGAAAGAAATGGTAAAGTTGTAACTATAAAGAGTGTGAGTGGCAACGATGAAATTGTACTTGTTTCAACTGATGGTATTATGATCAGAATGGAGGCTGGCAATATCTCTTCAATTGGGAGAAATACCCAAGGAGTGACTTTAATGAGACTAAATGCTGGAGGGAGTGTTGCTGCAGCCTGCCGGATTGAAGAGCTTGAATAAATTTCTAATAGTAACAAGTAAGGGACTTGAAGAAGTCTGCAAACTTGAACTAATATCTCTTGGTTTAAATCCCATAGAAAATGAGTTTGGATTTTTTGTAGAAGGAAATAAAAATCCCAACCGCAACAAGCTGCGGGGTATTTTTAATGTTAGTAATCCCCATTTTTATGTAGCTCATGTTCACCCATCCACTGCAAGCAGGGAGGTATTCCTAACAAATAAAGATTTGATAAAATCAGTTCATTCTGCTTTATTTATTCTTGAAGTACTAAATGAGGGGGAAGATGTAATTAAATTAGCGAAAATAATTTCTCTTCCAAAAGTAAAAAGCTTTGTTGTAAGATGTACTCCCAGCAACAGTGATTTAGAAAAAGACATTGGAGCGGCAATTTTAGAGAATTACCCCCTTAAGGTAAAGTTTGATTCACCAGACCTATTGATCAGAGTGTTAAAAAAGGATCAATACCTAATTGGAATCGATCATGCTCAAATTAAACTTAATCATCGAGCATACAAAGTTTTTGCAACCAGAAACTCATTAAGTCCCGTAACCTCATTTGCTTTAGGTTGCTCTTTTAAAGAAACTAAGGATCTATTTATTCTAACTTCAGATGGGTTGCCTTTAATTGAAGCAGCAATGGCAAAAGGCAATGTTGATATTATCAGAGATCCAAATTCCCTTAAACCGGATAGTTTAGAGGACAAAAGTAAGATTGGTGTGGGACTTAATCGAGTGATTGTAAAGGGGGCCAGACAAAATGCACTTTTGGCTTGCGCACCTGTAACAATTCTTGATACTTCATGGGAAGAAACTATAGACAAATCTTTTAATAGGGTGATTGTTGCATTAAATTTTAAAGTTAATACTGATGGGCTAAGCTCAAAAACGTTATTTTTAGAAATTGCGAAAAAACTTCCTGAAAAAACTGAACTTATTGTTTTATCGAAGAATGGATTTGAATCTGATTTATTAGAAAAAATAAGCACATTAGAATTTATGCAAGGAAAACTAGCCCTACAAATAACTTCTTTTAAGAGTAATAAAAAATAAAATCCCAAGTAAAACCAATATTAATAATTGAATTATTCTTTCAAAAGTGAATGTTTGACACCCATGGTTTTTTGCAATCCCATCACAACTAAACTTCACACACTTATAATTTTCGCACCTAGAATCAAACTCACAATGTTCATCTAAAACACAATCAAGTCTACTAATTGGTTCAATAAACATGGTGGTATAATCATCTGCACACATTTCAGAATCAAGAAGTTCTAAACAGGGCTTATAAAATAATGTTGATCCTCGGGTTGCTGGAGGTAGCCCTAAAATAAAGTTAATTGTAAGGGAATCTCCGGCCACTATTTCCTCTTGCATTGGACTTGTAAAGAACTTAATTCCTGTTGAATCAACTAAACTTAACCTTGATATAATTAAGGGTTCATCTCCTTTATTATCAACAATCAAAGAAGTATTAACTCCCATCCCTTCAACACACAAATCGCAATCTGGGACCAATATAAATGACCAAGATTTTACTGCAAATGCTGGACTTGCTAATAAAATAAAACAAATAATAAAAATTAAAGTACTTTTCATACTTACTTACTCATCTATTCCTTTAAAAATATTTCCATACATTTTATAAATCAAGGAGAATGTTGCTAATTTATGAGGGCAATTAAAGTTTTTACCCTTGTAACACTCTTTTTATTAGTTTTTAGCACACGTTTATTTTTATTAACAGAGAATTTCACAGATGATGAAAGTTACTATGTTTTAAGACAAGTTGAGAGTATTAGGGGAAGGGGGACGCCAATTACTATGGATCCCTTATCTTACGGGGGGAAATATGCTCCTGTTTTGCCAGGCCATTATTATCTAATGGGCGCAGTTAGAATGTTTGGAAGTTTTTTTGCATTTAAGGTATTTCCTGCAATTGCCGGAGCAATAATCTCTATTATTGGGTTTTTTATTGCAATGGAGTTTACTAAGCAATGGAAACTAGCTGTTATTTCTGGATATTTTGCAGGATTTGCCCCTGCGTTTTTTAAGTTGACAATAAACTCAATTAATAACAATTCGGTTGTTATCGCATTAACATTTCTTACTGTTCTATATTTAATGAGATTAGAGAAAACTAAAAAAGCATTTACTGGTCTTATTGTTTGCACAATATTACTCACCTTAGTTTCTCCATTTTCCTTAATTTTGCTAGGGATTTTCTGGGTTTATGCTGGTTTTTTAAAGCTTCAAGGGCAAAAGATAAAACAAAGAAGTTTTGAGTATTTATTGTTTGCAACATTTCTAATCCTCTTCATCAATCACTTAGCATTTATAAAATTGGGATTAGAAAGTGGAATTTCTGGGATAATTTTTGGATCGGCGGTCCATACAACAAGTCTTGCTTGGATTCCTGTGATGGGGGGAGTAAATATAATAATATTATTACTTGGTGTAATGGGGATGTATTTCTCTGTTAAAAAGGAGAAAGGAAGAGAGGGCATTAGTTTAATGATCTCTTTAGGAATTGGAGTCATTTTAATGGGGCTTTTTGGAGCAATAAAAACTACTGAAATGTTAAGTTACTTAGGAATTGTACTTTCAATTACCTCGGTTAATTCGCTTGTTGTGATCTTTGATTATCTTAAAAAGCTTAAATTTGCAAAAGTCCCATTTGTATTAAGTTTTATAATAATTATAATGATCCCAGTATTTCTTTTTGGTTTATATAGCAGTTTAACAAAACTTGAAATTGAAAATCAAGATATTATGGCTCTTGAATTTTTAGGAACTCTTA
Organism: Candidatus Woesearchaeota archaeon; assembly: GCA_017610005.1. Classification (GTDB taxonomy): domain Archaea; phylum Nanobdellota; class Nanobdellia; order Woesearchaeales; family B29-G15; genus B29-G15. The sequence goes on along the minus strand of JAFCCU010000004.1, from coordinate 51,038 downwards.
ACAATTCTTATGGGGCAACTATCGCGCCAATTGAATACGGGCACATGATAACCTATTTTGCTAAAACTAAAAATGTAGCTGATACCAATTTACTTAACTCACCAAGTCATGAAAAAATAATCAAAGACATAAAAAGTGCGTACACTACTTCTTACGAAACTTCGGCAATTAATATTTTTGATGAATATGGAGTCTTATACATTTTTATCAATGATCACATATTAAAAGACTACAATATCACAAAGATTAACTATTTATCAGACGGAAGTTGTTTTGAAGAGATATATAATAATGGAACAAAAATCTATGAGGTAAAATGCAATTTAATAAGCATCTAGCTAGGAATCTTGCATTTATTGTTTTATTAGGGATATTAATTCTTGGAACAGTTACAATGATAAGGCTTTCAAATAATGCGCCAATGATTTTTGGACCAGAAAGTTACAAAGGGATAAGGTTAGCAGAATTAAGCACAAAAGTCACTTTTACTGACCCCATAACAAATCAAGTTATAAATGCCGATTCCTCCCTATTTTTATTTAGATTAATGAAACAAAGTGGGTTTATTGAAATAATCCAAATTACATTGGGGCTTTTACTTTTAACTGGATTTTGGGGGTTTTTAATAAGGCTTGGCACACCAGATAAAATGGCCTTTATTTCCGCTGCGATTCTTGCCTTATCCCCAGGGTTTATATTTAATTTTGCAACACCTACGCTATCAACAATCCCCTTGGTTATATTTGTTTGGGGTTTATTTTTCTGGGTTGCACAAGGAAATCTCTTTGAAAACGTTCTTGGTTTATTATTGCTCATGGGGGTGGCTTCAATGGGGATTTGGTGGGCAATATCAATTATTTTAGTTGTAGTTGGATATTCAATAGCAGTAAGGATCAGGGCGATTTCTGTGATCTTGGTGTTAATTACTAGTGCAATCTCCTTTTACTTTTTTAAATACTCCATTATCTTTTCACCAATTCCATTTGTGGAATTTATCAAACAAGTAATTTTTGAACTAGGGGGAGGTTATTTGAGTATTGCAGCTGCAATTCTTGGATTAATCGGATTACTAACTTCTTGGGCTAAGAGGAAAGGCATAATGACTATATACCTCTTAATCATCTTAAGCTGCCTGCAAATTGCAATTTTTGATTCTCCTGGACCAATATTAATACTCTTTTGTGGATTTTCAGGTAACATGCTTTATAGGTTGTTTAAAATAAAATGGAGTATGCCTCCGTTAAAATATACTACCTACACTTTTGCTTTTTTTACAATTATACTGTCTACTCTTGTTGCAGTTTCCAATGCAGCCTCTATGGCCCCAGATGCTTCTGAATTTAATTCATTAACCGCCTTAAAATCGATTGACGCAAATGTAATATTTTCAGGCAAAGAGTATGATCAATATGTTCATACAATCGCAGGCAAAAACACAGTGGATTATGAAAAATTTTCAAATGCCAGCCAAATTATTTATACCTCTCAAAACCTTAAAAGGACAATTCCTCAATTAAATAATTTAAATGTAACACATTTATTTCTTCCAAAAAAACTAAAAGAAGAATATTTTGAAGAAGGAAAGGGATTATTATTCCTATTAAGAAATAATGAAAGCTTTAATTTACTGTCTGATTTTGAGGGCACGCAGATATGGGAAATAAAAAGTTAATCTGGATAATAATACTTGCCTTTTTAGTTGTAAAACTATCCCAACTAATGTTTTTTCACCAAGTGTTATGGGATGAAGCAGTTTATATTGGCATGGGGAAGTATCTTGCAAGCGGAGGAGCCGTCGGAATCTGGGAGCCTTTTCGCCCAATTGTTTTTCCAGCCATCCTAGGCACATTTTGGTTATTAAAACTACCAATTATTTTTTTTGGAGAACTATTCCAGATTGTAGTTTGTACAATTTTGATCTTTTTAACATACTTAATTGGGGAAAAACTTTTTTCAAGAAATGTTGGAATTATTTCTTCACTTCTTCTTGGCTCATTTCCTATATTTTTTGAATACTCCAGCAAGCTTTTTGTTGGAACAATTTCAACAATGTTTGTTATGCTTTCATTTTACTTATACACTTTTAAAAAACACACCTTTGCTGGTTTTTTTTCAGGTTTTTCATTCTTAACAAGATTTCCCCAAGGATTGTTCCTTGTAGTCTTAGGGATTGATAAATGGATTGATTTTTTAATAAAAAAAAGATTAATCCAAATTTACAACGGTTTGAAAATTTTACTAGGATTCCTAATTGCATCCATTCCTTACTTTATTTTTAATTGGTTTACTTACGGCGCAATATTCTTCCCACTTAAAATGGCTTCAAGACACGCAAACAATCCATTTGAAGCAGCCCAGGGATCAATAATTTATCAACATGGATTTTACATTATTGAGCTTTTTAAACAAAACTGGTTAGTACCTTTTTTTATAATTGGGTTATACTTTGCATTTAAGAAAAAGAATCGTTTGCTTTTGTTAACTCTTGGGATTTATCTATTATATTTTTCAATTATTATTAATAAACAACTTAGATTTGCAATTTCATTTCTTCCAATAATCTGTATATTAATTGCTTATGGGATTGTTAAAACCTATAAAATTATGAAAAGTAAATTAACAAAAGGAATATTTATTCTGTTGATTATTTTTCTCTTAATTCCTTCGTTGCAATTAGATCTAAAATATGTAGAATGGAGAACCGCCCCTAAAATGCCAATTGTTGAAGAATACCATAAATACTTCACAGACAAAGAAGTAAATGGGGTGATATTAACTTCTGATCCAGTACCAGTTGCTTATGCTGATAAAAAATTTGAATATTTTTATGATACAGTTGAGCAAGGGTTGAATACTATGCATAACTTACTACCAAATGTAGAATTCATTGTATTTAGACAAACTTCTTACCCCTGTGATAATCTAAAATGTGAGCAGGATAGAATAGAATTATTTAGATTAATTAAAGAAAATAAGTTAATATTTAACAAAACATTTTATGATGGTCCTGTTGAGATCTACTCAACTACAAAATGATATTCTTTTATTTAAATCACAAACCTGGGCCAAAATATGTTCCTCAGACTTCATGCCACAAAATTTCTTATCCTGAATTACCAAACAAGGAAATTCAGTAACATTGTAGTATTCAGCGAGTAAACTTACGGTGGATATATTCAAGTCCATATCAAAAGAGAATATTGCAAGCTGTTCGTCATACTTATTATTAATACTTGTTAACACATAAGATTGATCATCACATCTCTTACAATCCGCTGAGTTCTTATAAAAAAACAAAATTTCTCCTTGCTCGTATTCGCACCTTTCATTTAATCTTTTTAGCAACGTTAAATAAAAGAGTTGATTCTCATTAAAGATTGTTTTTTGCTTTAAGTAATATTCATCTTTCAAAAACTCTTCAGTTGCAATTCTATATTGATCAATCTTTAAACCAAGTGTCCAAATAGATTTATCCATATCTGATAATCTTTTTTCAAAAGCAATGCACGCCATCTCATCTCCAAAGGTTTCCGCCATCAAAAAGAAAGTTTGCATTTCATTAAAATTATTATAAATTTCTTCAAATTGAGTGTTAATATAAGTATACCGTTTATTATTCATTACAGATCCGATAAGAAGCATTAATATTAGTAAGAATAATGTAATAAAAAAAGCAAGCACAAAAACTCCTTTATTCATCTCCATTTGACTTTCCCTCCCTTCAAAAGCGCGAAAATTGAGCCTATCCAAAAGATTTGGTAAAGTATAAAAATAAAAGGATAACCTAACATTCCTAATTTCTTTTCTGAATATTTTTTCCTTGCAAATTTAAGCCCAGCAAACATCAAGATTATGGATGCTACAAAGATTGTTGTTGCCATCATATTAACCCTTGCAAATGTTAAGATGTCTGGTGACCATTGCATTAGTCTCTCCCAAATATTAAAATTAGTATATCTTAAACTATTAATATTCTCAAGTAATTTTGAAAATCCTAAATAAAATGCGTACACAAATAATCCAAGACCTGTAAAGATTAAGGAATAATTAAATGGAATCCAGAACCCAAAAGCCCCATATTTTGGTTTTAACATCATATCCCTATGTTTAATGATAGTTTGAACAGAACCCGTATACCAGCGTCTTCTTTGCACATATAGCTGTTTAAAAGAAGGGGGCACCAAAGTAAAAACCTTTGCTGCCATACAATTTCCAATTTTGTGGCCCGCCCTATGGATCTTAAATGCAATTTCAAAATCTTCAGTGATATTATCCTTATCAAACCCTTTTATTTCAAGTAATACTTTTTTTCTATAAATTGAAAATGGGCCAGGAGTTACAAATACACTATTTAAGAAAGAAAATGCTTTCAAAAATAAGGATAATCCTAATGTAAACTCAAGATCAATAATCTTATCCAAAAATCTCTTGGGTTTATAAGCTTCAACTGAAACTGTTACAGCCCCCATTTTTTTATCTTGAAAATAAGGAACTGTTTTAATCAAAATATCTTTTTCAATAACAGAATCCGCATCCATACACCCAATAAATTCTCCCTTTGCTACCTTTATCCCTTGATTTAAACACGCAGCCTTCCCTTTGTTATTCTTATTATCCAAAAAAGTAAATCTTGGGTCTTTAGCTATTGCTTTTTTTACAATACTAGAAGTATTATCCTTAGATCCATCATTAACAACAACAATTTCTAATTTTTCATAATTCACTTTTTTGAGTGAATCAATGGTCTCTGCAATTGACTCTTCTTCATTATATGCTGGAACAATTATTGAAACAAGAGGAATTACTTTTGGCATTGCTTTTTCTTTAAATAATTCCTTTCTCTTGAGAAATAAAATTAGCAATAAGAAAACTAAAAAGTAGGTGGACATAAACCATACACTGTAAACTAAAATGTTATAACTAATATTCATTATAAAACTCTTTGGTTTTTACCTCGTTTATAAATTTTATTCTTAATCGAAGGAAGAGATTATTCCTATGAATTAAGAAAAAACAGATTTGATGAGTAAATAAAAATGTTTTTTTGAAATTTTACTTTCACCTTTTTCTCTGAGGCCAAAATCGAATAAAACCTCACCTATCTCTGTGTTTTTTGGAAGTCTTTTTACAAAATCGAATAAAACCTTAAAGCCTTCTCCCACAAAATAATTCTCTTTTACAATATCATTAAAAAAGCGAGTTTTAACTCCGAAAAAACCAGACATTGGGTCTTTTAAAATAGGTGCTCGACTAATAAATAATCTACTTTTTGCAAAAAGTTCTCCTCCAAGAGAGATTAACTTTCTAGATAAAGGCCATCCCTTTGTGCTTTTCCTCCTGCACGCAACTATCTGAAAAGTAGATAATTTTTGTTCTACCTCTTTAATTTTTTCTGGAGGGTGTTGAAAATCAGCATCAATTACAACAAAATTTTCTGTTTTAGTTATACTTGCTGCTTCAATTACAGAGGCAGTTAGCCCCTTTATTTTCCGAGAAGACCTATCAAGAAAAGTGACTCCTTTAAATGAAAGAGAAACATTTTTAGTGTCATCAGTGCTACCATCATCAGCAATAATAATCTTAGCAAGAGGATATAAATTTAGTAAGGCAGGGATTAATTTTAAAAGATTTTCACCTTCGTTAAATGTGGGAATAATAATTGTTAAACTCATTTTTTAAATTTAATCATATCCCCTAAGGTAAATCCCTTACTTTTAGTCTCCTTTGCAACAACCACCCTCGCTTCTTCCTCGCGTAATTCCTCAATTAAAGTAATACCTAAAAATCTCTCAATTTTTCGTGCAAGATCAATAGAGGGAGTAAAATGGCCTGTTTCTATTTTGTGGATTATTGATTCTTTTTCATTAATCTGACTTGCAAAATCTTCTTGTTTTAATTTTTTTGATTCTCTTTTGTTTTTAATAATTGTTGAATAATTTTCAACAATAGACTCAATTGGCGCTGAAGCCTTTTCTCTTCTAAAAAATCCTTTTTTAGTAACCCCTTGTGTTTTAATAATCTCGCCAAAAGAGCCACATCTCTTACAAACATTTAACATCGTGCCTTCAATTTTTGCCCTCACAAGAGGCGCCTCAATCCCACACATATCACATTGCATTATTCCACCATCCTTAGTTCTTTATTTAAGCACTCATAAGTAACTCCTAAGATATTTATTACGCTTTCTTGAGCCAAACAATGAGAATTATAGTAACAACCACTTGAACAAACAGTATCTGATGATTTTATTTCATTATCATGATAAGTAGCATTTTTGCAATCCCAAGGGCAAGAGTAAGGAGTTTCTTCTAATTCACAATAGTTATTTGGACAAACCGGACTAGCATCTTTCATCATCATGATAATTAACTTACTTTGTTTACAATCTGCAGAATAAACAATCAAATTGACCCCATCGCCTATAGGATAACTGCCTCCTTGAAATGCATGAAGGTTGCTAACAAAACCATTAACTTTTATTTGTAAGTTAACTTCCTCTCCACATCCGGATTCATGCCCAATTTCATAATTTAAACCATTAAAATCAACATTTATCGTGCCATTTCGGTCAATGTTAAACCTCACTGTTTGAAGAGGCACCTTTTCATAAATAAAGGGTGTTTTAAGCACTTCACCTTCCACTTCTAACTGGGCATTCCATGAACCATACTCCTCCCCGATATTTTCTAATAATTTAAAAGATGAGACTCTACGAAAAGAATAACAAGATTTATCTCTTACTCCCTTAAATCTCCCAGAAGGGGTTTCCAAAGAAAAAGTGCAAGATTCTTTATAACTAGTACCAAAATAATACGCCTTAAGATATTCTGGTCTATAATAACTAGATTTTGAAAGAAATAAAATGGGTTTTTCCATATAATTTAAACAACATTCTTTTTTATCTTCAACAAAAAAGTTAACTAAATCAGTATCTGAAAGAGGGAAACTTGCTCTGGGGCATGTTGCCCCTTCACCGATATACACTCCGTTTAAATCTTCACATAAGAGTTTACATTCAGGATTTTGAAAACATTTTTGCAAGTAATCATAATAATCAGAGACATTATACTTTCCATCGCGAGTGATTGCAATACGTATGCCACTAGGCAATGTTGAAATCAAATGAATGTAAAAACCCTCTTGAAGGTAAATTGCTCCTTGCTCTCTGATTTCTAATTCATTTGAAAAAATTAACCCTTTCTCAATTGAGATTAAAGCTTTTTGTTGTTTTGTGCCCTTATAAGTTAAAGTATAAAAACAAAAATTATCTCCTACAACCCTATATCTTTGATCTCTTGGTAAAAACATAACAATTGGCATCTCAGTTGAATTAAACTTGCAGAATTTATTAACATCAGAAATTTTTGAAGAAACATCAGGCACTGCAGGGCCTTTAAAGATAAAAAATAAGATTATTACAACTAAAACTATTCCCCCATAAAGCACCCACTTTTTCATCTATTTTGTTACAACATTAAAAGCTATTTAAATATTTTGACTAACAAAAGATTCTCCCAGTAGAATTACCGGTTGTAAGCCCCTCATTTCGTTATTATATTACTAAAGATCAAATAAATCCGTTTTAATATCAATATTTTCCTCTCCGAGGAGAGGGCACCAAAAGGCTTATAAATGATAAGAAATCTACATTTATAAAGATATCGGTTGATGTAGTGAAAATTTAAGTAAAATTATGCTGAAAAAATCCCCTAGGAGGTGGATATCATGAAGACTCACATGAAAAAATGTCCAGAGTGTGGAAATACTAATCTTTATGTTAATCAAGAGAAAGGAGAAGTAATTTGTAAAGAATGTGGACTTGTTCTAGAAGACAAGATGATTGATTTTGGTCAAGAATGGCGTGATTTTGACTCTAACGGACAAAGTGGCAGGAGAGGCGGAGCTCCAATGACCTATACACAGGCAGATAAAGGTCTAGGTACACAAGTTGGAAGTAACGCAGATATCTCTGCCTTAAAAGGAAAAGAAAGACAAAAGTTTTACAGACTTCAGCAATGGCAAAGAAGGGTTTCAACAGCAATTGAAAGAAACCTAAGAATGGCCTTAACTGAAATTAAAAGGATTAGTTCTAACTTAAACTTACCAGACAGTGTAGAAGAAGAAGCCTCAAGGATTTATACAATGGCAGTTCAAAAAGGCCTAGTTCGTGGAAGAAGTATGGAACAAGTTGTTGCGGGAACCATGTATATTACATGTAAAAGAAATGATTCTCCAAGAACACTTGAAGAGATCTCAGAGGTTACTGGCCTTGAGAAAAAAGAGGTTGCAAAAAACTCAAGATTTGTTGCAAGACAGCTTAACATTAAAGTTTTACCAGTTAGCCCAATAACTTACATTGCAAGATTTTCATCTGAGCTAAAAATTTCTCCTGCAACCCAAACTAAAGCAGTAAAATTGATTGAAAGAGCCCAAAAAGTGGGTCTTACAAGTGGAAAATCTCCAAAAGGAGTTGCTGCAGCATCAATTTATGTTTCCTCATTACTTAATGCAGAAAGAAAGACTCAAAGTAAGATTTCAGAGATTTCAGGTGTTACTGAAGTGACTATTAGAAATCGCTACAAAGAGCTTGTACGTGCATTAGAACTTGGAGAAGAGATCAGAAAGGTAAAAAAACTTTTAGAAGAAGAACTTCTTAAGGCCACTTCCTCGTCTTAAGTTCCACAGGAAATCAAGGAGGCATACCCTCCATAAACTCTATTTTTCCTTACCAAATCATTTATAAAGGCCCACCTATTCCCCTTTATAAACTATTTAAGGGGGAAACACTATGGCAAAGGAAGAGAAAAAAGCATCAGCTAAGAAGGATATAGAGAAAAAAGCATCAACTAAAAAGGAGATAGAGATAGTAAATATTGTGGTAAGTTCTTCACTTGAAAAAAAAATTCCACTTGAAAAAATGGCTGCTAGTCTGCCCAATACTGAATATAATCCAGAGCAGTTTCCTGGGCTTGTATTAAGAATTAGAGAGCCAAAAACCTCTGCTTTAATTTTTAATTCTGGAAAGATTGTGTGTACTGGTGCCAGATCTATTGAGATGGTCGAAGCATCAATCCAGCAAATTATTGAAAATCTAAAGAAAATCAATATTATAATCGAGATTAAACCAGTGATTACTGTTCAAAATATTGTTGCAAGCGGAAGCATTGGAATGCATCTAAATCTAAATACTTTGGCAATAAAATTAAGAAACACAGAGTATGAACCAGAGCAGTTTCCTGGGCTTGTATACAAATTAAAAGGAACCAATGCAACCTTTCTATTATTCACTAATGGTAAGATTGTATGCACTGGAACCAAAACAAGAGAAGCAGTTGACAAAGCAGTTGACATGCTTATTGAAAATCTAAAGAATGTGTCCTAAAGGGGATGGAACCTGAAGATCAGATAAATCATTTTTTTGAGTTTTTGCAGACAAACCTCTATGAGGATTTAATGGATGCAATTAGAAAGGGGGAGAGTCATTTCTCCCTTAGTTTCTCTCTTCTTTTAACTTTTGATTCAGAGCTTGCAGAAGAGCTTTTAGAAAATCCAGAAGATGTATTAAAAGCAGGCGAGATGGCAGTTGCTAAATTTAATTTACCAGAGGATATCACAAAATTCTATTTACGATTTTATGACTTGCCTGATTCTCAAAATGTGCTCATTAGAGATATTAGAAGTACTGAATTAAACAAGATGCTTGTTATTGATGGACTTGTAAGGCAAAAATCCGATGTAAGGCCAAGAGTTACAAGCGCAAGATTTGAATGCCCTGCATGTAACACTGTGATTACTGTTTTGCAGCCCACATCTCAATTTAAAGAACCAACAAGTTGTTCTTGTGGAAGACGTGGGAAATTCAGGGAACTTGACCGTGAACTTGTTGATGCACAAGGGCTTGTAATTGAAGAAGTGCCGGAAAGTCTTGAAGGAGGAGAACAGCCAAAACGATTAAATGTTTTTTTAAAAGAAGATCTTGTAAGTCCTACTTCAGAGAGGCAGACTAATCCTGGAGCAAAAGTAAGGATTGTGGGATGGGTCAAAGAAATCCAGAAGGTATTGCGAACAGGGGCTAAATCAACTAAATTTGATTTAGTGTTGGAAGGCAACTCAATTGAATCTTTTGAAGAATCATTTCTCCAACTTGAAATAACAGAGGGGGAAGAAACAGAAATTTTAGAATTATCCAAAAGACCAGACCTTTTAAATGTTTTTTTAGGTGCCATGGCTCCATCTATCTACGGGCATGATACTGTGAAACATGCATTATTACTCCAACTTGTAGGAGGAATGAGAAAAGAGAGGAGCGATGGAGTTGTAACTAGGGGAGATATCCATGTACTGCTTGTAGGAGATCCTGGTGCAGGTAAATCTCAACTTTTAAAACGAGTAGGAGTAATTGCCCCAAAAGGGCGGTATGTGTCTGGAAAGGGAGTTAGTGGTGCTGGACTAACAGCATCAGTTGTTAAAGATGAATTTTTAGGGGGCTGGTCTCTTGAAGCGGGAGCATTAGTGCTAGCAAATGATGGCATATGCTGTATTGATGAGCTTGATAAGATGAGTCACGATGACAGAAGTGCAATGCATGAAGCACTAGAACAGCAAACAATTAGTATTTCTAAAGCAAATGTTCAGGCAACTCTTCTTTCACGAACAACTGTGCTTGCTGCAGCAAACCCTAAATTTGGAAGATTTGATCCTTATGAAATGATAGGTAAACAAATTGATCTGCCTCCTGCATTAATCAATCGTTTTGATTTAATATTTCCCATAAAAGATATTCCTGATGAAGTAAGAGATGAAAAATTAGCTACCCATATTTTATCATTACACAAAGATCCAATAATAACAACTCCTGAAATTGATGACAAATTTTTTAGAAAATATATTGCATACGCAAAACAGAAGGTGAACCCTCAATTAACTGACGATGCAATAAATTCAATTAAGAGTTTTTATGTGAAAATGAGGAAAAAAGGGATTACAGAAGGAAGCGTGGCGCGAAGTATCCCTATATCCCCCAGACAGCTCGAGGCATTAGTAAGGATGAGTGAAGCTTCTGCTAAACTACGGTTAAGTAAAACCGTTGAAAAGCAAGATGCCTTGCAAGCAATTCAATTACTTCAATACTGCCTTGTGAAGGTAGGGATGGATCCAGAAACAGGAGAAATTGATATTGATAGGATAACAACTGGAGTGAGCGCGTCACATAGGGGAAGAATTCATAATGTCAAAGATATTATTATTGAACTTGAAGACAAACTAGGTAAAACAATACCAATTGAAGATGTCGTTGCCGCCTGCAAAGAAAAAGGGGTAAAGGGTGATGAAGTAGAAGAAATACTAGAGCAATTAAGGCGGTCTGGAGACATTTTTGAGCCAAAATCAGGCTTTATTTCCAGACTATGACTGAGTTTAAACCAAGGCTTACTGCATATCTTGTAAAGATTAAAGAGTTACTAGATGCAGCAATAACTGAAGTGCCAGATCAAGCAGCTACATTTTATATCCATGGAAGAGAAATAAATGTTGCTCGTGTGAATCTCACAGGAATTGTTGTTTCTAAAAATCCAGGACAGGGCTATAATGAATTCTTACTGGATGATGGATCTGGTGCAATCCCTATCAGGGCGTTTGATGCCCAGATATTTGATCCAGAAATTGGCTCAATGGTAAGAATTATTGGGAGAGTAAGAGAGTATAATACTGCAAGATATGTTATTCCAGAAATTGTTAAGGTACTGCCTGATAAAAACTTCTTAGAGCTTCATAATCTAGAAATTGGTTCTAAAGGTAATAAAACAAAAAAATCTCAGACCTCAGACCTCAGACCTCAAAACCCAGAGAAGTTGGAAGTTGGAAGTAAGAAATCTGAAGAAGAAGTGAGCCCTAAGCAATTGGTTTTTGAATTAATTAAAGAACTTGACTTGGGAGAGGGGGCCGATATTATTGCAGTTGCAAAAAAGGCAGATATTGAAGATATTGATGGTGTTATTGATAGTTTAATTAAAGATGGGGAGATTTTTAAAGTGGCACCAAGTAGGGTTAAGGTACTCTAAGTAGTCTAGAGTTAGGAGTCTGGAGCCATATATCTCTGCAGACTGCGGACTCCAGACTGTTTTGACCCCAACTTTTTTAAACTTGAAGAATTTTAAAATTATAAAAATAATAGGGTGGTAAACATGTGGCTTTGGATATTATTGGCAGTTGTTGTGATTGGTCTTTTATGGCTCGCTGGATTATTTAATGGATTAATACGATTAAAAAATGAAGTGAAAAATTCTTGGGCACAAATTGATGTGCAACTTAAAAGAAGATTTGACTTAATACCAAATTTAATTGAAACAGTTAAAGGATATGCCAAGCATGAAAAAGAGTTATTTGAGAATGTTACAAAAGCAAGAAGTGCTGTGATGGACGCTAAAAGTATCCCAGATAAAGCGCAAGCTAGTAATCAATTAACTCAAACATTAAAATCATTATTTGCTGTTGCTGAGAATTACCCACAATTAAAAGCTAATGAAAATTTTATGCAGCTTCAAGAGGAATTAACTGGAACTGAGAATAAAATTAGTTATTCAAGACAGCATTACAATGATATGGTGATGACTTTTAATAACAGAATAATGATTTTTCCAAATAATGTTTTTGCCGGAATCTTAGGGTTTAAGGAAACAGAGATGTTTGAAACTCCAAAAGCTCAAAGAGAACCTGTTCAGGTCAAATTTTAAATGGCAAGATCCATGTTTGAGGAGATTAGGGCAAATAAGCTACGTTCGTGGCTTATTATGTTCATGTTTTTTATCTTAATTGCAATAGTTGGTGTGGCATTTGGATTATATATCGGAGACATATACATTGGAACAGCTATAGCAGTTATAATAGGGATAGTTTACACCCTTGTTGTCTGGAACCGGGGAGATAAAATGATTCTGTCGATGACTGGCGCAAAAGAGGTAACAAAAAAAGAGTTTCCTCACTTATTTCATGCAGTTGAGGGGCTAACTGTGGCAGCAGGGTTAAAAAAACCACCTAAATGCTATGTTATTAAGGATACTGCATTAAACGCTTTTGCAACTGGTCGTGATCCAGAGCATGCTTCAATTACGGTGACAACTGGGCTTCTTGATAAGTTGAGTCGGGAAGAACTTGAAGGAGTAATTGCTCATGAAATGAGTCACATCAAAAACTATGATATCAGAATGATGATGCTTGCAGCTGTGATGGTGGGAATTATTGTTCTTCTATCTGACTTTATGCTCCATTCTTTTTTATGGGGTGGAGGAAGGCGAAGAAGTAGAAATGATGGTGGATCGGGTGCAATCATGATGGTGATTGCTTTAGTTGTTGCAATTCTAGCTCCAATATTTGCTCAATTAATCAAATTAGCTGTATCAAGAAAAAGGGAATACTTAGCTGACGCGAGCGCCGCGATGATAACTCGTTATCCTCCTGGCCTAGCAAGTGCCTTAGCTAAGATTAGAAGCGATCCAGATCCCCTTGTGGATCATGCTAACCGGGCAACAGCCCACCTATTTATCAGTACCCCATTTAGAAAGAAAAAAGGATTTTTAACTGGAATGTTTTCTACGCATCCTCCAATTGAAGAAAGGATTGCACGATTAAAGAGGATGTAAGCGCAGGCTTTTTAAACCCCCGGTTATTTCTTTCTTGAATGGATTATGAAAAGATGCTTAAAGTAGGCATGAAAAATATGCCAGAATCAGTTGTTAAACGGAGCAGATTTGAAATCCCTAAAGTGATAGGGCATGTTCAAGGTAACAGAACAATTATTGCAAATTTCAGGCAAATTGCAGATACACTTGGGAGAAGACCAACTCATTTACTAAAATTTATTCAAAAAGAATTGGCAACACCTGGAGAGATTAAACCAAAAGGATTAATCTTGGGTAGAAAAGTTGCAGCTTCAATTGTTAATGAAAAAATCCGTGACTACGCCAACTTATATGTATTGTGCCCCGAATGTGGCAAGCCAGATACAAAATTGATAGAAAAAGGCAACATTGTAAAATTAAAATGCGCGGCTTGTGGTGCTGAAACAAGACTCAAATAAAATGTTTATTGCAAAACTTCACGAAAAGCAAGATAGAAAAGTTCTGGCAGTTATTGATTCAGATTTATTAGGCAAATGTTTTACAGAAGGCAGAAAACAACTTGATTTAAACAGCGAATTCTATAACGGCAAAGAGATGTCTAAAGAAGAATTTAATGACCTTCTTCCAGCGTGTGATATGTTAAATTTAGCAGGAAAAGAAATAATCTCCCTTGCTAAGGAATTAGGTTTGGTTGAAGATGAAGACATTATCACAATAGATAATATCTCTCACACCCAATGTGTGGTTCTAAGATAAGAGTTATTAAAATTAATTACTCCATAAGGGGTTTTAGCTGTGTTTTTTAGCCCTTAGGTTTCATACTTTAAACAGTTATAAGGTATATAATTTTTGACTTCTGACTTTAGACTTTAGACTTCAGACTTCAGACTTCAGACTTCAGACTATTTAGGTCCTAAACAAACTCTGCCAATCCTGATTGTTTTTCTTTTTCTTTTCCAAAATACTCTTCAATTCTAGCTTTTGTTAATTCAAGAGATTGCATCAGATAAGGCGCTACTTCAAACTTCCTTGCAAGTTCTAATGCTGGTTCAAGGTATTTAACTATGCTACCTTTTGAAATTGTAAAAATTAAAGTTCCACCGCAATCATCACAATTACCAACCAAGGGGGGACGCCTAAATTTTTTATTGCAATCTACACATCTAAATTGTTGCATTGAGAATTTTCTTAGGTTCCCCTTAATATCCCTAATAAAATGCTTCTCAATAACTAGTCTTGCAACATCAGTTGTATCAACCGCCCTAATTGATTTTGCTAGTTGCATTTGATTTAGTAACTTTTCAGCCATCGTAGGTAGAGTTTTATATGTTGAAACTAGTACGCCTGCATTCATATTTTCTGTATCGTGAGTGAATGAAAAGCCCGAACAAGGTGTATCTGTTTTAATATAATTAACAACCTGATCAACTTTGATTTCATAAGGTGTCTTGTATTCAAGAGCTGCTTCATAAAATTCTAAGGTATATCTTGGGGCAATATCCATATCAAGGACCATATCATCAATTTCAGAGGGTTTAATCATAGAGGTAATTACTAATGGTGCATCTTGCGTGGCCCCCCTATGGGCTGGCAGATAGTCTCTTGAAAAGTTAATTAGAGTATCTAAGAGAAGCATTGCGCATGCCTCATCACCATCACAATCTCTCCTAGTTGCTGCATGAAGCATTGGATGAGCAAATAAGCATTGGGTATCTGAAAACCCAATTATCCGAGATACTATCCCTGCAGAAGTATGAGGCGCTAAAACAACAGTTAATACACCGATTAAATCTGAACTAGTTTTAACATTGTAATATGGTTTAAGATGATAGTGTTTAACTAAAAGCTCATCAATAAATTGGGCAACTCTAACAAAGATTTTATTGGCCCCCTCTTCAGGTGCCCCCACACAATTAGGCAATATAATATCCTGGGGTTTTAATTCTAAAATTTGGTTTTCATTTGTTAATTTATTTCCACCCATATCGGTTTCATATCCTAATTTAATAAGTACATCAATAGGGGTCCCTATTTCTTTAGGCTTAAAGTGAGTTATTGGTAATTGCGTCATGTCAAATCTGACTGTACCATCTTTATTTACTTGGATGTTATTTTTAGCCCTTAACACACCCTTTGCCAAATGTTCTGGGACATGGCCACGATTTGAAGTTCCTCGAACACCCTTAATCAAATCAGGAAAAGTTCTCATCTTTAATGATTTTAAAACCGAAGAGAGATGGGCCCTAATATCCAATTCAATTTCTTTATAAGAACTGCAAAAGTCTTTATGAAGATCACATTTAGGTAATGCTTTTGCACATTTTCTACAATAAACCCACTTCTCAGTTTTACTTCCACAAACTTCGCATTTAGGATATATTGTTTCTTTTTTACACTTATTGCAATGATAAATTGGAAAGTCGCTAGTGACTTTTTGCATTTGAAGTGCTCCTTGAAGGGACCTCATTCTGCCACCCTCTTCACCTACAGGAAACAATCCATGTGGAGAGCCTTTCATTTTTCTGATTTTTCCTTTTTCTGGTCGCCCCATTCTCGCACCAATAAACATACCCCCTTTGGGTCTTAATTTAATTCCAGACATTTTAAAAAGAGCATCTAAGGGATCTTTTGCATCGGGAGGTACTTCATTTTTAATCCCTAATTTAGCAAGCGTTTGAGAATCTTGAGAACCAATCACCACAAATTCTTTATTGACAACTTGATGAGGAAGACCAATTAATTCTAAGAATCTTTTTTCCTTTTCTACATTATTCAATATTAGTTTTTTAGGATTGCCTTGCTCAGCAATAACCCTCGCCCCTTTCAACCAGTTTATTAATTGTTTAAATTCATCAAGAGACAATGTTTCCCAAAAATAAGTATAAAGGGGGTGAAGAGGAATTCCAAAACTTGAACTTAAAGAAAATGCTAAAGGAGAAGATATTTCTTCAAACGGATTTTTTAAGATGTCTTTTATTATTTCAACATCAATTCCTGTGTATTCTGCAACCTTCTCTAAATCAAGGGCTCCAAACATATCCACAATTGATTTTTCAAATTCAAGCACCCACCATTCTTCACAATATCCTGCTGGAACCAAGGGGTGGGCCCTATTAAAAAAATCCCCATAAGAAATAAGTATATCTCCCAAATATAAAATTTCTTCAATTTTACTTCTTATAGTTTTTGCATATTCAACAGTATTTACTTTAACAACTGTGCCATCTTTAAGCCTTACAATTGGCCCATCAATAACACTGCAAGGAGTAACAGTTGCGCCTTTTCCTGGTCTCTCCATTTTAAGTTGAGTTCCAATGCCAAGCATCCCATTTAATGTAACCATCATAGATGGATTAATTGAAACACAAGAATAGCCAGATAATCTCCCCCTCCCATATCTTAATCTAAACCCCCCATTTTCCATAGGGTGACTTAAAACAGGACGGCCTGCAACTATATCTTTAATATATGTAAAGTCTGGAGTGATTCTTTGTTCTTTTGTTGATTCTCCTTTAGATGCTGCCTTGGCTTTTTTTTGGATTTTGATAAATTGCTCAAGAAAGTTCCATTGATCTAAAGAAAACTCTTTACCCCATTTACTAATATTTTTAAATACCTTTGGAGCCTTTTGGCACAAACATTCTGCCATAACAAGGCAGAATCCTCCCCTAATAAAATTACTCTCAATTCGCTCCACATCTCGATGATTGGACACTTGAACTTTTGAAGTTTCAGGACCATCAATTTGAACTGGTAATTTTTCAGCCATGAATGCAATTTCTTGTTTACTTGGGTAATACTGCAAATTTGTAACACGCTCATGGTAATCTACAACTTCTGTTACTGCTCGTTTGATTTCAACAGGTTGAGGGTCATAAACATCATAACCAAAAACCCTTCTGATATAATCAGAGATTAGCACTGAAACAGACGCGCCAGTTCCTCCTGCAGATCTAATTGGCCCAGCATAAAGAAGTGCAAAATACTCTTTTCCATCTTTTCTTTTTCTTATATCCAGACCAATAAATCCTTCAAGAGGGCTTGCAACAGTTCCAAGAGTATGATAAGCAAATCCTACCCTAATCCCAATCTCCATTGCTTCTTTTTTACTCTCAAATTTACAAAATTTTTCTTTTGCAATTTCCTCTGCAATAATTAAGGAGATTCTCCAATCAAGCGAACCATACTTTTTTTCAAGTTCTTCAATTCTTTGAGGCATACCCTGGCCAACAATTTGAGGGGCAATGGCAGATATTAAACCCTCTACACGTTCTGCCATGGATCTTGCGGCAGGGATTTCAACCTTAGGTTTAGGATCAAGACCTTTTGCCCGAGCAGCATTTGCAACTTCATAAACTTCTTTAAGTTTCTTTTCAATATCCGCAAAATAACTATCAAGTATTACTCCTTTCATCTAACCACCAAATTTCAAAACCCTCATTTTCCTTGTTCGTAAATTAATTAATGGCACCCTACACGGCTCTGGTTCATGGCCTACTTTTTCTTGAAATGAAGTTTTTCCTTGCCAACAAGATCCGCAAACAAGTGTTATATTTTTAAAATTGGTAATTACGGATTTGTGGATATGGCCAGTAAAAAAAAAATCAGGGATTGTATTAATTACTAATGGATCTGAACCCTTTTGAGGGACATATAGTGTTGAACCATTTGTAGGTGCCAAGTGTCTTCTTTTGAGAAGGTATTTCATGATTAAGTCTGGCCGGTTATATCCTCCTGCATTTCTAATTGACTCAATATTTGCAACGTAATAATCAAAACTATACCCATGATACATTAGCACATTAAACCCTGAAAATTCTTTTGTCTTACCAATATTTACAATCGCAGGATTGCTAACCATTATCACATTAGGGATTTCATAAAGGGGTTTTGCCAATTTCTTACTTAAGGGGGGTTGAGGCTCTGCAAGCCTTAATGCGTCGTGATTCCCTGGACAGATTATTATCACTTTATCCTTCGGAATTTTTGAAATCAATCTTGCACACTCTTCGTATTGCTTATAAATATCTTTAATTGTTAATTCTTCATATTGCCCAGGATAAATCCCCACGCCATCTACTAAATCCCCTATAATAAATATATACTTTACTTTTTTTGCTGTTTCTTTTTGTTTATCGCTCCCCACATCTCCCCTAATCCAAGATAGAAATCTATCAAATTCTTTTCCAAGATACATATTTGAACCAACATGAAGGTCTGAAAGGACTATTGCAGATTCATCTAATGGAGATTTTCTTAATTCAAACATAGGAATATCTGGCCAAATTATATCAGAACAGAATAATACATTTTTTCCAGACATCCCACTAACTCCTATTACTTCATCTAAAGTAAGAGTTGTTGCAAGATCAAAAACTTCTTTGTTATTTTTAGTGATAATCAAAGGAACTGTGCCAGTAGGATCCTCTAATTGGATTATGATATTATTATTCTTTGTATATCCAATATCTCTTATCATTCCAATAACTGAAATGTTTTCCCTATCTGTTTTATTCTTCAAACGACCAATTGAAACTATATTTTGAAGTCCTGGCCTATCTGAAAGCATTTGCCTCAATGTATTGTACCTTGCATTATAATGGCCTACAAAATCCCTCATATCCCTTTTTTCAGATGGTTCTTGGAAAGACTTTACAATTTCAACATTAAACCCGGCAGCTCTTGGTTTTAATGAATTAATAAAATTTTCATCAATAACAAGTGGAATTGTCTCTGGAGAATTTAACACTTGTTCTCTTAATTGAGAAATAATAGAATCATCTAATAAATCAGCAGTTTCAGGACTAATTAAAAGCCCTTTATCCATAAACCAATTAAGAACACCCGAGTCCATTCTGCAAAATTAGCGGATATGGAGGGTTGTAACCAGAATTTCCTCAACCTTGGGAATTGTATTTTGTGGTATGGCAAGCGAAATCTCCCTTGTCCTACCATACCTCCCCTTGGAAATTACTTTGGCGTTAATTAACCCCAGCATATCAAGCTCCCCCAAAATATCTGATACTCTTCTTTGAGTCAATGGAGAGACCCCTACATTTTTACAAAAGTCCTTGTAAATTTCATAAATCTCTCCAGTAAATAACGCCCCTTTTTGAGTCTTACGTAAAACCATTATTGCATATAATACTACTTGAAATTGTTTAGGATAGGTAGATACAATATCAATTACCCGATCTCTCTCAATTTTTCCTTCTGCATCATCCAAATGCTTAATCTCCACCTTAGAAGAATCTTCCCGATCTGCTAGTTCTCCTGCGACCCTTAATAAGTCTAATGCCCTTCTTGCGTCTCCATGTTCCCTTGCTGCAAATGCTGCTGTCTTTTCAATTACGCCTGCACCAATGGAACCAGGCCGAAATGAAAGTTTAGCACGTTCATGTAAAATCTCCTGTATTTGAATTGCATTGTAAGGAGGAAATACTAAATCTTCTTCAGATAAACTAGATTTGACTCTTGGATCAATGTTATCAATAAACATCAGATCATTTGAAATGCCAATGACACAAACTTGTGAGAGAGATAGTTGTTCATTAATTCTTGTAAGATTATATAATATCTCATCTCCTGCTTTTTTAATTAACTGATCAATCTCATCTAATACCAAAACAACTAATTGTTTTTCTGAATCAACTGCTTTGTAAAATATATTATACACCTCATCAGTAGGGAGGCCAGTAGGGGGGATTGCTTTTCCAAACATCCTAGCAATATGGGCAATCAACCTATATTCAGTATCTGCGATCTTCTTTAATTTGCAATTTAGATAACATACCTTGATTGGTTTGTTATGTTTTGCTGCAACTTTCTCAATTTGGTCAGTAGTGTATTTCACAGAAACAGTTTTACCAGTCCCAGTCTTTCCATACACAAATAGATTTGAAGGCTTCTCCATTTTTAATAGAGGTGCAAGAATATCTGCAATTAACTTGATTTGATCTTCCCTATGAAGAATGGTATCTGGAGTATAAGAAGTACCTAAAAAATTCTTATTTGTAAAAATTGACTCTTTTTTTAGAAAATCTTCAAAAAATTCGCCTAATTGATCTTTGACCATAAAAAGTTCCAAAGGAAGTAAGGGTATTTAAAGATTTATAGCATAGTAAATATATATAAAATTCTGCTAAACACCTACCCCTCGATTTCCTGTGGAAAGTAATATATAATAATAATTATTTTCAATATAGTAAATAATAATAAAGAAAGATAAAGAGTATCTCCATAGGAAATGAAGGAGTAAGAGAGAAATGAAGTTTGAAGTCAGAAGTTTGAAGTCAGAAGTTTGAAGTCAGAAGTCTAAAGTCTAAAGTCTAAAGTCAGAAGTCAGAAGTCTAAAGTCAGAAGTAAAAAGTTTACAGTATAAATTTAAAATATGTTTTTTGGATAAAATCATTCAAATTTAGAATGTAAAATATTGCAGATTGACAAATGCTCAATACGCCTCACTTCCAACTTCAATCTTCTGACTATATTTATACATAATTTATACGCGGAATCACTGGTTCTAATGGAAATAATGGGTAGGGAGTTTATGGACTACCTATTGATGACAAAAAACGATACCTTTAAAAAGGATAGATAATTACTACTCAAAGATAGCTAATCATCAAGGAGGGCCACAATATGATCGTCAATAAGTTTTTCATAGACAAACTATCACTATTCGGATTAAACAGCTACGAATCTAAACTTTGGGCTGCATTACTTTCTCGAGGGGTTGCAACCGCAGGAGAACTTTCTGAAATTGCTTCAGTTCCAAGATCTCGGTGTTATGATGTGCTTGAAAGCCTTGAGAAAAAAGGATTTATTATTTCTAAGATTGGTAAACCCTTAAGATATATTGCTGTACCTCCTGAAGAAGTTGTTGAAAGAGTTAAGAAGGGAATGATTAATAAAGCAGAAACTGCTGCAGAAAAACTTGAATCTATTAGAAAAACTGAATTAATGGAAGAACTTAATCTTTTACATAAGCATGGAATCGATAAAGTAGATCCAGAAGATCTTTCCGGACTCCTGAGGGGAAGAAAAAACATTTATAGTCAACTGTCTACAATCATGAAAAGTGCTGAAAAATCTATTTATGTTATGACAACATCAACAGGTATTGTTAGAAAGTTTGAAAAATTGTTTAAGGAATTTAAATCAGCAAATGACCGTAATGTGGATATTAGAATTGCAGCACCTCTTGATTCTAAGATGAAAAAGTCAATATCTGAGATTCAAAAATATGCAAGAGTGAGGCACACAGATGCACAATCAAGATTTTTAGTTGTAGATGGAAAACAATTAGTGTTTATGGTTACTCATGATCGCGAAGTTAATCCTAGTTATGATCTTGGAATATGGGTTAATTCCCCTTTCTTTGCATCTAGTATGTCTATCATGTTTGATGCAACTTGGGATAAATTAAAGACTCCTGATCAGATCAAATAAACTTTTTAAACCTTATTTTCTTTTAACTATTTTCTATTATATAAGTCTTTATTAATGGTTCTTTGATTCTTTAATACCTGAGATGAATAAGAGCAATGTAGGCAGTATTTCTGTTGAATTAACGCCTATGGCAGGGGGAAAAACCTCTCGTCAGGAAGCAAGGGCCAATACTAAACTCCCTTTGATTGAGCAAGCACCCTCTCAATACTTATATCTAATTATTAATCATTCTTTAGATGTGGGAAGGTATGATTCTGGAAGAGAACTTAGTTTTCACCAGGCAAATTCGGATGGAGAGAATAGGAGAATTTCCTCGCCAGCAGTAGCAGCAATAACTCATTCTGTTACCAGTGCTTATAATGCTGAACTTTTAATGAAAAAGCAATTAACTTCTCATTTTGATAAATATGGGAAACCAAATGACCAAGTTGAAAAATTCTTGGGGTTTGATGAACTTCATTTCTTTGGATCATCTGTTTACGAATTTTTAATAATTGCTTATCTTCAAGGTTGGAAGACATTAGTTACTGGTCTTGACTTTAATGGTAAAGAGGCCCCTTTTGTTTTAAGGGATGGTTTTTATGATACTTTGTTGATTTCTAAACTTTCTACAAGTATCGTTAATAATGGTTCTCAATGTGTTGCACAATTCCCAGAGGATACCTTGTGTGGCAGAGAGGCGGTCAGAACTGCAAAATTATTTGATAAAACTACTCAAACAATTGAGAACTATGAAGGAGACGTGTTAGAAGTAGGCGATTTAAATGCATATGCTCCCAGATGCCTTGAATGTAATCTTTGGTCAATACCCGGTCAATTGGATCATTTTACTACATGGAGGGCGATGAGACTCATTAGCCTAGATCAACAGCTTAATGGATTAGAGAGGCACATAGATCTCGGTTCAATTTTGGAATTTAACGAGTCAACTTATTCTTCGTTAGCAAAGGGTTTTACAGATAAATCTGCAGGATTTAAATTTCAGTTAGAGTCTCAAGGAGAAGACCATCCAGATTATAATGAGACACAAAGGTTGTGGTTGCTAGCAGAAGAAGCAATCTCTGCTTCCCATTATTTTAATGAATTTTATCTTCCAACTCTTGTTTCTCAAATGAATGGTGGAAGCACAGGTGATTATTCTGGAATTTTAGATAAAATAGAAGCAAGAGTAAATGTTCTTGCAGGGCCGGAGATTAGGGCAGTTACAAGAATTGGAGATGTAATAGAGGTCCGTTAGATTTACTTTCTTTTTAGGCTATTAATCACAAGTAGCCCCCAAGAATCCTGTTAAGTATAAATCTCCAGAATTATCAATTTTCATTACATAATCTCCTGCGCTGTTCATTACTAAAAATTCATTTGTACCTGCAGAGATGCTTGCTTCATCCTGATTAACTGTGCCTGCAAGACAGGCATTGCAATTATCGCTATCTACAAAAAAGACAACTGAACCTGCATTTGTCCTCACAATAAAATCATTTGCACCCGGAGAATCTCCACAACTTGTTGTTAGATCTCCTAAAATTGACATGTCTCCGTCTTCATCAACCATGGTGCAATTTTTTCTAGTTGCATTTTGCACAACAAAGAGTGATCCTGAAACAGTTGGACAACATTCATCATCTAAAAAATCTATTAAAGAATCACAGTCATTGTCAAATCCATCATTACAGTTTCCGCTTCCAGTCCCTTCGATGCCATCCCTACAAGTACTTGTTTCGTCAACACAGTCCCCTGCATTATCACAACATGAAATATACCAACTTGCACCAATTGTATAATTCACAAAAGTTTCTGCAACATCATCTTCGCAACAATTTGCAGTTGTTCCTGCTTCAAAATCAAAAGTGTGGAATCCTCCCCCATTATAAAAATGATCAGGGCTTGTTTGATCTTCGCAGGCTTGACCACAGTTAGCTACATCAAGTTCATTGCAAACATAAGCAGATTCTGCATCAGAATCATTTCCTTTATTGTTTATAGTGTCGTTAACTGTCCAATTGATTATGTAGAGCGTCCCGTCATCATATCCTGATGTGTCGAGGTCATAATAGCACTTTCCGCTAGCATCTTCTTGTGCAAAATCATCACTTCCAGCAGTCCAAGAAACTCCTGATTCTTCAAACGACCATTTACAGGAGTTATCTTTTAAACCAACTCCTGCATCAGATACACTTGCATTAATCTCTTGCGTACCCCTTACATAATTATTTGGGGGGTCTAAAACGTCAACAGTTGGAGCTGTTGAATCAACCACAAAAGAATCACTGATAATTGCCGAAGAAGTAGTCCCATCATTTGTTACACATCTGACATAAAATGGATTTTCATCAACATAAGGGGTTGCCCATGTACACTCCATTCCCGAATAAGGATAAGCATAATCACTTTCCACACATACATTTACTGATGAACTTGGGGTGCAGGAATCATCAGTATCATTACAACAATACATATACAGGTTCTCTTGGTCATTATCTCTTGGGGTTGTTGCAGTAACTGTTTGAGTTTGCCCCCCTGCAATAGGATCAGTTCCAACTGAAATTCCTATTAGTGTTGGTGGTGAATTTTGTATTTCAATCCAATTTGATGTGTAATTAGCTGATAGGAGAATGTTATCACTCCCCCAAATCATTGCTGTGAAATTATCTCCTTCTACTGTTTCATTGGCAACAAGAACCGAGCTTCTTAAATCAAGTCCTTCATTGTACATATTAGTTATCTCCTGTTGCGAAAGGGTGGCGTTGAAAATTTTCACTTCATCTATTAATCCAGAGAAATAATCTCCTATTAATGTTTCATTTGTGTTAACAGTGATTGCCGAAGAGTAAGCTGTAGTGTTAACAAGTGTTCCATCAATATAAAGTTTAATGTTTGCACCATCATAAGTCATCACATGGTAATGCCAGGCTAGAGGGTTTGCAACAGCATAGGAAACAGTTTTGTCGTTGATTCTACCTATAAGCACATCTCCTGTACCATTTAACATAAGCCCATAAGCACCCCCTTTGTCTACAATGGTTTTATTTTGTGAACCATCCCCTTCTGCTCCGCCTGAGCCAGTGACCTTCACGTGATAATACCCACTAATATTAGTTAAGCCAGTCACCCAATATTTCCCTGAACATATCTTATTCACATCAGTAATCGTTTGAGCATTCGGACAGATATAGGTTATGTTGGAGCCATCTACAACTGGAATTCTTAGGGTGAAGCTGGGATTGACGTATGTGTGAGTGCTAGTATCAATGTGAATCACTGAATGGGTTGAATTGGCGTCAGCAGTGATTCCTGAAAAGTCCATATCTTGTGTAAAATCCATTGAGAAGTTAGCAATGGCAATACCACTTTTGTTAATAAGCACATTAGCTGTTCCGCTTGCTGGAATACTTGAAAGATTATATGTAGAGTTTCCTATAATCTGGAGATCCAAACCAGCCGGAAGGTTGGTGATAATGTATCTGTCAGCGTTAACTCGCAATTCAACGTAATCTGTGTTGAGTGAGTTGTGAGTGCCTGTGTCATGTATTGACGGTTTTTCTTGCTCTCCGTAGAATTCATAGTACCCCCTTGCCCCTACTCTTATCTTCCTGTCCCAGCCTTGGGGAAGTTGAGGTACACCACTAAATCGTAAATCAACCACATCCCCAAAATTAGTTACCAAGTAATTCTCATCCTCCACTAGGAGTTCATAAAGGTCTCGTGAAGCAAATGAGGGATAGAGTTTCGTAACAACCACCTCCTCTCCGTTTGAATCCTCTACTTCAATGAAAAGCTCATCAATGTATGAGGTTTCAGGTTCCTCCTCCCTTACTTGGAACCAGAGTTCGTCCCCGTTAGCACTAGCCTTTGTGAGATTGCGGTATTGAAGGGTCTCTTGACTTTTAGAGCTAATATTGTAGATTATCTGGGTGTCATACTCATACTCTGTGCCGTTCCAGGAGTAGATGAAGGGACAAAACATTGCGCAATTGCAAATACATAAATTTGGAGCACATTCAGATCCTCCATCGGCCATACATGACATTGGTGCTGGCCCGCCAGTCCAACAATTAGTGGGAGTCCAATCACAAGAACAAACAGCCTGACAGACATCCTCGCATGAGCTTGATTCTAGAGCGTTTTTTGAAGTAACCCTCACAGCCACCATCTTGTTACTTGAGTTGATGAAATCACTCACGCTAGAGGTAATGGCCCCAGTTAGAATTGCATCTGTGCTTGCTGTGAAATCATTGTTATCCACTTCTTTCCAACTACTTCCTGACCAGTTCCAGAAGCTAATGTTGGTATAATACGAAGCAGTGTCTTCACCATACCCCTCCCATTCCACGGTCAAATTGGAAATATCTGCAATTGTCTCAGTGATTGTGAAGGTGTAAACTTGGGTATCATACCCCCCATCCTGGGTAGCCTTAGCCACAATACTTCTTGAATTATCACTTGTTTCCATTGCAGTGTAATTTCCTGCATTTACTTCAGCATCATAATCAAAAGGAGTTGTAGCAGTTCCATTTTTGTAATAGGCCTTGTTGTTTGTTGTATCTGAGAATTCATACGTGTTTACGTATCCAATGGGATCATACCATTTGATGTTCTCAGATGAAGTCTCACCGAGCACATTAACTCCAGTGAGTTTAGTGGTGTATGCCTTTTCAACTGTATCATGCACAATCCATGTGGCTTGCCAGGAGCCATCAAATTGGGTGCCTTCTACTAGTGTGAGCAGAAGTTCATCATTCCCCTTATCATGTTCCATGGCAGCAGTCACATTTTCAATTCCATGTTTATCTGTAATCTCAGCCTTAATCTCCATTTGATCTCCTGGTCTTACTTTTGTAGGGTTCACACTTGCAGAAATAATCTCGGGTCCTGATTTTGGTTCAACATAACCTACAGGAGGATCTTTTACCCATGTTGCGATTGAAACTACTGCTGAAGGATCTAAACTATGAGAGTCGCTTATATTAATATAATGAACAAGTCCATCAAAATAATAACTCCCGCCAATCTGGCCTGTATCATTCCATATTGGTGCCCACGCTTGGGTACCGCTGCCAAGAGTTCCATTGTTGCCATACTGAGAATAGTCTCTTACATCTAAGTCTGAATCAAAGCTGGCATTCTGTCCAAAGTGCATGTCCAATACAAGCTTTGAATAGCTGTTTTTTTCTTGATTGTAGATTGCAGTTATTTGTTCTGGCGTAAGACTTCTATTGAATATTCGCACCTCATCAAGAAGTCCTGGGAAAAATAGAGTGGAACCCCCTAATGAGCCTAAGATTACTTCGTTTGGATTAGCAGTTATTGTGCCAGTCACTGCTTTTGACGCTGCTTCACTTCCATTAATATATAGTTTTAATTGATTTTGATTATAAGACAGGCCAATAAGATACCACTCATTTGAAGAGATTGCATAAGAAAGGTTTTGATATTTTGATCCATCATGAATCACTCCCCTAAGTGCTGATGCACTTATGTTTAACATGTAGGCGCCTTCTTTTGCAACAAGTACACAAGATTGGAGAGTTGTGGGTTTTGCCCAAAGTATAATCCCTAAACTATCAGTATTATTAAACGAGCTGTGGTTTGTGGCATTGATATAATCATTAATTCCATCAAAATTCATAGCCCCCCCAATAAATCCATACTGGGTCCAACCAACCCCATTTACTCCAGTCCCATTATTTTCAAATGAGGAAAAGTCTTTTATTGTTCCATCACTTTGATTGTCTCGTTCAAATGGCATGTTTAAAACAGCTATGCTTTTTCCATCTATTCTCCAATCAACAATAGGAAAAAAAGTATCAGTGTCATTTTCTCGGACCGTATAATAAACTGTTATGTTATCTACAGTGTAATTATTCTCACTACTAGCATTTAGAAGAAGAGTGTTCAATTCAGGTCGGTCATTACACCAAGGCCCACCATAATCCTCACTTGTTTCACCTGCACTTGTTGCGCTATCTGTGCAGTGATTATCCGACCATGCTCCTCCTTCGCATGAGCCTGCTTCATAACCCACATCAAAGAAAGTATCACTTCCTTCATCATCCCCACAGCATGCATCTGAAACATTGGTCCAAGTCCATTCAGTACAACCAGTATCGGTTGCTTCGCATCTTGTTTCAGTTGTGTCTCTGTCATAAGCTGTTCCTGTTTCTCCTGTGTCAGAGCAACCATCTCCTTCTGTTCTGGTTGCTTCAGTTACACAGCAGGTGGTATCTGGTGCAGTGCAATCAGTGGAATCTGTTTGATAAGACCAGCCAGTATTATTTGAGCAAGAATAAGAATCATTGTAGTAACAGTTGGTTCCTGCCCAACAATCTGCATTCGGGCTTCCAATAGTCATATCATCAAAGTCTCCTACATCACAAGAGGGATGATTAAAAGATGTTACATTGCATCCATCATTATATGCTACATTTTGACAATCATCACTTCTATCCACAAGCCCATTTAAATTATCATCAAACCAACAGTAATTTCCTGAAGAATTTCCAGGCATTTCGCAGATTTTTTCAACACAAGGTTCATTTAATCGAGTGTAACAAACATCATCTTCTCCGTCATCGTCATCTTCTGTTTTATGATCTAAACAATATCCCTCCCCTATATTGAAATATTCACATTCGTCTGTGGTAATCGCATAATCCAATTCTTCGTTAGATGAACCTGATTCATCTGGCGTTCCTTTATCATCTCTAGTTTCAAGCGTGTACCCATATTGAGTAAAACAATTAAGACCTGTATCTTGAGTATTAGTGCTTGTCCCCCACCCATAAACTGTACCAGGAGTACCTCCTGAAGTTCTATTTAATCTATAGTCTTTAATGCCTACGGCAACATCTGCTACATCATAAAACTGGAGACTGCAACTGTCAATGTAAAAAGAAATTCCTGCACTTTCATTTGATTTTATATACGCATTAAGTGATCCTGCGCCTGAATCAACAGTTCCTGCATGAGATATTTTTTGCCAAGTAGTTGATACTTCAATACTAGAATTATGGTTAGTAAATGTATCTGCCCCAATTTGAATGTCTCCAGTTCCAGATACAGTTCTAACAAAACATTCAAAGTAGAGATTATTTCCCTTGTAATATGTAAATTCTTCTACAGATTGATACACTCCTTCTCCTACTCCAGAGGTAGTGACACTTAAAGAATAATTGCCATAATGGTTGTCTGTAGATGTAGCTGCAGGAGTTAAACCATCTCCTTCCCAAGGGGAGAAAAGCGCAGATTCAAAATCCACATTTTGGAGGAGATTAGAGGGATTACCAGAACTATCAATGCCTACAAGATAATAATAGTATGAAGTTCCAGAATCAGTTGCAGGATCCCAGCTCATTCCTATTGATCCAAAATCAATTGCGCCAACTGGCTTGAGGGTAGGTGAAACGGGGCCATCAATATCAGTTGAATTTGTATCTATTGAAGATATTCCATCTTCAAGGTATATTACTTCAAAATTATCAATGGTCATTGTTCCAGCATCTTTTGGGCTGACAATTCCTATTTTGGAATTTGCAAAACTGCTTACATTAATCAATTCTTCAAAGAATATACTTTTACGATCTACATCTAACGCACTAGTCACTTTTCCAGATCTATTACCAAAAATATATAATTTTACAGTAAACCATTCCCCTGAATTATTAATGCCTGAGAAGTTTACATCAGAGTCATCATCATGCCACCCAGAAGAATTTGGATTAATAGCTACAAAAACTCCAGAGTAGTTTATTCCTCCAGTTTTAGCATCCCCTGCAAATTTGACATCATACTTAATTAAAACATCATGGCCTTCCATATTAAGATATTTTTGCTGTTTGCAAGAGTAGTCTGTTGGTGTTGAAACGGTTGCAACACCAGCTTCACCTGAAACACTCCACAACACATCTGCTGTTTCTCCAGTCGCAGTAAAATTATCTGCCCAAGTATTATTAGTTTTAAATTTTTCAATATAACCAATCGCCGAGGCGTAAGGTCCTTCACTTCCAATAGCATCTGGGGCCACATGAAGGCTATGGGTAACTAATCCCGAGAGATATAGATTGATTACCTCAGACTTAGTTAATGTTTTATTAAAAATCATTATTTCATCCATTGATCCAGTCCAATCAATTGATGATATTAAGTCATATTTTGTACCAATTATTATGCTAGGTCCGAAATCTGGGTCTTCTCCTGTGCCTGTTGTAAGATTTATTCCATCTACATACATAATCGTTGAGGTGGAGTCCCAGGTTACAACTACATGAATCCATGTGCTATTGGTCCAGTTCAATTGTGTTTTTACAATTTCCGCCCGTCCGTCAAAACATAGATTTCCATCAGTACCTGCGCAAGAACCGGAGTTATCATCTAGTGTAAAATTCCAATTCCCACCTTTTCTTGCATCTAGAATATATGCTCTAGAATTCCAATTTGTAGCATTTAACCAAAGGGAAATTGTTGCTCCGCTTGGATCTCCAAGGTCATCAGATATATTGATATAATCATCAGTTCCATCAAAGTAAGCTGCTTGCCCTGTAGCCCTATACCCATCAAAATATTCATCAATTCCAGTGATAATCCCATCTCTTGACTCATTAGTCCAATCTGTTGCATCGTTATCTTCAAATGCATAATACAGGAGCATGTCATCTTCATACACATTCCAAGAGGCATTAACAGAACCATCTCCATCTGTTTCAACTGCAACAGAAAATTGCGCAGGTGAAGTTCCAACCATATTGGGGGGGGTTACATCACATATTGCAAAATCATCTGTTTCGTCAATTCCAGTACATAGCGGGTCACTGGTGTCATCTGTGTTAAGGGTATAAAGCCCAGTCATAAAACATTTATCAAAAGGCATTGAACACGATATTTCTTTGTCTTCATCTGTGCTTTCATAAAAACAAGAAATAGTATCCACAGGGGTATCTTCTGGATCATATAGTGTCAAAATGATTTCACATTCAATTGCATATACTGATATTTGTAAAATTATTAAAGCTGCAATTATCCAAACAAATATCTTTTTAAACATATTTTGCCCTATTATAAAAACACCAAATGGTTTTATTGCTTCTGTTAATTAATTTGGAAATTTCAATTAATCTTAATTTGTGAACATTTACTAAATAAAATGTTAAATTTTCCATTATGCTGTTATTGCGATTAGAAAATATTTTTACATCAACAAATATTTTTGAATTAATATTTAACTTAATTATGCTACTTTTGTTATAAGACGCCCAAATTGTTCTTTGATCTCGGTTTAGAAGTTTGGCAATGTCTACTAATTTTAAATTTTTATAGTCTTTTAGATAATGGCAAATCACACTTAAAGGACCAGCTTTTTTTTTGAAAATTGATAAGGGGATGTTAATTGAGGTTTCATTTAATATTAGATCTAGTGCCCCAACAGTTAAATTATGCTTTTCTAAGAGGAGTTTAATTGTTTCAACATCCTCTTTTAGATTTGGGTTATTCACTGTCTATGTAAGACTTTTTCTTATAAATTAAGATTTTATTTTTTCTTATTATGAATATTCAAAAAACTAGTATATAAATTTTCTCATAAAATGGGAACTTTTGAGTATATTGTAAGAAAACACCCCCCCATTTCCTATGGAACACTTAATTCTTCTTATAAAATGAGAATATTAATCAAAAAAAAACTTATAAAATAAGAAAAAATACTTATTTAAAATGCCTTAAGAGAGTATTAGGGCATTTTCAATTCCTCAAACTTTGTTTGAGTCACCCTATCTGAATTATCACGTTTCCAGTACCTGCAGTGATGATTAAATCTTCTGTTGAACTAGTGTTAATTGTTGGTGTTGCAGCATCAAGGTCAAAGGTTATGTTTGATGTGCCGTTACTTATTGCAAATGTGTAGGCGACTGTGGATAAACCAATACTCACCCGGTCATTAACAGCATCTATGTAGAGGGTGTTATTTAGGTTAGTATCTCCAATAACCTGTAATTTTGATAAGGGATTTTTGGTCCCGATCCCTACGTTCCCGTTTGTATTATTTACATACAACGAAGTCAAATTAACCTCATCTGTATAAGTTGTCAAATAAACATACCCAGATGAATTACTCCACCCAGCGCCTTCTGATCCTCCTGCTATTTTCCCGTCAACATAAGCTTTAACAGCTTGTTCTGTTGGCACAGCAATATCACTATCCCCTCCAAGAGTGTCATCCACTGAAAACTCGTTAACATTTGCCCCAGTTGATAATTCAAGCGAGCCAGTGAAGTTGGCACTCCCCACTACATGGAGTGCTTGGGTTGGATTTTTTGTCATAATCCCCACTCTATTATTTGTGTTATTCACATAAAGCGAAGTCAAATTAACCTCATCTGTATAAGTTGTCAAATAAACATACCCAGATGAATTACTCCACCCAGCGCCTTCTGATCCTCCAGATGTTGCATCAACATAAGCTTTTGTTGCAGCATCTTGGTCATCAATTGGATCAGACATGTTAACAACCCGAAAACTTGTCATATTCAAGTAGCCAAAGATATCGATGTATTCCGTACTAGGATTTAGGCGTATACTTGTTGCAGAATAAGCAAATGGGGCTATCGCTAGGAGAGATAATAGGATAAATAAAACCACTGTAAATTTTTTATTGCATATCATCTCTTTCACCTCCTAAGTCCAAGTACCTCTATCTGTTGTTAACACAATTGGTTTACTTCCAGTTGCACTGATAACAATTGAATCTGTTGCGTCTTCAATTCTATAACTACTACTGGTAATATTTTTAGTCACATTTAAATTTCCCACAACATGAAGTTCTGCTTGTGGATTATATGTGCCAATACCTACTCTTGAGTTTGAATTGTTTACATAAAGCGAAGTCAAATTAACCTCATCAGTATAAGTTGTCAAATAAACATACCCAGATGAATTACTCCACCCAGCACTTTCAGACCCTCCCATTGATTGCGCGTCAACATACGCCATTGTTGCTGCATCCTGTGGCGCGACAGGATCTGATAAATTAATGACTCTGTTACTGTGCATACTAATATCTGCACTAGTCATATTCAAGATACCTTCAATTACAAATTCATCTGCAGTATCAATCTGAGTTTCATCAATACAATCAGTACAACTTAAGTTAAATGCTCTATCTGCTGAATTTGCATAAGGAGTACTTGAAAGATTTATCCTTGGAGTCATATTTTGATCGCCTTCCATCATTAATTCTAAGTAATATTGAGTATTCCAATCCAGTGTTAACGCAGTTTCATTTCCAAGGCGTTGAGAGAAGATTCCGTCTTCAACATGAACTTCTTCGTGAGTTTCAATCCATAATGGTATTCCGTCTGTCGCAACATCATACAATCTAAATGTAATGTTAAAGGTGCCATTTTGGTTTTGATCAGTGCTGTTGGTTAACTTACCTTCTACAGTAATAATTTCTGGCATTTCATTTGCAAGGTTTCTTGAGAAACCAACGATATCTCCAAAGGTAATCCGTTGCGAGTGTTTTCCACTTGTAATAACCTGAACATTATGGTAAGTAGTTCCATCACAAGTATAATTTTCAACCATGATTCCATTATCAATTTCTATAACATCTATTGTTGTATCTTCGCATCTTAAACTGTCAAATACTAAGTCTTCACCAAAGATTGTTCCTTCTACACCAACAATTGATAGGTTTGCAGTTCCTTTTGTTATAACTTTTGTAGTCCAAATATCTCCTACTTGAGGATAACTTTGTATTGTTAAAACAGTTAGTTCAACTCCCCCGTAGGCACTAAAACTTGTTACATTAAAATATACAAAATCATCATCTTGAGTAAATGAAATTGTTGTTGGAGTCCAAGATACGCAATTACTCAAATTAAAGTCCCAGTCAGAACATTTCATTATTGTGTTTACAACCCCTTCCTTAGGAACTTTTATCTGTGCATTAGAAAAGTTTTCAACTTCTAATGCTACAACATCAGTTCTCATCTCAATGATTTCTGAATTATATGTAATATTGTGCAACTGTACTCGTTGAGCATTCTTTAGATTACTCTCATTTTTTAACCCTTCAATTAAGATAACTGCATCACTTACTTGCATAATTTTTTGCATTCCAGTAATTGGAAGGGTAAATTCTAAGAGTAATCCTTGAGACGTTTCATCTAATGAAGTGATTGTAATGTTTCTTAAATTTTCAAGCATTGCTTTAATTTGAGTTAAATTTCTTGTTACATTTATTCTTGGTAATGAGATACCAATAAAAGCCCCCCTTTCCCATACATTAAAAGTTACATGAGAGCTATTCTGAGTTATTGTTGTGTTATAAATCTCCCAGGCAGGACAACTACTATTTGCAAAATCAGGACAATGCGCAATAAGATCAACATATGAAGTTTTTTCAAGAGTAACTGATAGTTCTTCAAATTCTGTTTGGATGTTAATATACTTAGTACTAGGTTTTAATGTGGCGGCAGATGCAAATCCAATAGTTAAGAATAGGAGTATTGCGAGCATTGTTAGCTTAGAAGCTTTCATTTGCCCACCTCCTTTTTTAATTCTCTTAGGATGATGTCTCCATCAGAGGTTTCAACAAATCTAATAACCGTTCCAGAGGTCCAACCTTTAGCTTCTGCTAATTCTTTAGGAATGGTTAGCTTATATTGGCCGTTGTTTACAACAACTTTCACCATTCTAACCCTCCTCTAACTATCATTTCTTTAGCTCCCTTAGAATTATATCACCATTAGGTGCCTCAATAAATCGAATTATGGTTCCTGGGCCCCAGTCTTTTGCGAGAGCAAGCTCTTTAGGAATAGTAATCTTATATTGACCGTTATTGACGACAACCTTTACCATGTTAGTACTAATTTATCACTATTTAAGTCCTTATTAAGACTTTTATAGGCCTATTTTATCCATTTATTAGCGCTAATCTAGCCATAATTAATGTCTAAATTAGTACTAATGGTATAACTTTTTGTATACTGCTATTTAAAACTTTCCATCCTCAGCTTTGAAAAGCCATGAGAAATCTTAGGATTTCTAGGGTTCCAAAAATCTTTGATTTTTGAGAACTGAGGGGCAAACGTGCGGTCACAATCCTTCGGATTGGACCAAATTAAGGCGCTTGAGCGGAGCGAAACCACTCCATGTGGTACCGGAAAACTTGTTTTCCAAGTATACACAGATCGATTAAACGGATCTTTAAAGGGAAAGTTATTTATATCAGAAACCTCTTTTGTAGTCAATTATAAAGAGGTGTAAAAATGGTAAATGCTGGAAATCTTGATGTGGTTATTCTTTCAATAATTATTGGTACCTTGGCGGCGATTGTTTATTCCTTGAGAGTTTTGGTGATCATGGAATCTCGTGTTGCTAGAATGGATGAGAATTTACTCAAAATTACTCGATCTGTATTAAAAGAAGAATTTAAAATCGAAAAAGAAGAGAAAAAGATCGAAGAACAAGAGAAAAAAATTACAGCAGCATTAAAAAAAAGAAGGTAAATGGATTATAAATCCACTGCAAAAGCAATTAAGGCACTCAAGATTCAGGGTGCCTCAAAAATTGCCCTTTCTGCTGTAGCATCTCTTAATAATTGTAAAACTGATAAAGAAAGGAAGGTAGCAATTAAATTATTAAGCGAGGCAAGGCCAACTGAACCTTGCCTTAGAAATTCTTTAAAATTTTTTTCATTAAAGGATTCTTCTTTAAAAGATATTCAAAATTATTTTAAGGATAGTAAACAGAAGATTGCTAAATATGGTTCTAGAAGAATTAATGTTGGAAGCACAATTTTCTCTCATTGCCATTCATCAACTGTGATGGATATAATAAAAACTGCAAAAAATAAAAAAATTAAAGTTCATAATACTGAAACGAGGCCATTTTTCCAAGGAAGAATAACTGCTAAGGAATTAGCAAAAGCAGGGATTAAAGTGACTCACTATGTCGATTCAGCAGCAAGACTTGCAATTAAAGGTGCAGATATTATGCTTATTGGATGTGATGCTATAACCTCAGATGGATTTATTGTAAATAAAATTGGATCTGAGATGTTTGCAGAAATTGCAAATAGTTATGAAATTCCAGTTTATGTGTGTACACTTTCTTGGAAATTTGATGGAAGAACAAGATTTGGATTTGATGAATCCTTAGAAAGTAGATTTACCAGGGAAGTTTGGGCAAGGCCCCCTAAAAATGTTAAAGTGAGCAATGTAGTATTTGAAAAAATAAGGCCACAATTAATTACTGGGATTATTTCCGAATTTGGGATAACAACTGTTGAAGGATTTTTAGATTTAGTTAAGGACACAAATCCATGGATTTTTTAACTTGTTTCATCTTCTTTTTTAGTTTTTCAATATCTTTTGTGTAATCTATTAATTTTAAGAGCTCCCCGCAATGGGGGCAAGCAAACTGGGCTTGTAAAGCGTCTTCCATACTAATTATTCTACATTTTTGGATACATCCATATCTACTGTTTTCTTCTTTGAATTTTATATCTTCTTTAATATTGCTCATTTCTTCTTTAAGCATTGTTTTGTAAAGCTGATTAAATGCCTCAGGGATTATACTCCAATAGTAAATATACCATCCTTTTATTTCATCTTTTTTCTTTGTGTAAGAAACTAAACTTAGGTGTTGTAATCTGTAAATTTTATTTCGAATTGCGTTAATATCATCATTTAATTTTTTTGCTAAAAAAAATTCAGAAAGCTCTCCTTGTTGTTTTAATAATGTTACAACCCCCAAAACATCAGCCCCTATTTTTGAAACAGTAACTCGTTCAAGCACCTTCTTTTTAACTTTCACCATTTATATAAAGAATATGGGCTATAATTTAAACATTGCCTTTGAAGATCCCAACTAATTCCTCAGTTAAGAGACCCTTTCTTTTAGCAAGGTCTAAAGATGCTACAAATGAACTTGGAGTAACTTCTAAATCATCAAGACTTAAAAAAAACCAACCTACTCCTTGGAATTTTATTGCAACCCATGGTTCTGCACCAAAAAGCTCACTAAATTTTAACAAATCTTCGATTTCTTTTTTTGGAAAATATTTTTTCTTTTCTTTTGTTACCTTGCATTCTATTGCAACCATCCTGTCAGAGTTGCCTGCCAAGACATCTGGAGAAGGGTATCTTGAGCTTCCTGATCCTGCCACCCTAATGCAAGGCCAACCAAGTGCCCAAAATGCATGAACAAGTTCACGTTCAGCATTGATTCCTTTGGATTTTAGACTCATTATATTTAATAAAAACTTTTCAGAGAATAAAAAGCTTTTTATATTTGTAGGGTATATAATTCAAATGGTTAAAAGGGGCATACCTGAACATTCTATGGGGATTTTAATCCATAAACTGGAGAATATCAGGGCCTCGATTGGGGCTAAAAAGATTCTTAAGGATAAATTAGAAGAGTATACAGAGAAGATTGCGGAAAGGGCAGTAATTTATATGAACCATGCAGGTAGAAAAACATTGATGGCTTCAGATATAAAATTAGCAATTCTTGATTTAAAGAGTTAGAACCATCAAATCTTGTGCAGTTATAACATTATCAAATAATTCACTTGCTTCTTCCTCAATTTCTTGAGTGTTTTTATACCTTTGAGAAAAGTGAGTTAAAACCAATTTCTTAGCATTAGCATTGTTTGCGATTAATGCAGCTTGTTTTGCAGTTAAGTGTTTATATTTGCCTGCTTTTTCTTCATGCTGGGTTGCAAAAGTCGATTCACAAACAAGTAAATCGCAGTTGTCTGCAAGAGCAATTGAATTTTTTGTAAGTTTTGTGTCAAAAATAAAACATACTGATTTTCCTTTCTTTATCTTACTAATCTCCTCTGGATTAATTGTTTTACCCTCAAAAATAATTTCTTTTCCTTTTTGGATCTTCCCAAGTAGTGGTCCTTCGGGGATTCCTAATTTTTTGGCTTTTGCCATATTAATTTTTCTTGTGTCTTTTTCTTGAAATCTATATCCTACGCAAGGAACTCCATGATACATAGGCATTGCACTTAATGCAAAATCAGGAGATTCAAAAAATATTCCTTCATTAACTTCATGGACTTCAAAATCGATTTTTGTTTCAATTAAAAATGCCTTCATGATATTTTCAAAATTTTTCTTAGAACCTTTTGGCCCGTAGATTTTTAGGGTTCCAGAATATTCTTCTGAACCAAGTGTTTGCATTAATCCTGGGAGTCCAAATACATGGTCTCCATGCCAGTGGGTAATTAATATTTTAGTTATTTTGCTTGGTTTAATCCGTGCAAACCTTAGCTGGCGCTGAGTGCCTTCACCACAATCAACTAGTATTCCTTCGTCATCATAAAGCAAGATTTGGGAAGTGTGGTTTCTTTCTTTTGTGGGTACCATTGAACTAGTTCCCAAAAAAATTAATTTCATTAAATCATTTTAAACCTTAATTGATTTAAAAAGTTATTGAATTAGTAAACTCTTCTAGAATTCTGTCTTCATACGCACTTTTTGTTTCTCCTTCTGCTTTTTCTTTTGATAATATCATAAGGAGTTTTCTTACAATATCTTTCTCATTTTCAAAAAGATGAGTTTTTGAATCATGTTCTTCAATGATTCTTTTTTCAACTTCATCAACACTTCCTATTTTCACTTTTATCTCTTCAAAATCTTTTGAATGTAATTTTGAGGTGTTTCTCATAATAAAAAATGAGTTTTGTGCTTTTTTGTAAATACTTGGAAAATCAATATCTGTTACTTTTCCAGATGCGAGAGTTCCATGCAATCTGATTAACACTATTTTTCCTTCAGTTTCGTCTAATGCAGCCAATAATTCTCCTGTTACATGTTCGCTTGATTTTTCATTACAGTCCATATTAATTTTATATATATCTACTAATGGGATTTTTATTAATTTAGGCACGAATTTAGATTCTAAGATTTCGCAAATAACCATTGAACCATGAACTAATTTTTCTAGTTCAGCAAAGTTATTGGGGAATAATGGGCCAGGCATAACCA
Organism: Candidatus Woesearchaeota archaeon; assembly: GCA_017610005.1. Taxonomy (GTDB): domain Archaea; phylum Nanobdellota; class Nanobdellia; order Woesearchaeales; family B29-G15; genus B29-G15. The sequence continues at coordinate 11,977 of JAFCCU010000004.1, read as the reverse complement.
GCCAGCCTGATTGTTTTACAATCAAGGGTTCATGAACATGTCCTCCTGCATAATAATCAAATCCCTCTGGCAAAAATGAGGAGGCCATTGATTCCATATTTTCATATTCTTTTGGTTTATACTCAGAAATTGCTGTGTGGAATAAAAAAATTTTAGTTCCCTTCACTTTTAAGGATTCTCTGTCTAATGCAGCATAATAACTTTTATCAAGCATTCCTTTTCTTCCAGGGAGACCTGCAAATAAAATCCCTGTTTTTTCATCTTTTGTAAATTCCAATTGGAGTTTATTTTCCACTGGCACTGCTTTTGCAACATTTATAAGTAAGCCTGCATTTTCTAATACATCTAACATAGTTTTTCCAGAAGGAGAATAATCATGAGATCCGGCGATTGCATAAACTCTAATTTTATTGTCTTTTATTTTTTTTAATCCAGTAACTACCTCTTTTAGAATATCTATTGGGGGGAGAGAGGTATTAAAAAGGTCTCCACTGATTAATAAAAATTCAACTTTTTCAGTTAAACAATTGTTTATTGCAGCCATAAATGCAGAGAGATTTAATTGTTGTAATTTTGGTTCTCTCCAGCCCCCAAGGTGACAATCAGCAATATGTGCAAATTTCATTTTAACCCCGGATAATTAATTTTTTGGTTTGACTCTTCAACTGGTTTAAAAAGAGGGATTTTTATCGGAACAGCCATTTTTAAAAATGAGCTAGTTACAATTGCCTCACCAGTGTCAAGCGAGGCAATAGTTCTATCATCGCTAGTTAAATCTTGTGCAGCTGAAGCAATTAATGCAGCCCTTTCATTTGCCATTTCAGTTCCTAAGATTATTTTAGTATTCATGTTAGCTAAGATATCTCTTGGAATTAAACTTGGAAGTTGGGTTATTGCAATGAGACCAATTTTAAACTTTCTACCTTCCCGAGCAATTGTTGAGAAAATGTTGCTTCCTTTTTCAAGCACATCTTTTCCTAAAACCCTTGGAGCTTCTTCAATGACAATACTTATTGCCGGTTTATCTTTTAGTTGGCCGCTTTGTTTGTACCTTTTATATTTCTTAAAAATTTCAGAGCTAATAATTGATCCAATTAGAACTTCTAAATTTTTTGAAAAAGAAGAGGTATCAATAATTACTGTTTTTGCGTTTTCTATTTCATTTACAATATCTCTTACTGTTGAATTCCCTCCACTTGTTGAAAATATCCCTTTTGTAACGAGTTTACCTTCTATAATCCTTATATCTAAAAGTTGCATTAATTTTCTTTTTACAACATTTATTGTTGCTTCATTAAATAAGACTTTTAGTTCTTTTTCTAGGATTAATGATTCCACCCAGTCTTCTTTGTATGCTCTGCTATAAGCTGCAATTGCTTGCCATTGGGGATCAGATAAATACATCGCCCCTTCAAGATGAGATGGCTTAATTGTGTTAAGAGATAAAATTAACTGCCTAGATCCAGGAGGAGGATTGCTAGGGGAAAAATACATTGTTTTTTTTAAGTTTTTTAATCCATCTTCGTGCCTTCCAAAATATTCATCATGAGGGTCAAGGACTAAAAAACCTGCATTAGCATCTTTTGTTGCCTTGTAAAGTAATACTTTTGCAAGATTTGATTTTCCTTTTCCAGTTTGTGCAGAGATTAGAATATGGTGAGTCAATGCCTTATCACCCGGGAGGCAGACTTCAATATTAAGTGTTTTTGTTCCAGAACGAAGGTTTCCCAAGAACACAGGATTTTTTGGTGATGAGAAAAAAGGAATATCTTTCTCTTCAAGCCTTCTAACATCTGAAAAAAATATGGGTAAAGTTTTTGGCATTTTAGGTATTACTTGAATTTCAAGCACTCCCTTTAGCAATGCTAGTGGATAATTTCGCATTGAAAAATCCATTAGTTCTAAGTCTGAATTTTCTTCTAATTTCAATCCCGATACAAGTTCTAAATTTTGTTGGCTTAGTTGAGATCCATAGAGTAAATCATAAACTTGGAGGATTAATTTTTTAGAAGGGGTTTCTGAAACTAATAGCTCTCCGAGTTCAATTACCTCAGAAGCTTTTTGTCTAACAATGACTTTTCCAAACCCTCCAGAAATTACTTTTCCAATGACCCCCATCCTATCTTTTGTTTAATTTGGAACTTTAAAACATTTTGGGTAAAATATTTGTTTCGATTGAAGAAGAACACATTATATTTATTACACTAGATTAGAGAAACTTTTAAATATTTTTAAAGCATAGCAGTTCAATGGCTCGGAAAATTAAACTTAACAAAAAGAACATTATCATTGGTGCCTGGGTAGTATTTATTATCTTTTTTATTTTTATTGTTGCAAATGGTAAAAATATGATCACCGGCTATTCAACATATCAGAGAATTTCAGAAGGAGAGTATTCTATTGAAGAGTATGGCAAAGAAGTGTCTGGGCTTAGTACTGAAATCCAGATTTTAGATCAGGAGGTTAATACTCTCTCAACGGAATTAGAATCCAAACAAAGTGAGCTGCAAAAATCTAATATGAATGTTGCCAATCTTAATAAAAGTCTAGAATTAACAGAACTTGAAACAAATAAGTTAATCAAAGATTATGATTTAGAATTGGGAATTTTAAATTCCAAATTAGAAAAAGCTCAAAAGGATATTGAAAAGTTAAAAGATGATTATTCGGATCTTGTTGAAAATGTTGCAGAATCAGTTTGTTGTAAGGAAAAGATTGATAATCCAAATATTGATGGTTATAGAATCTATCGTGATATGATTATCTGTTCAGAAAAAGAAGGAATGGAGCTTGATTGCTCTTTTGATTAGTAATATTTTTCAAAATTATTTTTAATTATTTTTTTTGCTGCTAGTTCTAACTCTTCACCATTATGGCTCCCTGTTAATTCTGTTAGCACCTTCACATCATATCCTTTATCAAACAATTCAAATGCAGCAAGAAGTACACATGCGTTAAGGTCAATACCACAAAGATCAAATGAATTAATCTTATTCTTTTTAATAAATTCAACTAATTTTTTACTTGTAAATATTGAAAAAGTATGTTTTGTAAAAAGATTTTTAGCGTATGGAGTTAACTCTGGAACAATTTCTATATCTTTCCCATCAGAACATCCTCTCCAATTTCGTTTCTTCCAAAAAATTGTGCTTTTATCATTAATAAATCTGGTAAAAATAATATAGTCATAATTTGAATTTTCAAGGTGTTGTTTTATTTTTTTGGGGAGGGATTTAGTATTTTCATTAACAAAATATCCTTGTACATCGATTACAATTAACGACTTCATTTGATTGCAAATAAATATAATCCTGCTGCCCACGCAAATTTTGGTTCTGAGGAGTAGACCCCACTTTTATAAGGGGAACCTTTTGCATTTAATGTTTCATGTACTGTTTTATTTTTAACAATTAGTTCTGAGAGAGTAATTAACTCTTTTTCATAGTTTAATTTAAGTATTTTTTTTGCGGCAACATATAAGCAACCTAGCCACAACCATGGAGTTTTTGTTTGGTAATCGGCAAATCCAAAAAGATTAACAGACCAATCGGCAAATGAGTTTTTGTATGGGGGATAATTGCATATACATGGCACCTTGCATACATTGTTTTTTTCAATATACTCAATAATCTTTTCACCTTGCGCCTGCGTTGCTAACCCAAATATTATTGCAAGTAAGTTTCCATCAGTTGAAAAACGTTTTGTGGTTTTATTAGGTATTGCATCATAAAAAAACTCTCCAGTCCAAAAGTTTTGATTTATTTTTTTCTTTAGAGCTTGTGCTTTTTGAGAGTAATTATCCATTGCCATTAAGGCAGCATAATAAAGTACATTTGAGTAAAGAACATGACCGCGGCGCATGATACAATCTGCCCAGTCACTTACATGGCCTTGCCATAGCATTCCATCTTTTGTTTTTTTATTTAACCAGCTCAGGGCCAGTTTTAATTTTTCAAAATTTTCTTTTAAAAATACTTCATCTTTTGAGATTTTAGCGTAGTGATATGCTGAGATAATTAAAAGAGAATTACTGTCAATAGGGTTTGGAAACCAAGGAGGTTTTTCAAACCTGTATTGGGCTTTTCCCTTAAAGACTGATGTTTTTTTTGGTTTTTTAAAAAGCCCTTGCTTGATTAATAACTTTAATGGGTTGCCTGCTCCGACTCTAAACGGGATTAATCCATTTTTCTTTTGTAGATTTAGTAGAGTTGTTAAATTATTTCTAACAACTTGAGTGTCTTTAAGTTTTAATGCACCTAAGCTTGCAAAGCAGGAATCTCTAGCCCATATTTGCTGCCATGTGCCTTGACTTGCTAAAATTCCCTCTTTAATATAGTTTTTTCTTAGGTCTTTTTTAGCAATCTCAGTGGCTTTTTTAATAACATCCATTACGTGTTTGCAATAAGTTTATGCCTTTTAATGCTTTTGGTGAGAAAGCTTTAAAAGGGGTTCCAAGTCCCACTTATAAATGGATAATAATTACATAGTAGATGGAAATATCTACAAGGCATTAATAAAATTAAGTTTGCCTGTTTTTATTGCATTTGTAATTCATATGTCTTATCATTTTGTTGACACAATCTTTGTTGCAAGGTTAGGGGCAGAATATGTTGCAGCGTTAGCTTATGTTACCCCTATTTTGTTTATTATTTTTGCAATTGCTCAAGGACTTGGCATCGGAGCAACAGCACTAGTTGCTCAGCATGTTGGGGCAAGAAATAAGAAAAAAGCAGCCAATATTGCTGAACATTCACTTCTTTTATCAATCATTTTATCAATTGTTTTTACAGTTCCAATTTTAATTTTTCAAAAATCAATTTTTATTGCGATGGGTGCAACCCCAAATCTTTTAGCAATAACCTCAAAGTATTCTTCTTGGGTTTTTGGTGCTTTTGGTGTTGTGTTTATTGGGTTTATCAGTGGAGCCATTTTGAGGGGCGCTGGTGACATGAAAACTCCCATGATTTCAATGGGGATTTCTGCAGTAATTAATATTATTCTTGACCCATTGTTAATTTTTGGGATTGGTCCATTTCCTGCAATGGGGATTACTGGGGCGGCAATTGCAACAGTATTGGCAAGAACGTTTCAAGTTGTGTATATTTGTTATTTCTTACTTAGTAAGAAATCAAAATTGAGATTGAATTTGAGGTTCTTTAAATTTGATTATCATATATTTTCTAAAATTGTAGCAGTAGGACTTCCTGCAAGTATTGCCTCAGGTATAAGGTCATTAGGTATGACTTTTATTATGGGTATTGTTTCTGGTTATGGGGCAATGGCTGTGGCCGCATGGGGGATTATATTTAAAGTCGAAGGATTCATCTTTTTACCTTTGATTTCAATTGGGACTGCAGCAATAACAATGATCGGCCAAAATTTGGGAGCAGGCAAAATTGCAAGAGCCCAAAAAATTGCTAAAGTTTCAATTCTTATCGGGACTATTTCAGTTTTTTTCATTGGATTAATACTTTTTATTTTCCCAAAATTTTTCATTACAATTTTTGTGCCTGATTTGGCTGTAATTAAATTTGGAGTGATGTATTTTACTATGATTGCATTTACTTATCCTTTAATGGGGATTTATTTTGTAGGGGTTGCAATTCTTCAAGGTTCAGGCCACTTAAAACCAGTTATTGTAGCAGAGATATTGCGTTGGGGAATTGTTTTAGGATTTGGATATGGTTTATCAAAATTAATTTTAAGTGATGTCAGAAATTTTTATTTTTTAATAATTATTGCAAGTATAATAACTCCCCTATACATTTTGTACATAATTTTAAAAGGAGATTGGGCAAAAGCAGTAATCAAGAATTAACGAAAATTATTTATTCTCTAAATTTTGTTAAGACTTTATGGTAGAACTTCATCATGTAATGATCATTGCCCCCATTATCATTTTTATCCTTGGAATTTTCATAGTTACAAAAATACTTGATAAAAAGAGAAAAGAGGCGCTAGCAAGCGTTGCAGCTAGCATGGGGCTCATGTATTCAGAGGAGGGGCCTGAAGGATTTTTAAAAAAGCTTCAAATAGATTTTAAATTTTTTAGAAAAGGGATCTCTTGTAAATTATACAGTGTTATTGAAGGGAGGCAAAGGGGCATTAAATGGCAAATATTTGAATTTAGATATAAAACCGCTTCAGGAAAAAATTCAAGCATACATAGACAAACCATGGCGCTTGCAACAATTGAAAAGGACCTTCCAAAAATTACAATTCAACCTAGGTGGTTTTTCCATGCAGCAGCTAAATTCTTTGGCGGCAAGGAAGTTGAATTTGAAGAAGGTTTGTTTTCAAAGATATATATAGTCTATGGAGATAATCCGGAAAAAATTAAAAAAACAGTATCTACTGAATTTAGACACCAATTGGCTAACGAAGAAAAGAAATATTCGGTTGAAATCTTGAAAGGAAAGATATTAATTTACAGGCAAAACTTTAGGATAAAACCAGAAAAGTTTACTGGATATTACCAAATGCTTAACCGACTTGTGAGCCAACTTAATTCTTAGCAATCCATAGGGCAACTTGCGTGATCTTCTCTGCAAGGGCATCCTTCTCCCATACACACAAATCTATCACATTTGCCATCTCCACATTGATCTTTACAAATTTCATATTCTTCTTCTCTTGTATCCTCCTTAGTTTCACACTCTCCTTCTAAACATTCATTTTCTACACAACAAATATTTGGGGAAATAAATCCAACAACATCTCCAATACTTTTTTCATTAACCAAACAACCCTCCATTGAATTAACTGGCCTTCCTCCACTATTTTCACATTCGCTTGGATTAAGAGTTAATCCCGGACATTCTTCTTCCCATATCCTTAGGCATTTTTCTTTAGTTTCGCACCAAGAGTAGCCCGCCCCAATTAAACATCCATGGTCGTCAGTATCTCCGCCGATTATTATTTTTTCTTCTGGACTTTCTATAATTATCTCTACGGGATTTTCTAAGGTTGTTCTACCTAAATTTTTATTAGTGCAAACATTTTTTATACAGATGCAATCCTCTGGAGAGTATGCGGCCTCTAGCATGTATATCTCCGTACATGCCATTGGTTTTACAACTACACCTTCTTTACTAATACAAGTTGATGTATGGCATTCTGTGGGCAGAGGGATACAATCAGAGTCCTGTTCACATTCTTGCAATATTGTTTGGGGATTACATGCTGTTAGTAGTACTGTTATTAAGATAAGAATTGTAAATATTTTCATTTTTCACCCTCCAAATTTATGACTTATAGGAATCCTTCTACAGGTTCCAAATGATTTTTTAGTAACTTCTTTTATGCATCCAGGATTAGTTGTAATTTGAGCAATTGCTATTTTCATCTTTACACAGAAACTTTTAGTTTTATTTAAAATATACGGCAGCCGGGATTTGATTTAGGAATTGGTCCAGAAACCTAGGGGGGATCAATTACCCACAGATAGAAATTTATTTAAAGTTTGAATCACAATATTTATTTACTAGCAAGATTCATTGGAATCCAAAAGTTTGTGATGTTATATGATGGGCAAACAGAAAAGAATAGGGATCCTTTTGGCAATCTTAATCCTCTTATCCACAGCCACTTTCCTGCGCGTCTTCAATCTCGATGCCTGCGAATTACAGCTAAATGAAATCAACTTTCTCACTCTCGCGTCACCTGAAGATTTTGCCCACTTGGCAATGTCTAAAGCTGAGCTCCCTTTTGGAGTATCATATGTGGATATGCCTGCCTTGCCTTTTTCATATATACTTTCTTCCGTTTGGATTCAGTATTTTGGTTCAAGGGAAGTGGGGGCAAGGCTATTGTCAGCAATAATTGGAGTGGTAAGCATATTGATGTTCTCAGTTTTTTTGCAAACAATTTTCAATAACAAGAAGACAGTTTTCATAGGGGCAATTCTCTTTGCTTTTAATCCTGGATTGATTGTGATATCACGTAGTGCCCGCATGTATTCCTTGTTCATCTTTTCAGCACTGTTCTCTTTCACATATTTTGTGAATGTTTTCTTGAAGAATCGCAAAGGATTAAGCATACTCTATCTGGTTGCAACCTTTGCAATGGTTAGCTCCCATTATATTGGAGTGCTACTGCTTTTATCGCAGGGGGGGATCTTGCTTGTCTTGAATTGGAGGCAGGTTTGGAGATTTGTGAAGCACATGTTTTGGCTTGGAGTGGGGTTTGTGCCTTGGATAATTGGGGTGATAATCCCTAAACTTAAGGGATTTTATATTGTAAAACTGGCCTTGAACTGGCTCCCAAGGCTAACCCTTGTGAATCTTCTCAGTATAGGGGAGGGGTTTTTCTCCTTTAAATCCTTCAGCATGGGTGCCCCCATCTTGTTTGCCCTTGGAGTAGCATTGTTGAATTGGACTGCCTTGATTGTTTTGGTGATACCTGTGGCCATGTTCTTTTTGGGGTGTTTCATTTTCCAGCAACTCCCTTTTGGATTCTCCTTGGCCAATCAAGATTATTTCATTGTGCTTATCCCTTTTATGCTTGGAGTATTGTCAAACTTATTGTGTAGGTTAAAGCGTGTGGGCTGGTTTTTGCTCATAATATTTGTTGGAGTGGGGCTGATAGGGGTTGGAAGGATTTACCAAGAATCCAAACCCTACACTGGTGCAGTGGAAAGAATCCTTGCACAGGACCCAGGGGCCATAATCTTATTTTATCCTTCGTACTATAATATTTACTTATATCACTATTATCAAGAGGTTTATGAATCCCAGACCCTCCACTCCTATTTTTGGGACCAAACACAAATCAGGGAGTTCATTGATATGAATGAAGAGGTTTGGCTGATATTTAGGGTTTCCTCTAAGCCCAATATGCAAAAAGAGTTTTCTAAACTATTCCAAACACAAGGGAAGTCAGTGGATGTATTGGAGATTGATAGTTCCAGTACCCTATTGCGCATCCGTGATTCATGATCTGAAAACAAGTTATTTAAACCCTCCAATAAGCAATCAAATTTTCCAGTTGTTTATCTTGGGTTGAGTTTGCAAAGTATCGTGAGTCATTGAAGGTAATGAAAAAGGTGAAAATAATCAAGTTCAATGTAACTTTGTTTGAACAGAATTATGAGAAATGAAGAAATTTATTGAGTTTGGGGCTATGTTTGGAAAACCAGGGGATTTCAATATCGCAATCCATACTCATAACTCTGCGCTTTAAATTAAGTCAAAGAAGAGTCTTAAAAATGTAGAAGAAGCAATATGATTGGCTAAAAAAAGGTAAGGACCAATTTAAAAGAGATTCTATATCTCACACAATTGAGAAGGTGTTATGTGGCCTATTTGCATTCATCTATTATGAATGGGATGTCACGCTCTGCTATAGGGGCAACACGCCAGTTGGTAAAATCTTTTCTAATTCCTTTGCAGAGATCTGGCGTTCAGAGGGAATAGGTTAAGGGCCTGGATATGCCAACAGGTGTGAAGAGAGCTTATTCAAATACATAAACGCCTGCATTGGAGGGGTTGATTAACCACTAAGGGAGAAAGCAAAAACTTAAAAAGAATTGTATCAAATTGTGAATCATGAGAAGGTTCCCAGAAACAAAGAAATGGAATGATTTCTATTTAAGGGATGAAAGGGATACCACAATTGGCAAGCAAGGGCTACGAATGTCTGAAAGAGAATGGCTGGATTCTAGTTGGCAACAAGGAGAAGCGCGAATTGGATTAACTAATTTGAAAAGACAAAAGCTTCCCTTAAGAATACTGGAATTTGGGTGCGGTTCAAACGGAGCCTATGCAGTGCCCTTCTCTCAAAAAGGGGTATTTACTGTAGGAATTGATATCTCAAAAGTGGCTTTGAGGAAGCTCAAGGCAAGGGCATGCAATATTAATATTTGTTTGGCAGATGTGACCAAACCATTGCCTTTTGTGAATGACGCTTTTGATGGGGTTTTCTCAAGCGGAGTAATACTTCACATTAACTTTAATTCAAAGTGTTTAAACGAATTATTGCGCGTGGTAAAACCAGGGGGGATAATTCAGATTTCAAGCTTCCAGAATAAGTATCACCCAGAGCATATTCTATATTACATAATAAATAAATTCAAATTAAGGTTTCATAATCAGATGATTTTCCACAGGTTTTACTCAAAAAAAGAGATCAAATCATTTGGAGTATTACCTCTGGTAGCTAAAATGGAAATACTGCCTAGGTTTGGGTTACATCCTTTCTATTCTTCTTTTAACTATTGCTTGCAAATTGAAAAATGCTTCAAGTGGTTTAATTCAATCTTCTTAAAAAAATTCGCAAATGGGTGGATGATTCAAATTGAAAAGAAAAAATGATGTATCAATAAGATTGATATTCCCCCCTTGTACAGGAAATGATGCAATGTCCACACCTCCTTTGGGGCTTGCTTTGATTAAGTCCCAGCTTAAAGAAGCGGAAATGGATGACCTTTGGATAAAGACAAAGAATTTATCAAAGGGGCTTTATAGGAAATGGAGTTCTAAGTATATAAAGGGATGCATTGAAAACCAAAATGGGCCTGAACTTGAGAGATATGCTCTATCCATCCTTGGCCCTTCACCCATTCCGCAAGATTCCATTGGTTTTTCTGTGATGACAGAATCTCAACTCTATCCTTCTTTAGCCTTAGCATGGTACCTAAAAAGGAAAGGAAAAACCATCTTCTTTGGAGGCAAATTATTCACCATCATTGATGGAAATCTCCTTGCGAAGAAATTCGATTTTATTGATTCAGTTTTTTCAGATTTACAGTCTTTTTTAAGATATCTTGGATTGGAATATGATTGCTTGGTCCCTTCTCCGGATTTCTCTGGGCTTCAAATTGATTTGTATAAAACAAAAATCAATGGAACGCCAAAGCTGGTGCTCCCATTTATATTGCTTGAAGGGTGCAATAAGAATTGCGCTTTTTGCGTTGAGCACACCCCCCTCCTTAAAATTAATAAACTCATGATTGCAGATTTTGTGAAGCTCAAGGTGGAGCAAATTATTCAACTTAAAAAAAAACATAAAACAGATCTGTTTTTTCTCTCAGACTGCGCTATCAACAATAATATACTTGTTTTCAAGTCTTTCATAGAGGAATTGAAAAGAGCCAAAATCCAGTGGGGGGCTTTTGCAAATGCGGGTGGCTTGGATTCTGCTACAACCCAAAATATGAAAAAATCAGGATGCAAATACCTCTTAATTGGGTGTGAGAGCGGAAGCCAAAAGGTGTTAAAATCAATGAACAAACCCCATTTGGTGGAGGATGCTGAACAATCCCTAATAAATATAAAGAAGGCAGGGATTTTCAACCATTGCTTTTTTATTGTGAACTTCCCAACAGAAACAAGGGAGGATTTCAAAGAGACCTTAAAATTTTTGATGAGGAACAAGAACCACATTGATGATGCTTTCACCGAAATATTTGATTTGAGAGTGGGAAGTTATATGAGCAAAACCCCTGGAAAGTATGGTATTTCAATACATGGGAATAATGGTTTGCTTTCCCAGCGCTATAGCCATGGCCAGCAAGGGTGGAGGAGTGTGAAGTTGCAAGGGGTTTTGAGGCATTACCAGGCAGAGGTGCAAATTGCTACAACAATTAAGTTGAAGAGGTTTATCAATCACCCTGTAAAGGCTTTATCAAACCTTGTTTATACCTGGTTTGTGCTCCAAAGGAGATTCCCATTGGACAGGTTGTTTGATTATTAAAATCTTCATAAAGAATGGACACTATTAAAACCGCAAATAGATTGGCTGAATTGTGGGCTAACTGAAGACAAGAGAACTCAAGCTATTTGGAGAAGGAGTATCATGTTCTACTAAGGCGATGGAATAAATCAGGCAAAATTCTAGACATTTTGTGTGGGCCATCTATTTTTAATAGAAGCTGAGCTTTCTCCTGGTCTATAGCGAAGCGGTGACCAGGGGTGCATTTTATCAATAACTGATTCTTAACTAAATTTTGAAGCTGACCAAAAGCGCTAGTGAGCTTTGG
>JAFCCU010000055.1 GCA_017610005.1 Candidatus Woesearchaeota archaeon | reverse complement strand
TATGAATATTTTGTAGAAGAAAACAATGGTTTGATGCATATCATCCCAGAAGAATCTCTTGATATTGATCGGTTAGCAGTTAATTTTATGACTCTCCCCGATGGGCGAGTAGTAATCCCTGATCAATGTCCCGAGACTCAAGAATTCCTAGAAAAGTATTTAGGCAAGGCATATGTGATTGTAACTCCGGTCAGTGAAAATGATGCAAGGGAAGGGCCAGGCGGAGGATTTAGGTGTAGATCCCTTGTTTTGGATGTTCATAATAGAACAATTTTACGATACCTTAATATACCAAATGGGCCTGAGAATTTATATGAAACTCCTATCTTGGAACGTAGCAGGGCTTAGGGCATCTCATAGAAAAGGATTTCTTGATTTTTTAAATAAAGAAAAACCAGATATCATTTGTTTACAGGAAATAAAAGCTAAAATTGAGCAGCTCCCTGAAGCAATGAAAAGCATGTTTGAATATAAACGGGGTTGCAATTTATACAAAAGTGCCAGTTGTTGCTTCTAAAAAACTTGGAGTTAAGGAGTTTGATTCCGAAGGCAGATTGCAAGAATTGGATTTTGGTGAGTTTGTTTTATTCAATTGCTATTTTCCAAATGCACAGCGAGGATTAAAAAGGCTTGATTATAAGCTTGAATTTAATGAACTTGTTTTAGCAAGAATGTTAGAATTAACAAATGCCGGAAGAAAAGTTATTCTTACAGGCGACTTAAATGTGGCCCATAAGGAGATTGATATTGCAAGGCCAAAAGCAAATGATGGAGGGCCAGCATTTACAAAAGAAGAAAGGGCATGGGCAGATAAGCTTGTTGCAAGTGGATTTTCAGATACTTTTAGAATGTTTAACAAGGAACCCCATAATTACACTTACTGGGATCAAATAACAAGGGCAAGAGATAGAAATGTTGGCTGGAGATTAGATTATTTTTGGGTTAGTAATAATATGAGGGTAAATGTAAAAGAAGCGTTTATTATGGGTGAGACTATGGGCTCAGATCATTGCCCTGTGGGCATTGTTTTAGATACCATATAATTATAAATTAGGTTTGATTATCCTTTTTATGCAGCAGATTGATAGGTGCATTGCAAATAATTCTCAAAGAAGGCGAAGATTAAGATCAGTAAAACCTGAGCAAAGGCAACATATGGTTGCCGTTGTTATTCTAGCAAGGGAACTTTACAGAAAAAGAAAAGCGCTTCTTAAAAATTCTTATCGTTTAACTATCCTTAAGGCAGAAATAGATTTATGGTCAAATTTTGATGAGCGCAAATATGGTGCGTCAGACCTTGTTGCAATGATTGAGCATACTGAGACAGGTATTCAGAAGTTGCTTGTTTTCCAAGTGAAAATTGTAACTCCTTCAACCTACAGCAGGTCAAGAAATGTGCTTAATAGACAACTTGGAACTGATTATTGGTATTATACTTCAAAATGGGGAATTGAAACACACTGTGGCGGTTTAATGTTAATAAGAGATATACATGGAGAGATAAGATCTGGTGAAGGAGTGTTAGTATTTTATAAACATGATCCTGTCACTCATAAGTCACATGATATTGCTATGGGAAGGTGCTACACAGAACCTGTGACAATAAAGAAATGGTAGGTTTATAAACGCAAACAAATTCATTTTTTTTATGTGGGTGGGAGACTTAGTTGAGAGAATAGAAGATAGCAAAATCCCCCAAGATGGTTCAGCTCATTCTAGATTAGTAAGAGAAACTGCGAGAGATTTAAGCCCATTTAAAATTAAAGGTGTTCGAATTGTGGGGTATGAAGTTCAAATTGGAAGAAAAGTTCCAGATCTTGTTGTTGTAACTAATGATGATCAAGTTTATCTTATTGAGGTAAAATGCACTGAGGAGAATCATCCCAAAGCTAATTGGGGATCAAAAGCTCAAGCGAGGGGAACTGCTTTAGAGTTAAGAGAAGAGTTTGGAATCAAGGCCACCAGATCACTTCACCTTGTTAGTGGTAAAAAGGGGAGAAGGATATTTAAATATGATTCAACGGAAGACAAATTCCATTGCCATGAATCTCAGATCTTTACTAAGTTTGCAAAAGTTCACTCAAACCCCTTAACTGGTTATATTGGCTCATTAATCTCAAGAGTAGAATACGGTATTTCTGGAATTGTTGCAAGTCAGGCACATGTACAAGGCAGGAATGTTTCATTTGTTGGTCCAAACGGAGAGGAATTTCAAATTGCTTTAGCATTTTCAGCAGAAGATAGAGTTAAGGGGATGCCTAGTTTATTGCAGATAACTGAAGTTACTGATGTTGGATTGGCAAAAGAAACCGTTGCTCGTGAATTTGATATTGCTTACTTTCATTGTTGGCAAAGGTTGGGCGTTGACACGACATGTTATAGTTTATTTCATGGGGACGAGTCATCTGATTTAACAATAAGAGAGTATTCCCCCAGAAATAAGGAATTTAAGAGGATTTAAAACAAGTTAGTTCTCTCTTTGCTTTTGTTAAAACCTTGCATCCAGTCTTTGTTACAAGCACCATGTCTTCAATTCTTATTCCATGTTTTCCTTCAAGATAAACTCCCGGCTCAATACACAAAACCATTCCAGTCTGGAGTCTGGAGTCACTGCAGACTTCTGACTTCTGACTTCTGACTTCAGTTATTCTTGGGGGTTCGTGGACGCTTATTCCTATGCCATGGCCAAAAGCGTGTATAACTTTGTGTTTACCAAACATTTTTCTTCCAATTGTGTCAAGATCACTTACTTTTACTCCAGGTTTTATTGCTGCAATTATAGCTTCTTGTGTTTCAAGGACTAGATGGTACAAATCAATTTCTGGCTTTGTTGGTTTTCCAAAATATATTGTTCTAGTTGAGTCTGAATTGTAATTATTTAGTTTTATTCCAAAATCAATTACACAAAAACCTTTTAGTTTTGAAGTTCCGGGAGAGTGGTGAGGTTTACTTGAGTTTTTACCCGCTGCAACAATTGTTTCAAATGCAGGCGCGCCTCCAAATTCTCTCATTCTACTTTCAATAAATGCAACAAGTTCAAGTTCAGTTGCAGCTGTAAATCCTCTAAAAAGTATGCTTTTTATTGCATCATC
>JAFCCU010000032.1 GCA_017610005.1 Candidatus Woesearchaeota archaeon | reverse complement strand
ATGCAAAATGTGTACTCAGGCAAATACTAATGAACCTCATGGAATGCCAAAAGGATTTATGACTCTTAATACTTGGAAGAGCTTTATTTCAGGACTTGCTAAATTTAATGGGCCGACCACATTAACTCCATTTTGGGTGGGAGAATCCTTACTTAATCCAGATTTCTTAAAGATGTTGGAATACGCATTTCATAGTAATTTAAACAACACGTTGTTTGACACAATCACAATAAACACAAATGGAATTTTACTTAATGAACAAACATCGAAAAGGATATTGGCACTAGCCCAATTGAAAAACCAAAGTGAGTCAACTATGAGGAGGATACATTTTTCTATTGATGCATTTAATCAAGATACTTTTACTAAGGTTAAAGGTAAACAGCTGTTACATGTTGTAAAAAAAAATATTCTAAATTTTTTAAGGTTAAGGGGAAAGAATATTTTCCCAAATGTTACAGTTGCGTTAATTGTGATGGATGAAACAAAAGATGAAGTTAAAGAATTTTTAGAATTTTGGAAGCGTGAATTAAAAAAATATCATGAAGATGTAGAGATTAGTTGGGATTGGCCAAAAACAATGCATGATACAATTTATATTAGAAGATTAGATGATTGGGAAAATCAAGCAGAAGCAGAGGCATTACATAAGTCTGTTGTAAAAGATTTAGGATTATTAAAAGAAGATAAGGCTAGAATCATTAACACAAATTCAGTTTTAGGATTTGAAAAAGAAGTAAGAAGGCCATGTCCTGGCCCTTGGCGCACCCCCATTATTGATAGGAATGGAGATGTAAGTGTGTGTTGCTTTGATATTAATATGAAAAATGTTATAGGGAATGTAAATAAAATTCCATTGCATAAACTTTGGAACTCTGATTTAATCAACAGGTGGAGGGTTGCTCACATCAAGGGAGAATTTGATAAGGCGGCCCCATTATGCAAAGATTGCGGGAATCTTTTTGGGCCAGTACTAACTGATGAGATGGTTGGATGAAAGAATCAGGCAAATTGGAGTTAATTGAAGGTTACAAGAAGAGGATTAATGTCTCAAAATGAAGTTAAGTGCAGCTTTTACAAGACTTGCTTCTGAGTTAAGATCAGATAGCTCATAAGGGAACCTTTTAAATATATATTTTATTAAATAACTTGGAGTGAGATAATATTTTCTGTAAAATAATGTTTGGAGAGACTTAAGTTTTTTACTGGGGATATTTGAGAAGTTGTGAGCTAAATTATCATAATGGTGGGCATTAAGACTAACATTTGGATGTTCATCAAAGAATCTACTTCCAGGATAAGGTGTAAAAAAAGCAAATCTTAGCATTTCAGGTGAAAATCTTTTTGCTAACCTGTATGTCTCCCAAAGTTCCTTCTCTGTTTCAGTGGGATTTCCAATCATAAAGTATAAATCAAGGACAAAGCCTAATTTTTTTACAAGACGGAGTTTTTTTATTATTGTATTTTTTGTGATTGACTTATTAAGCACCTTTAAAACACGGTCATTTCCAGATTCAACTCCCATACAAAGCGTAGTGCATCCTGCCTTTTTCATCCAGGTTAACATTTCTTTATTAAGACTATCCACCCTGGTTTGGATAACCCATTTTAAATTTAATTTATGTTTAATCATATGCTTACACAGTTCAATTACTCTTTTGCTATCAAATGTAAAAAGATCATCAGCAAAATACACCGAGTTTACATTGTATTTATTCTTCAACACCTTTAGTTCATTAACAACCCACTCTTTTGAGTGAAATCTAAATTTGCTTCCATAAGATTGGCGAAGAGTGGGTGAACAGTAAATACAATTATAGGGACAACCTCTGCTGCTCAATAAAAAACCCCACTTTTTCTTTTTAAAAATTGGGACGTGGGTTGAGAGCAGTTTATATTTACATTTAAAGAAATGATCATAATTAAGGGGGGGCAGGGATTCAAGATCTTTTACAATACCATTATTCAGGTTAAATATTCTTGGTGTCTTTTTATAATCTTTATTTGTAATTATTTTTTCTACAGCTTTTTCTGATTCACCATAAACGCATACATCTGTTGATTCATCAAGTTTTTCTGGTAAGGTAGATGCGAGTTGCCCAATTGCAATATTAAAACTATTAAATTGTGATTTAGAAAATTTATGAAGCATTTTAACTGTTGGAATTGTCTTAGTTGTGCTTTCAATTATAACAAATTTTGGAGAATGTTTTGTTATAAACTTTTTAATACCTTTTTCAGAAACATCATTTACCCAAGTGTCTAGAAGGTTGCAACTAATATTTTTTCTCTCAAGAAGAGCTATTGAAAAACCAATGTTAAATGGAAAAATTCCATGCCTTGGGTGAAATAGTTTCTCATTAAGAAAAGGGGCAATTCTAATAAACACAACATCAGTCATTCTTCCACCCCTTTACTACAATATAAGGGATTATATAAAACAAGACGGCATTAAGTCTAAACATTATTGCAACAAATAGTCCAACATATGCAGGAAGACCAAGGGATAAAGCAAGTATTACCATATATAATGCAAATAATCCTCCCCCACTTTTAAAAAATGGAAAAAAGTATAGTATGCTAGAGGTTGTTAAGAATAAAACTATTGAAGGAAAAGGAAGCCAAAAATTTACTGCAAGAAGCATAGGTAATATTTTTGCAAGTTCTAATGGGTAGCGAAGTACAGTAAAAAATGTAAGGCCAATAAATTGTTTTATTGAGATTTTTATTCCCCAGATTATTGTTGCGAGAAGTACAAAAATTGTTCCTAAAAGGGTTGCAATTCTAAAAAATATGATGTTATTAAACCCATAAAAAATGTAAGAAATAAGAAGAATTGCCCATAAATCTGCGAGTTTTATAGTATTAACATATTTTTTTGTTAATCCTAATTTTTTTAGCATAAATTCCTGGGATGACTCTCCCATGCAATCAAAGAAAACATACTTTAAAATGTGCTTAAGAATTCCTTTTGGATTTTTCTTTAGGATCATGCTAAGCCCAGTGTAAGGAAGCAGGAATGAAAAAGCTGCGATTAATCCCCCTAAGCCCGCAATCACAAACCAAAAAAAGTTAAGTCTTAAGCTATAAATTGAATCTAATGGGCTTTTTAATGATACAAACAAAATAGTTCCAAAAAGTAATATTATAGAATATTTATAGTTATTTAGACTTTTTTTTATCATTTAATTTTCTCCAAGTGGAGGATATTTATAACTTTTGGTATGATTTTTAAGTACCGTTTTATGTAGAACCTGAATCTATAATCTTTATTTATAATTGATTTAGCAAATTGTATCAGGAAAGTTAGCGCCCTAGGTACATAATCTAATAGATTGTTATTAATTATTAACATTTTTTTGAAGGGGGAGCTTGGTAACATTCTAAACACCTTTTCATATCGAATCATTATCTTATTATCCATGTTTTGGTTGACATAACCTCCCGAAGTATAGCTTTTCATTTCACCTAAATTTATTTTTTCTACATCTTTTTGGTTAAGTATGCCTGATTTAAGGGCAGAATCAAGAATCTTAATCTTTGGAAAATACATTAAATAAAATACTTTTATCCGGTTAAGATTTTTAAGATTTGAATAAAACATTGCAGAATCAAAATGATCTTTTTCTGTTTCTCCAGGGATTCCAAAAAGATGGTCAATATCATATCTTAGCCCAACTTTATCACATATTGTAAGTCCTTTTTTTAAATCTTCATTTGTTTCTTGTCTATCCATTATTTTCTCTCTTAAATCTTGATTTATGTTTTGAATACCTATATCCATCCCATAGCACTTTGATTTTTTTAATACGATTGCAAGTTCTCTATCAATAAATTTAACATGCCCTTCACATTTAAACGGCACGTTAATATGCTTTCTATACTGCTTGAGAAATTTTAAAATCCACGTTTTATCTGAAAAAAATATCGGATCAAAAAAATATACACGTTTGAACTTGAACTTCTTTTTCATTACCTTGAGCTCTTTAATCACACTTTCAACTGTTCTTTTCCTATGATACTTAAAATTGTAAATTTTATTAAGGTAGCTTTCACAACAATAACTACAAGAAAATGGGCATCCCCTTCCGGCTGTTAGTAAATAATCCTTTTGTTCAATCCAGCCCCCAAATAAATCCTTGTCAATTAAGGGGAGCTTGTTAAGATCAATCGGTGGGCGTAATGAATTTGTAATAACAGTGCCATTTGATTTATAGCAAAGATTTTTTATCTTACTAATTGGCAAACCTTTTTCAATTGCATTAATCAATTCAAGAAAAGGATATTCTCCTTCCCCACAAATTACATAATCTACATATTGATTTTTAAGAACTGTAGTGGGAACTAATGTGGGGTGGATTCCTCCAAATACTATTGGGATATCTCTTCTTAATTTAACTTCTTTTGCTATTTTTAGTACCCAAGCAAGATTAGGAGAATATACTGAGAATCCTAAAATTTCAGTTTTTGAACGTATAATCTCATTAATAATGTGATTATCCAGATTTAATTTTTTGTTAAGTTTTTGGGAATTAAAGACATTATCAGTATCCCCGAAAAGGTCTGGATCAAAGAACAATTTAACTTTATGCCCATGAGTTTTGCAAACAGCTGAAATTGACTCTAACCCTAAGTTCTCAAGTCCCTTTGCTACAAGCCCTACCCTCATCCTTAAAAATGGGTATTTTTTTTATTAATTAAATCTTTTGGGAAATCTTTTAATATGATTGGTGTTTTTTAATTTTTATGAGGGTTGCTTTTGTATTTGCACCATTTAGTCATAGGAAGTTTGAAGAAGACATATCTACAGTATCTAGAGATTTTGGGAAGTACCCTCCGGTTGGTCTTGCCTACGCAGCAAGTATTGCAAGGGCTGCTGGCCACGAAGTTATTTTGATTGATGCAAATGCTCTTGGATTAACTAAAGAACAAACTTATAAAAAATTAAAAAAATTTAAGCCACAAGTCATTGGATTTATGCTAACGTCTTACATGTTTAGATTAACTCATTCTTGGATAAGATTTTTTAAATATAAATTTCCTGAAGTTAAAACTGTTGTTGGAAATATCTTGCTTGAGCAATACCCTAAGGAAATTTTAACACACAAAGAAATTGATTTTGGAATAATAGGTCCTGCTGACAAGAACTTTCCTGAATTACTAAAAGCAATTGAAGAGAATCAAGATTCTTCAAAGATAAAAGGGCTTGCGTTTAAAAAAAATAATAATATTATAGTTAATCCACCTGAATCTTTAAAAGAAAATTGGGAAAACCTCCCCAGATTTCCAAGAGACCTACTTCCAAATCATTTATATTTTCAATTTGTCTCTCAGAAAAGACCATTAACAATTATGATTTCAAGTAAAGGCTGCCCCTATAAGTGTACTTTTTGTTCTCTTGGTAACTCTCCTTTTTCATTTAGGGAAATAAATGAGGTTGTTGATGAAATGGAAGAATGTGTGAAAAAATACAAAATAAAAGAAATTGATTTTTTTGAGGCATTATTCACATTTAACAAATCTCGAACAATAAAAATATGTAAAGAGATTTTAAGAAGAAAATTAAAAGTTGATTGGATTGTTAGATCAAGGGTAGATACTGTTGATGAAGAGACTTTAAAATGGATGGCTAGGGCAGGTTGCACAAGAATATATTATGGCATTGAGTCTGTTGCATCTGATGTTTTGGGATCTGTTGCAAAGGGGATTACTCCAAAAAAAATAAAGGAAACAATTAGATTAACTCACAAGTATAAAATTAAAACCCTTGGATATTTTATGGTTGGAAATCCCGGTGATACTCCCAAATCGGTCAAGGCAACACTTAAATTTGCAATAAAATTAAATCTAGATTATATTCAAGTTGGAAGAACAGTCCCAAAGCCGTTTTCCCAGCTCCACCTTGATATGGTAAAACAACTTGGAAATGATTTTTGGAAAGATTATATTCTTTATAAGATTCCCGAGAAAAGAGCACCCACTCCTTGGACAAATTTATCTGAAAAACAACAAGAAGAGCTTGCACGAATGTTTTATAAGGGCTTTTATTATCGTCCAAGCTATTTATTAAAAAGAATATTTTCCATAAGATCTTTTGATGAATTATTTAGGTATTTTAAGGCCGGGTTTGATGTTTTATTCTCAAAACATAGGGATTATTAACAGTCTGGAGAATTTAGTGTGTTTGTGTGTAGAAAAGTATAAGGTTACGAATCATTTTGTTTAAGGGGTTGTGGATTTGGGAATTATACTGTTGATTTTGCGTTAACTTTATAATGAATCATAACTTGTTTACCCGAGGGGATGATGATACGCTACAAAGATGAAATACTTGCAGTAGAACTTTCAAGCTATTGTAATTTAAAATGCCCTATGTGCACGCAAAGCAGAGTAGACTATGGGAAAAAAGGATTTTTATCATTAGACTTATGGAAGAAAATTATTGATGATTTTGAAATGAATAACACTTACCACGAAAAATTCTTACCTTTTGGTTTAGGGGAGTCATTAATGCATCCTCATTCTTATGAAATATTCAAATATTTATTTGAAAAAAATAAAAACAGAACAATTTTTGGGTACATAATCCTTCATACAAATGCCCTTTTGATGGATAAGAAAATTAGTGATTTATTTTTAGAATATCAATATCAAATAGGTGCATTTCATTTTTCATTGGATGCATCAACTCAAGAAATTTACAAGAAGGTAAGACCCGGGGGAAAATTACAAACAGCAATAAACAACATAATTTACTTTTTAAGAAAGCGTGCACAAATCCCTCCAAAACTAATCTTCCAGTTTATTGTTATGAAGAATAATGTTTTAGATGCTGAAAATTTCCTTAATTTCTGGTCAAAAGTATTAAAAGATCATAAATTAAGCTTTCAAGTGAACTATGATTGGGAACCAGAGATGATAAAGGATACGATCTTTTTTAAACGGGAAAACACCTGGGATGTTAGTCATTTGAATGAGTCTGAGGAAAGACACAAAGAACTTGCAGTTAATTTAGGATTAATAGAACCAACAAAAGGGAGAATTTTAAAATCAGATGAGTACATACGATGAAAAGAAAACCATGTTCCGGACCTTTTAAGTATAAATTTATTGCGGCAAATGGAGATGTTTTAGTTTGTTGTCTTGATACCGAAAAGGAGCTTGTAATTGGGAATATTTCAGAGAATACACTTGAAGAGATCTGGGATTCGGATAAGGCGCATAAAATTAGGTTGGCACATATCAATGGAGATCTAAGCGAGTTCCCCGTTTGCCAGAAATGTGCGAATCTTGATTCTCCACAATTAACTGAGGAGGATATTAAGAGGTATCTTCGTAGATGAATAAATTTAGGTATTATAAAAAACTTTTTTTAGTGGGGTTAAGTGCATTTTTTAACCGGCAATTAACCGGTCCATTAGAAGTTTTGTTAAGTATCTCTAATAAGTGTGATATTGGTTGCCTTTCTTGCTTTGAATTTTCAAATGATCCGGATATGAAATTTTCTGTAATCAAAAGATTATTTAATGATCTTGATAAAATTAATACATATAGGGTGATATTGGCTGGGAGTAAAAATCCTTTAGAATATGAAAAACTTCCAGAATTAATTGAATATGCTCAAAATAAAAAATTTGAGCTTTCTATAATCACAAATTTATTAACATTTGAAGATATGTATTATCTCAAGAAATTTGATTCATTTGTAGTTTCATTGCTTGCTGTAACTAAGTCTACTTTTGTTAAGGTGTTTAAGAATAAAAAATTTGAAGATCAGCTTAAGGCAATTAAAAACTTAAAAAAATATAAGAAAAAGATAAGAAGAATTTCAGTGACTTTATTTGAGCAAAATTATGAGGATCTTCCACACTTTTTGCGTTTTGCAAAAGAACTAAAAGTACCTATTTTTTTTAATCATGCTATCACATCTCATAAACCGTTTTTAGAAATTCAAAATCTTAATAAGCTGGCTAAATTTATAAAAAAAGGAGTTAAATACTCTGAGGAAAATAACATCAAATCTAATATTGGAGAATTAGCTTCTTATAATAAAAAAAAGAGAATTCCTTGTTTTGCAGGATTTTGGCAATCTTTCATAAATATAAATGGTGGAGTTTATTACTGTTGCAGGAATTCTCAGTTGTTGGGGGATATTAATAAAACTTCATTTATTAAGATTTGGTACTCAAAAGGATATTCAAAATTAAGAAAGACAAGGTACTCTCCAGGAGAGGGAGATTGTTCGGAGTGCTTAATTGCCCATATTAACCAGAAATTTTCTAAAATATTTAGTTTCTAAACAAAACTTTATGTATTTAAACAACAGAATTCCACCCATCTCATGATAAGTGGTAGATGTGGAATCTGTGTGCTCAAATGCTGAAAAATCAAAGATTTTTGGCACTCTGAAAAGCAAAACTTTTCAGTTGAACCACTATGGCGGGTGGAATTCTGAGCATCAAAAACTCATCAATATGTGAAGAATGAAGGGGGGATTTTACTTATAAAAAATAAGGCAGGAATATTTAGAAAATACCTTTTTTTCGTATTGGAAATTGTCGCTTTTTTCAAGGCAATTATTAATTATGGGATAGAAAAACCTTAAATAAATGATTTAATTCTTTAAACTTGTGAGGTTAAATAACACTGTTTTATTGATTGATCCCCTATCTTTTTCACTGATGGAGCTTACTGTTCCAACTTCTTTTCTTAGGCTTAGTTTTTTGTCAGAATTCTTAATTAAGAATGGATTTATTAATCATGTTTTTGGGGACATATCTCCAAATAGAATAAAAAATATTTTCCTTTATCATAAATATCAACAGAATTATTCAAATTATCTTGGGTGTAATAAAAATTCATTGGAATTTAAAGAAAAGCTAAGTAATTAATGCAGAAGTAATAAGATATTGCTACACTAACCTTCAAGATATTATAAAAATTTATAAAAAAGTAACAAGAATGGCAGACTTAAAAACAATTAAGGGAATAATTGCAAATAAAATTTTTCCAAGGAATGTAAAATGGTCCTAAAATTTATATGGGTGAAACATGGGGAGAGAATATCAAGGAGAAAAGTTTTAGAATCATTACAAACATTTAAACCAGATGTTGTTGGGCTGGAATTAAGTGACTACTCTTTAGAAAAATTAAAGCAATATAAAAGAAGAAATGAATCAGAATTATTTTTAGCATATACTTATGCAGGAAGGAAAGGGATTACTGTTCGGCTTCTTGATGATCCCCTGTTTATTAAACAACTTCTTGATAAACTTTCTTTTTTTTCAATAATTCTTATGTTTACTAAACTTTGTTTAATAAATATTTTAAGATTGTTTACTGGTAAAAGGCTTAAAAAACTTCAGATAGAGGATAATGAATCTTTGTACAATGAGATTGTAAAAAAAAGAGACAATTACTTTTCAAGGGAAATTATAAATTTAAAAAAAGAATTTCCTGAAAAAAAAATTCTTCTTATTTTCGGAAAAGCCCATAAGAAAGGAATTTTGACAAATATTTTAAATAAAGAATAATAATCTATTAAAAAATGGAATGGGATAGGCAACTAAGTCATAAGAGGGTATTAATTGAATTAACAGATCATTGCAACTTAAGTTGCAGTATGTGTTGTAATCGGGAGTCTCCTCATGGAATTTCAAAGGGTTTTATGGATATTGAACTATACAAGAAAATTCTAAAAGAAATTGATTTATCAAAAGGTTGGTCATTAGAATTATTTTGGCTTGGCGAGTCAATGCTTCACCCAAAATTTGATGAAATTTTAGAGTTTACTTATGAAATGGTCAAGGATGAACCCAGCCATATGAATTTGCATACCAATGGTACAATTCTCGACAAAAAAAAGCAAGAATTAATTTTAAAATTTTCTGATAAATTTCCTTGGATGACCTTCTCAATTGATGCTGTAAGAAATGAGACTCATAAACTAATTCGGGGAGGTGACTTAAACATAATTAATGAAAATTTAAAATCATTCTTGCTTTTGAGAAAAAAGCTTAACACTCCCTTTCCCCATTTAAATATACAATTCATTTTAATGGAACAAAATGCCTCTGAAGCAAAAGAATTTTTTGAATATTGGGAAACTTTTTACAAAGAAAATAATGTTATCTCAGATGATAATATATTCTTTAAGCGAATTGAAGTCCATGATTTAAAAAAACAGGAAGTTGCAAACGCCCTTTATGATAGGATAATTGAAGAGAATAATCTTTTTTCAATGCGCTGTGAAAATTTAAACATAATTAGCAAAGAAAAAGAGAAAAAAGCAGAATACTGGTTTGAGGAAAAAAAAGAAAAGAGGCGCGCTTGCGCAGCCCCATTTAAAAATCCGGCGATAAGATGGGATGGAGAATTGACTGTGTGTTGTTTTGATGATATTTTTTTGTATTCGATGGGAAATTTAAATAAATCTTCATTCAAAGAACTTTGGTATGGGAAAGAAATGAATGAGTTTAGGAAAAAACATATTGAAGGTAGGTTTAGTGAGATCTTAACAAATGATGGCTGGGCAAAATGCGAAAAATGCATTGGGTACTATTGGCC
>JAFCCU010000014.1 GCA_017610005.1 Candidatus Woesearchaeota archaeon | reverse complement strand
TACGTTCGGGACCTCCCGCCTTGCTCGTAAAAACTCGCTGCGGGGGGAGGGGATCGAACCCACGAACTCACTAAGAGACAGGATGTCTTCAACGAAGATCTCAAGAATCTTTGATTCTTCGTTGCTTAAGTCCTGCGCATTTGACCACTTTGCTACCCCCGCAAGAGCGTAGCGATTACGGACCAGTGAATTTGCTGAAGGCAAATTCTAACGCGCCCGCATACTCTGAATTGTATAATGAATCACGCTTTCTCTTTTAAAGGTTTTGCTACAAAAGGTATTTTAATCCTTATAATTAGAAACAAATTCAGGTATCCTTCTAGAACTAGATATGTTTGACCGTGCAAAATCTAGCATTGCTTTAATATTCATAGGATATAGAAAGTAAAAGAAATTTATCAAACTAGTGTTCTTCCTTCTAAAAAATCTCTGAGTTCAGTAACAAAATTCTCATTTATGCTATCGCCTGCTGTTTGTAGCTTTTTAACTATTGTAAAAATATGTTTTCTATTCTCTGGAGAAATCGCCCTTTTAAAATATGTAAATATTCCTTTTGAATTAATAAATGAAGGTACATGTGATCCAATGTGATCTCCTAATAGTAAATTAATAAAAAAGAATCCTTGATTATTATATAAAATTGTATTAGGTTTTTCTGAGTTATTTCCTAAGTAATTTGCATGTAAAATTAATTGATCTTTAATCAGTTTTTGATAATGTTTAGAAGGTATTGTGGCAAGGCTACTTAATCTTTTACTAAATCCATTATAATGTTCATTTAAATCATGGGCTTTGTCTCCTTTTATTCTTTCCATACAACCATTAACATTATTATTTAACATGCCCACTCTTGAAATTCTTGCAAGTCCAACGCTTTTTGGAACTTTTTGATGCGTGAGCATTAAATGTTTAGCATATGCTAGTCTTAATTCAGGTGTTTTGCCATAAACTTTCGAATCAAAAGAAACTAAAACTTGAGTTGGATTTCCTTTAATCTCATATATCTTTGATTCTCCCTCAACACCTAAAAACTTTCCATGTTTTATGCCCTGAAGGGACTCATTAATTATTTTTTCACCCATTTTTATTTAGTTATTATACTATATGTATATTTATTAATTACTATTTGTTTATTATCCCCTTAGTTTTATTAAAATGTAATATATGGAAAAAATAATGATGTTGTTTTCTTAGATACCTTAAAGGTTAAGTATCTGCCATTTTAATATACCTTTTATGTCCCCGAAAAATTACTAAAATACAAAAGCTTTTTAAAGGCCACCATTTTCATCGTAGAAATAACCTAAATATGGAGAAAATTTGAAGAGAAGTTCACGGCGATGGAAGAAGAAGAATCGAATGCGATGGAAATGGAAAAAGAAACGTATTCGAGAAAAGAAGAAGAGACACAAGAAGTGACTCGCCGAAAGCTTTAAAAACAAACTTAAGTTTTTTTCAATTATCACCTTCTTTAAATTCACAAGAATGAGTGCTTGATACTCTTATTAAGCATGAGGTAAGAATCTATAGTACACAATTTGTGTGCTCCAAAGAAAATTCCAAAATAGCGAATCATAGTATATAGAAATTACACAATAACCTTGTAGCAAAAAACATCAATACCCGTTGATCCTGCGGGAGGATGCTGCTATTGGGGTTCGACTAAGCCATGCAAGTTCAGGGGGTCCTTGAGACCACCGGCGTCATGCTCAGTAACACGTCGATAACCTACCCTATGATCCGGAATAGCTTCGGGAAACTGAGGGTAATACTGGATAAGGGATAATGTCTGGAAAGATTTATCCCCTAAAGGAGGCGTCATAGGATGGGTCGGCGGCCGATTAGGTAGTTGGCGGGGTAATGGCCCACCAAGCCCGCGATCGGTAGGGGCCTTGAGAGAGGTAGCCCCGAGAAGGACACTGAGACACGGGTCCTAGCCCTACGGGGTGCAGCAGGCGCGGAACCTTTACACTGCACGAAAGTGCGATAAGGGAACTCCAAGTGCCAATACTAAGTATTGGCTTTTTCTGAGAGCAAAAATCTCGGAGAATAAGTGATGGGTAAGACTGGTGCCAGCCGCCGCGGTAACACCAGCGTCACAAGTGGCATCCGCTATTATTGGGTCTAAAGTGTCCGTAGCTGGATTTTTAAGTTCTCTGTGAAAGCGTAAGGCTTAACCTTACGAATTGCGGAGAAGACTGGGAATCTCGAGACCGGGAGGGGCTGGGGGTATTTCTGGGGTAGCGGTAAAATGCGATAATCCCAGGAGGACTACCTGTGGCGAAGGCGCCCAGCTAGAACGGGTCTGACAGTGAGGGACGAAGGCTAGGGGAGCGATCCGGATTAGATACCCGAGTAGTCCTAGCAGTAAACGCTGCAAGCTAGGTGTTGCATAACCTCCAGGGTTGTGCAGTATCGTAGGGAAGCCGTTAAGCTTGCCACCTGGGGAGTACGGCCGCAAGGTTGAAACTTAAAGGAATTGGCGGGGGAGCACTACAAGGGGTGCGGCGTGCGGTTTAATCTAATTCAACACAGAAAATCTCACTAGAAGCGACAGCAGAATGAAGGTCAGATTGAAGGTTTTACCTGATCAGCTGAGAGGTGGTGCATGGCCGTCGTCAGCTCGTGCCGTGAGGTGTCCTGTTAAGTCAGGCAACGAGCGAGACCTGTATTTACAATTGCTAGCGACTAATTTAGGATCGAGCACATTGTAGAAACTGCCTTGGAAACAAGGAGGAAGGTGCAGGCAACGATAGGTCTGTATGCCCCGAATCTTCTAGGCTACACGCGCGCAACAATGGTAGGCACAATAGGATGCAACTCCGAGAGGAGAAGCTAATCCCAGAAAGCCTGCCCCAGTTCAGATCGAGGGCTGTAACTCGCCCTCGTGACGCCGGAATCCCTAGTAATCGTACTTCAACAGAGTACGGTGAATATGTCCCTGCTCCTTGCACACACCGCCCGTCAAACCATCCGAGCAGGGTCTAGATGAGTTTTAGTTTATTGATTAGGACGAATCTAGGCTCAGTGAGGCGGGTTAAGTCGTCACAAGGTAGCCGTAGGGGAACCTACGGCTGGATCACCTCCTTTTAAAGAGTTTTATGGTGTAGGGTTTAAGGCGTTAAAACCTTAAACCTTCATCTTAAAGCCCACATGAAACGTGTGAACAAGTACACAAATTGAAATATAGATTCTTACCAATATCATTCATCATAATCAAAAAACCATTAGATTAGAAATAATCTGTTTTTGGTATCACTGAGATCAATGATCTCGATGAAGTTAATCATGGGCCCGTAGCTCAATGGTAGAGCGTTGCCTTTGCAAGGCAGAGGCTTTGGGTTCGAACTGCTCCTTTAAAGAGCGAGAAAATCCCAACGGGTCCATATTATTGCCGCACTGCGTGGTTAAAACACGCAATGTACGATACGGTTGAGATAGTACAGTAATAACTTATGTTCATTAATTCACTATCATTGAGTCCGTGTGTGTTCAGATCCATCTGTTAGGTGGATGACTAGGCTTAAAATGCTGACGAAGGATGTGACAAGCTGCATTAAGCCCCGGGTAGCCGCACGTAGGCTTTGAACCGGGGATTTCTGAATTGGACTTCCAAATTATCCGAAAGGATTTGATCCGTCAGGATTGGGAACGCAGGGAACTGAAACATCTAAGTACCTGCAGGAAAAGAAATCAATGAGATGCCGTGAGTAAGGGCGACTGAAAGCGGTATAGGGCAAACTGAATCCCTTGCAGAAATGTAAGGGAGATGTGGTGTTTGGATGCCGATATGATTGTCTTTCGGCGACTCGAAGTCCCCTGGAAAGGGGCGCGATAAAGGGTGATAGCCCCGTAGAGGTAACCGAGAATGATCTAGGCATATCCAGAGTAAGGCCAACTTAATACTTGGTCCGAATGTGGGAGTTATTAACTTCCAACCCTAAACACATTTTAAGTCCGATAGCGTAGACAGTACAGTGATGGAAAGTTGAAAAGTACCCTTGACAGGGAGTCAAAAGACCCTGAAACCTAACAGAGATAGTTAGATACTGCATGAAAGTGTTGTATCATCCGTTTCGAATAACGGGCCAGGGAGTTTAAGTACGTGGCGAGGTTAATCCCTTACGGGGAGAAGCCTTAGGGAAACCAATATCCCGCAGTTTACGAGGGGAGAGGTATGAAAGTGCCTTGAGTCACGTGCTTATGACCCGAAACCGGACGAACTAACCCTGAGTAAGGTGAAGCGGGGGTAAAACCTCGTGGAGGCCTGAAGAGTTTCTACGGACAAGTGTTCTCGTAACTTGGGGCTAGGGGTGAAAAGCCAATCGAGTCCGGTGATAGCTGGTTCCTGTCGAAGTTGGCTGTAGTCAAGCCTCGGGGGAGTTTACTAAGATGGTAAAGCTACGGATCGCGAGTTAAGGCCGGGAAACTGGTCGGCTTGCTGTCCAACTCAGAATATCTTAGTTGCTAAGATCCCGGGAGACGGGGCGTGGGCGTAAGGTTCATGTCCGAGAGGGGAACAACCCAGACTAGAGTTAAGGTCCTTAAGTGCCGACTAAGTGCTAAAGGGTGAAGGTTGTGTATGGTCTAAAACAGCGAGGAGGTTGGCTTAGAAGCAGCTATCCTTTAAAAAGTGCGTAACAGCTTACTCGTCTAGATCATATGCGTCTAAAATGATCGGGGCTAAGTCGGCCACCGATACTCTAGTTCCGCGAGTGCGGAAAGGTAGACAGGCGTACCATATGGACAGAAGCATTCCTGGAAGGGAGTGTGGACCGTATGGTAATGCGAATCCTGGTGGTAGTAGGATCTGAGCAGAGTGGGAATCTCTGCCACCGCAAGGGCTAGGGTTTCTTAGCAATGTAAATCAGCTAAGAGTTAGTCGAGCCTAACTTATGTCCTAACTGGATGTAAGGGAAAGGGAAAAAGGTTAATATTCCTTTACCATTTTTTTCTTTGGCAACAATAGCTTTAGCGCTGACGCTTCGGGATAGGTCAACTCAGACTGTCGTCTGGGTTAAGTTCAACAGGTCTTCTGAGAATTGTAATAATGAGAGGAAGATCAAGGGACAAATAGCAGCCTTTTGGTTGTTTGATCGAGTTCTGGAGCCCGTGAAAAAGCGCTAAAGAGTGGAAAAAATGCTCGTACCGAGAACCGGCACAGGTGCCCCTAGGCGAGTAGCCTAAGGTGTGCAGGATTAATCCATCTGAGGGAAGTCGGCAAATTGGCCTCGTATCTTCGGTATAAGAGGTCCCTGCCCTTGTTACCTACTGGTTGCAAGGGCAGGGTGCAAAAACCAAGGGGGTTCGACTGTTTAACAAAAACGTAGCTTTCTGCAAAGTCGCAAGGCCATGTATAGAAAGTGACATTTGCCCAGTGCCCGTACTTTAAACTCCTTTTCAAGGGAGCTAAGAGCGGGTAAACGGCGGGAGTAACTATAACTCTCTTAAGGTAGCGAAATACCTTGTCGTTTAAATGACGACGTGCATGAATAGTGTAACGAAATCCCCACTGTCCCCAGATGGAACCCTCCGAACACATTATCCTGGTGCAGAGACCAGGGATTTCCAGTGGGAAGCGAAGACCCCGTGAAACTTTACTGTAGCTTGTTGTTGTAATATGGGATTTGTTGTGTAGCGTAAGAAGGAGTCGCTAAAGCTGAGTCGCCAGATTCAGTGTAGACGCCAATGAAACACTTCTCTCCAAAACTTGTGTTACTCACTTGTTTTTTAACAAGGACACCAGCAGGTGGACAGTTTGGCTGGGGTGGCACTCTGCTGAAACGATATCAGCAGAGCCCAAAGGTGAGCTCAATCGGGTCAGAAATCCGATGTAGAGTGCAAGGGCAAAAGCTCGCCTGACTGGGTTCAACATAAGGATGAACTCAGGATAGAAATATAGGCCTAGCGACCCTCTGTGCCTCATTAATAGGGGCCAGGGACGACCGAAAAGTTACTCCGGGGATAACAGAGTTGTCGCGCCTGAGAGTTCAAATCGACGGCGCGGTTTGCTACATCGATGTCGGCTCTTCCTATCCTGGCCGTGCAGAAGCGGCCAAGGGTGCGGGTGTTCACCGATTAAAAGGGATCGTGAGCTGGGTTCACAACGTTGTGAGACAGTTGGTTTGATATCTACTGGAAATGTTGATGTCTGAGTGGAAGGACCTTCTAGTACGAGAGGAACGAGGGCTCGTGGCCTCTAGTGTACCGGTTATCTGATAAGGTAGGCCGGGCAGCCACGCCATATGCGGATAAGTGCTGAAAGCATCTAAGCACGAAGCCGCCCGCGAAAATAGACATCTTAGAGCTCCTGTAAAAGACAGGTTTGATGGGACTGATGTGTAAGTACCAAGCTTCGGCGAGGTATTCAGCATGCAGTTTCCAATAGTTCATTTCTGAACACACACGGACTTAATTTTACCTTTAGCGTAAGCTAGGGTGCCGGAAATTTCATTTCCGAGCATTTTCTTATTTTCTTACATTCTAGCGCAAGCTTGTTTGTTAACGATATTTAAGGGATATAGCGAGAGCTATATTGATCACATAAAATTAAGACTTAATTTTACCTTTAGCGTCAGCTAGGGTGCCGGAAATTAGAAATTTCCGAGCATTTTTTTCTTATTGTTTTTAGAAGCTAGCGTAAGCTAGGTTTTATTCATTATTAAGACAATGTAGCGAGAGCTAACTCATAAGGTAGTTGCCTTTCCACACAGAGAGTACTAACTGGCCCTGGAAGATGATCTCCAAAGAAATCAGAAGGTCTTTTGTCAAAAATTGAAAAACCAGCTTCTATAAAATACTTTTCAGTTTTGCCAGGATGCGCAAATACCATTTCATAAACACAATTAAGGCCTGCATCTTGGGCTTGGGCGTAAAATCTTTTTAACATTTCAGTTCCAAAACCCTGGTTTCTAAAATCTGGCAAAATGTTAATATGTAAGTGGGCTGCGTTTTTAGGATGCTTGGGAGATAAACCTCCTCTAAATATTCTTTTTATAAATTCAGCATTCTGGGGAGAGTTTTTGTACTTTCCTGATATTGCTTTTACTAATATCTTTGAAACGGCATGTAGGCCAAATTTTACGATTCCAAAATCAGAATTACTATGGGTTGAACCAATTAAATATCCCACAACGCCGCTCTCTGATTCTACCACAAATGCATTTTCTGGTTCCTTTTGAAGATAGTATTTAACAATAAGGTCTGCAAAAATTTCTCTGTCATTAAATACGGGATCAATTGGATTTCCAACAAGGGCGGTTTCACAGCAAATATGTCTAACTATCTCCTGGTCTTTTCTTCCATAAGGCCTAATGATTGTTTCAAGGGACATAATGTATGGCTTGGTTAATGATTTTTAAAGATTTCCTAAAATAACTATAAAATAGTAGTTATAAATTAACAAAATGGTAAGAAAAAGATTATGGTATAACCTTATAAATTAAAACTAAAGTGTCTGATCTTAAAGTAGAATTTGAGAGGTCACATGACTGTACTCGTAACAAATTTTAAGTATTACCTTTTTAATTTTGAATCTAGGTGATACTAAGGGATAATATATCAAGTGTGCTTTTATCAATAAATATTGGAACGCTCGCAGCAATAGTTCATTCTTTACGAATGCAAATAATGATGGAGAAAAAATTAACAAAATACTTTGAACAGATTAGGTAGAAATTATAACAAATAAAGACCCTTTTTTATAATTAATTTTAACACGACTATTTACTGCTTCATTCCTAATTCCAATTCGTTTTCCAAGAAGTAGGTTTGCATTTTTTAAAGGCCATTTAAAGCCCTTAATTGTAACACCTTTTGCAAAAGGAAATGGCACAATAGAGATTGTTTTTCCTTTAATGTTTCTTATTGTTAAATTTTTAGATGCTAGAAAATACCTTTGTTTTTTATCAACAAAAAGAATCTTCAACTTCTTTGCAAACTTACTTGCCGCATGCAAGTTGCCTAAAACATGATCAATTTCATTTCCATTGGCACCAAAGATAATTACTTGATCAAACTTTTTTGATAAATAAAACAAAGCTTTTTCAAAATCAGTAAAGTTTTGGTTTCGCATGGGGATTTTTCTGGCCTTTACATCATCCCATTTAACAGAATCAAAATCCCCAATAACACCAGAGATTATTAGTCTGGAGTCTGGAGTCTGGAGTCTGGAGTTATCTCTTGGTTCAATAAGTTTATTGTAGGCTCCATCGGTGCAGAATACTGGAATGCTAATTACTTTCTTTAGAAATTCTAAATCCACATCTCCGTTTAAAATTAAGTAGGCTTTTTTCATTAGAAATGGTTAACTCTTTCTAACTTAAAAGTCTAAGCTTTTTACAATGCAAATAGAAGATGCTTTTCCCTTGAGTTTATCACCAAAAAGAGTGCCTGGTTTTTCATCAAAAATTGTAAATCCTGCTTGTTTAAAATATTTAAGAGTTTTACCGGGATGGGAAGTTACATCTTCAAAGACCTTAGTAAACTCTGCCTTCCTAGCTTGCTTGTAAAATGTTTTTAATAATGCAGTACCAATCCCCTTCCCTCTGTACCCTTTAAGTAAATTTAAATGACAATGGGCTGCGTTTTTTGGGTGGTCTGGAAGACCAGAAAAAGCTAGCTTAAAGATATTTTTTATAAATTTTTTATTTTGGGAATGTGTTTTATAAAACCCCAAAACTGATTTAATAGCTGCCTTAATTATTGCTGAAGTGCCAAAAGCAAGTACCCATATTTGGGCATTATTGGCAATTGACCCAGTTAGGTACCCTACAATATTGCCCTCTACTTCTGCCACAAGGGTATGTTTTGGTTCGCGTGCCAGGTAATACCCAATAATCATGTCGGCGAAAATCTTTCTATCATAGAATATTTGGTCAATTGGTTCTCCAATAAAACCAGTTTCACAACAGATATATCTTAGAGTTTCTCGATCCTTAGGTTGGTATTGGCGGAGTTTAAAATTCATTTTAATGAACATGTGCTGGCCCAAATAAAGTTACAATCACAATAATTAAAATTCCAATAGTAATTGCTAGTAAGTGAAATAATGAATCCTTTAACTTACAATGCCTATGAAGTTCTGGAAGCAGATTTGATGCTGCAATATAAAGGAAATTACCTGCTGCAAATGGGAGCATGAAATGAGTGAATCCATGAATCTTGCTTGCGAGAATCAACCCCACAATGGTTCCAATAATCGCAGTTGCTGCTGAAAGGAAATTAAATAGGAGTGCTTTTTTCTTGGAAAACCCTGAATAAAGTAAAACTCCAAAATCTGCAATTTCCTGTGGGATTTCATGAAAAAGAATTGAAATTGTTGCAGCAATTCCAAGAGTAACATTTGCAACATATGCTCCCGCAACAACCATTCCATCAATAAAATTATGAACACCATCTCCAATTAAATTAATTGGTGCTAAACTGTAACCATGCCCATGCCCGCAGGCATGTTGTTTTGAATGGTGCCAGTGAATTAACTTTTCTAAGATAAACATTAAGAAAAATCCAAGGAGGATGTAAAATCCCACTTCTAAGGTATAGTGATGTTCAGAAATTTCTGGCATAAGAATAAAAAATACTGTACTCATAATAACTCCAACTGATAAACTTAATAAGAAAAGAAGCAATTTTTCACTTGGTTTTTTCTTAATTAGTAAGGGTATTGCAGCTAACACTGAGGCTAAAGAGATTATTATAACACTTAATATTGCATATAAGATTACCATAATATTAGATTATTGAATTAATATTAAAGAGTTTTGGTCTTAACACTTATAAAGGCTTAATTATTTTTCATATAAATGCAGTATGATATAATCATTGTGACTGGAGAAGTATTTTTTGACCACCCTCTATCTGGCGCTGCAATAATCAAAAGGTTGTTAGAAAAATATGGATATTTGGTGGGGATTATTGAAACTCCTTCTTGTGAGGAGGATATTAAGGAATTGGGTAAACCAGTATTATTTTTTGGAGTGACCTCTGGCTGCACTGATTCAATGCTTAGGAATTTTACACCATTAAAAAAACTTAGAGTTGAGGATGTTAATCAAAAACATTTTAGTTCCTGTCCAAATCGGGCAGTAATAGTATTCTCTAATTGGATTAGAAGACATTTTAAAGATTCAATCATGGTCCTTGGAGGGACTGAAGCTTCCTTACGAAGATTTGTTCACTATGATTACTGGGATAATAAACTTAGAAAGCCAATTTTATTTGACACTAGGGCAGATATTTTAGCATATGGAAATGCAGAAAAACAAGTATTAGAAATTGCAAAACGAATTAAAGAAAAAAAATCACTTGTTGGAATTGAGGGTACAGCAATAATTGCTAAAAAAATTCCAAAAGACGCTAAACTTATACCTTCATTTCAGGAAGTTAACGAATCTAAAGAAAAATTCTGCGATATGCAAAATCTTCTATCAAGCAAGGTAACTCTTGCTCAACAAATTGATAATAGGTATGTAATCCAATTTGCATCTCCTTCTTACACTCCAAAAGATTTAGATGAATATTACTCTTTGGATTTTTCTAGAGATGTTCCAAAAGAATTACGCGGATTTCAATTCAGTGTTGTGACCCATCGGGGCTGCATTGGGAATTGTAGTTTTTGTGCAGTTAATCTAATTCAAAGCGATACTATTGTTTCAAGATCAGAGGAATCAATTTTAAAAGAAATAAAGAAGATTACAAATCACTCCCAGTTTAGGGGAGCAATTGATGATCTTGGTGGGCCTTCAGCCAATATGTATGGGATGGATTGCAACTTGTGTAATCAAGAGTGTATTGATTGTAATAAACTTAACAAAGACCGTTGGTTAAACCTCTTAAGAAAAGCCAGAAAGCTAGCTAAAATTTACATAAAAAGTGGGGTTAGATATGATTTACTAACTGAAGAACAAACAAAAGAAATCTTAGAGCACCATACATTTGATACATTAAAAATTGCCCCAGAGCATGTAAGTAAAAATATCTTAAAATTGATGAATAAAGATAAAGGAAATTTGCAAGAATTTATCAAAGGAAAATCAAAACTTTCTTACTATTTTATCATGTGCCATCCCGGTTCAACAACAAAAGAAGCAAAAGAATTAGCAGATGCTGTAAAAAAATTAAGATGTAAAGAGGGTGTTCAACTCTTCACTCCAACGCCAATGACTATTTCTACTTGTATGTATTACACTGGAATGAATCCTAAGACAAAAGAAGAAGTTTATGTGCCGTATACATACAAAGAGAAAAAAGAGCAAAAAAGAATGATTCTTGGTCATTATTAGTAACTATTTAGTAGTAATAATCCGTAAACTTTATAAAGGGGAAGTAATAAATATGCTAGATGATTATTGCAGTTATATCTGATACTCATACTCCTGAATGTATTGAAAAGGCCTTTACCAAGTTACAGGAACTTACAAAAAAGCATTCTGAAATAAGTACCGTTGCAATTAATGGTGATTTGCTTGGGATTTTTTCAGTAAAAGAAGAAATATCTAAAGAAAAAAGAGCTGATTTGCTTCAAGAGGTAGCTCCATTATTCACAGCTAAATTCTCCGGAGAAATAACCCCTGAATTAGGTTTAATTTACATAAAAGAAAGATATGATTGGGTAATTAATATTCTAAAAAAGTTCAAAGGAATAATTCCTGTTATCTTTAACTTAGGAAATCATGAATCAGAAAAACATTTTCTAGTAATTCAAGAATTAAAGTTTTTAACAGGTCATGATGTGCCCAGACTTGACTCAGATCAATTAATGGCTATTTTCAAAGAATTTGAATCAGAATTACAAATAATGGAAAGTAATGGTAACTTTAATTACATTAGAAATAAGCATTTAATAATTGATAAAACTATGATTCTTGGTATCCCAGGGATAAGCCATGATACTGTGGGCAATGATGAATTTTCACTTGCCCAAGAGGCACATACAAGAGGGCTTGTAAATGCTGCTCTAAAAGATCTAGATAAGGTTTCACAAATAATCATTTTAAATCACACCCAGGGAGATACCAACAAACAAACGGGTATACATAACTCATCTTCAAAGTCACTTAAGGAATTTATGAATAATATTCCAATGCATATTTTACAATCAGTTTATATACAATCTCATAATCATTTTTTATATTCCCATTTTCAAAAACATCATGGATTTCATTATTTACTTAATAATGCAGGCATTCATAATGGTCGATTTAATCTTCTATCCATAAATTCCCTTGGGGTGCAAGCTTATGATGTTGCAGAAGTTTTAACTCCGTTGATGCTTAACGAAAATTTCTCAAATTTAAAAGATGAAGAAGCAAGAATTGCCAGAAGCTACAAAGATCCAAAACCAATTTTATCTAGGATGTCCGGCTCAAATGAATCTGAATTTAAAATGAGCCCTGAACTAATTGAACTAAAGAAAAAAGTAATGGGAATAAAATAATTTATTTCCACAAAAGCATCATTGGTTTTATCATTGCAAGAATTGCTAATCCTAAAAACCATAACCAGTGAGTGTTTAGTACCCATGCACCAAATGCAGGCCATACACTTACTAAAAATAATGCAAAACAAGCAACTGATAATTTAAACAAACCAATATCCCATTGAGTCCATTTATCTAAGCTCATTCCAAACCAAAGTTTTTTACCCATATAAATCACCTTTTTAGTTAATGTACTCTCTTTGTTAAACAGATTTATTAATGTTTCCCATATAACCTTGTTCATGGCAATTGAAATAACTTACTTTGTTCATGGCACAACAACTGATAATGAAAAAGGCCTTGCAACAGGCTGGGCACCAGGAGAACTTTCCACGCTAGGGCGCACTCAAGCAGTAAGTTTAGGAGAGCAAGTAAAAAATAAAACATTTGATGTCATTTTCTGCTCTGATCTTAAGCGGGCCGTCGAATCAGCAGAATTAGGTTTTGGGAGTAAATACCGAATTATTCAAGATGAAAGATTGCGTGAGTGTGATTACGGTGATTTAACACAAAAACCTAATATTGGAAAGGAAGGCCACATAAATGATCCATTTCCTAATGGCGAAAGCTACAAGGATGTCGAAGCAAGGATAAGAAACTTTCTTGAATTCTTAAAAAAGGAATACCCAGATAAACATATAGGGATAGTCGCTCATCAAGCACCACAATTAGCACTAGAGGTAATAACAAAACATATCCCTTGGGAAGAAGCCTTTGATACTGATTGGAGAAAAATTAATGCATGGAAACCTGGTTGGAAATATTCTATAGAATAACTTTTTGGTAAATAGTAAAAAAAGTTTAGTGTCTTCGCCCGTTTTCAGAAGTAGATTTACTCCTTTGCAACGTTAACAGCTTTTGGACCCCTGTCGCCTTCTTCAACTTCGAAGGTTACTGGGTCATTCTCTGCAAGGTTTACACCTTCTGCGATGCCGGTGATGTGAACGAAATAATCCTTTCCATCTTCTCCAGCAACAAAGCCGTAGCCTTTAGCTACATTAAAAAACTTAACTGTTCCTTTCATCTTAATTAACCTCTTGCCAACAAATTGTTGGTAATATCAGCAACATTTGCTTACCTAGTTATAAACCTTTCCCTATTTTAGCATATCCGAAACGGCTGCACTCATTGAAGCAGGAAATGAGACTAAAAGAATCCTTTTTATTGCCACTAGATTATTTATTCCCCAAGGGGCTTTTTGTATTAATGTTAGTAGAATACTAACTACTACCATGGAGAACACGTAAGTTGCAATAACTCTTTTAAAAAACTCAGGCAAATGTGTTTTTAGGCTCTGCCCATGGAAATTATAGTAAACAAAAGCCGAGATAAAAATTAATGATAAAATGGAGATTGACAGGACATTTATTAGGGGCAAACTTTCCCCAAGTTTCCAAACTTCTTCGGTAAAAGCAACAGGCACTGCCAGAACTGAAGCTCCAACAATAACTTGCAAAAGGTCCCTTAACTTAAATTCATGCATAAAGGGATGAACAATTTTATGGATTACTCCCTCTGTCTTTGCAGAAATTAAATTTTTTGTGTCCATAATCTCTAAATTGTGCTTCTTATATTAATACCTTTTGGAGAAATGGGGGGGCCTTAATCCTCCCTAAAAAATAATTATAAAACTTAGCATTAGGCATTTAAATGTTTAGAAACTTATATATTCTATTTAATAACTAGACATTTTTATGGAGGAATACAGCTATATTAGTAGAAAAGAGTGGTTTTTAAAGAATTATTGGGGAAAGGAGGAGAATAATCTGTTTATTCCCAATGGTGTGCCTAATGTGGTGGGATTTAGGAGCAAAGTTGCATTTCTACTAAAATTAATTACCAATCCTGGCACAATTATTGATCTTGGCTGTGGAAATGGGTTATTATTAAGATATTTACTTGAGAAATGCAATCATAACTTAATCCCCTATGGTATTGATTGGCTTGAAAAGTCAATTTCACAGGCGAAAAAAGAAGTTCTTCCTGAATTTGCTGATAATTTCACTGTCGGAAACGTAAAAGAAATTGCATTTGATAAATTTGATTATGTGCTTGCTGACCCCGAATCAGTATCAGATAAAGATTTTTCAGCTTATCTTGAAAAATGCATTGCCTCGACAAACCACATTTTAATATTTCTTATCCCCCAAGATGTCTTTAATAGACTAAAAACTAGAAAGCTAACTCTTCCAGCATTAAAGGACTTTAGTTGGGAATACCATCTTGATTTAGTCATTGCATGGAGATATATATGAAAAAAGCAATTTGGGTATCACTAAGCATCATACCTGTAATATTACTTATTTTTGGTTACTTATTTCCCAGCTCATTTTTTTTAAATCAAGAATCAATCAGATCTTTTATTACTTCTTTTGGGATGTGGGCTGCTGTAATATTTGTATTAATTAATATTTTACAAGTTATTTTAACCCCTATGAGCCATTATGTTGTAGGAATAGTTGGAGGTTTTGTTTTTGGATTATGGTGGGGTTTTTTACTAAATTGGATTGGGAGGATAATTGGAACTGCAATTGTATTTTTCCTTGGAAGAATATTTGGCAGAAAAATCATAAAACATGTTGTTAAACCAAAGACTCTGAAGAAATATGATACCCTTTTTGAAAAAGGAAAGTGGGCAGTATTTTTAATGTATTTCTTACCCTTATTTCCAGATGATGAACTATCTTATTTGGCTGGCTTTTCAAAGATTAAACCAAGAGTCTTTTTACCATTGATGGTTGTTGGGCATATTTCTGGTTCTTTATCATTAGCTTACTTTGGTGTAGGTTTATCCTTGCTTGCTTGGCCTTTTATCTTAATCCTTGCCACAACATTTTTAGGTGGGCTTGCACTTCTTTTTATAAAGAAATGAAATTAGTTGATTTTACCGCATTACATTTAATTAAAATTCAAGAGCTTTGGAGAGATGTGGTTGGAGGAGGATATAATGACTTCTTGGACCCTGTTGATGATCATGGGCAGATTGCTAGGTACATGGATCAAGAAAGAGAATTTGCTTTTAGGTGGAAGGTTGATTCAACTTATGGTAAGAGCCATTTTTATTTTGATATTGTAGAAGGAACTGTCGCTCCTGCTTTTTGCGAAAATGTTAATGATCCTCAAAGAAAAGATATTGCTTTAATTGAAGCTAGATTTGATTATTTAAACAAAATAGTTGCAGAATTTCTCAATATGGATTTTGATTTTGGGCAAGTTGAACCATTGCTAATAAAGGCTGAGAGATTGGCTTCTATGGGGTATAGGGCATTAGAGGTAGGTGATTTTTCAAAGGCACGCACACTTTATACTAACTTGCAATGGTTTCTTGCTGAGGAATTAGTACAAGTAAACACTGGAAGGCTTCAAGATACGTTTGATAGAAATGATTTATTCCAATTCTTAACCGTTGATAGATATATTTTAGAATCAACAATGGCAAACCGTTTAGAAACAACAATTGCCAGATCAAACAGGGACCGCGGCATATTAACTGGAGAAATAAAAATATTGCTTCATGAACTTGGAGAATATTGGAACTTTTTAGATAATCTTTATGCACCAAAAGAGGGGCTGCTGATGGATTATTCTGCTAAAGAAAATTCACTTGAGGAGGCAATTAGTGAAATTCCTATTGTGTCAGAAGGAAAACCCCTAAGAGCAATTGTCTTAAGATCAGCATTAAATACTCTAAGACAAATTAATTCAGATATGAGAGATATTTATGGGAGATATATTCCTTCATAAACTACCGGTAATAATAAAAAGGAGACGTTCATTCTAGGGTATCATGGTATCTCTAAACTTAATTAATCCAAAAAGACTCGCTGATCATAGCTTATTAACTGAACACCAGGAATTAAGTTCTGTTATGAATATGGCAGAGGACTTTCACACATTAAAATCTGATCATGCAGAATTTCTAAAAGAAAAAATGAGTTTACTTGTGGAAAGGCAAGGTCTTGTTAAGGATGAGATGGTTGTTAGGGGCTTAACTGCAGCGCCAAATGTGAAAGAAGTTGCAGAACATATGAAAACTGACTTTCAACCAAGAGGAGAAGATTTCTTAAAACATAGACAAGAATTAATTGCCAAAGTAATGGAAAGGATGAATTTTAATCCAACAATGAAAAAGTAATTAGAAATAAACATTCTCAATTAACTTCAACGCTTTCTTATAAGGTGAATTTGCAAGAATCAGTTTTGCAGTCTCATCAATTTTCTTATACTTCTTTGGGATAATTGCAACAGCAGGCGCGTATATCTTCTTAAATCTGGCACTTGAAACAATGGAAGCAGAAACCTCTGCTATTATTATGCTAATTTTATATCCGATGTTTGCAATTGGATTTGCAATAGTATTCTTAAAAGAAGTATTAAATCCCCAAATGATTATTGGAGGGGTTTTATTGGTTGCAGCAGGGATATATCTTCAAGTTCACATAAAGAAGCGCATTGCAGGATAGAAAACCTTATATCCTCCAAGTTTGAAATAAGCACTATGGCTAGAGTTTTAACATGGATAGCAAGAAGTCTTGCAATTTTTATAATTTTATTTTACTTCATATTTTCTTTAGACGTATTTTCAGAAATGGATGTTTGGTGGAGAATTATAATTGGTTTTTTGATTCATAATATCCCTGTGATTATTATGATTATTTGTTTGGCAATTGCATGGAAAAATGAATGTTGTGGAGGGATATTGTACTTATTACTTGCACTTATTGCCACCTTATTTTTTAACACCTGGAGAGAAATAATTGGATTTTTACTATTAAGTATGCCTTTAATAATCATAGGAGTCTTATTTATTTTAAATAGTAAAATTGTCAAGAGCTAATTTTGCATAGTACTTAATCTTTGGTCTTATGTCATATTGATCAAGTTCTTCGCGGGTAAACCATTTTATTTGATCATCTTCTTTTTCAAGTTTAACTTCATCAGTTTCAGAGGTGGCAAAATAGACAAATACCACATGATCATGGGTTTCATTAATAGGGTGCCTTGCAACGGCGATTGGTCTCACTAGTTCTTTTTCCCTTGAATCTTCTGGAGCATCACTTTTTTCATGGTAAAGGGTGATATTAAGTCCAACTTCTTCTTTGCATTCTCTTAATGCAGCTTCATCAGGGGTTTCTTCAGGTTCAATATGGCCTCCAACAGAAAGCCAAAAGTGGTATTTATCATGGACCCTTAATAGAACCTTATTATTATGAACAATAAATACTTCAACAGTATAATCCAATTTTTCATTTATATGCGGCATTAAAAAACCTCTTTTCTTTATATGCATCAATTAACCGTTGACTTGGGAAATACATTGGGCTTGGAAGCTCATTAAGGTCAAACCATCTCCAAACAAGGATTGTTTCAGGCTCCATTGCCTTTGGTTCATCTTCAGGGTCAACACATAGTAACCCCAAGGTAATAAAATGAGCAGATTTCCCAAGATCATTATTAACACAAATAACTTTTAAATCTTTTAAATCCATTCCTGTTTCTTCTTTAGTTTCTCTTTTGGCGCATCCAATAACTGATTCACCATAATTCATCTTTCCGCCAGGCATTGTCCAGGTGCCTTGGCCATCAAGCTTGCTAGATGCTTTTTCTTTGTTAGGATTTCTTTGGCCTAAAAGCACTTTTCCATTTTTTAAAACCATTATTCCAACACCCACACTAATGGCCCTTTTTTTTAAATAATATTTTAAACTTTCAAGAGTTGCACTTTCAACATCCATTGTTAACGCAGCTTCTGGCTTGACCCAACAATATTCACTTGCTTCCTCATTTAGTTTTATTTCTCCAGGCAGGGCCTTGCAGGTGAAATTATGGCAGACAAAGTGTCTGTTTTCATCATGAAACTCTTTAGAATGAATCATGTCAAAAACCCGCAGAAACTCAATCTTCTTAACTTCTAAGTTAGTTTCTTCTTTAACTTCACGAGTAACTGCATCAGTTAATTTTTCACCAAATTCCACATGGCCGCAGACTATAACCCACTTGTTGTGCCATTTTGGAGATTTTAGTAAAAGTATTTCATTATTCTCATTGAAAATATAAGCCCCAATAGTTGTACTAGGTTCCATTACACATGCTCCACATCAGTATGATTTGATATTTCTGAATTTGTTGTACATAAATCTTTTACACTTAATTTGTGAACATCATCATTCCCTGTTAGTCTTGCAAAATCTTCAAGCTCCCTAATTGATGCCCTCAAGAAATTTTCAAGGCGTCTTGCTGATTTTTCAATATGAAGTCTTTTGGTTAATTCTGGATCATGAGTTGCTACGCCAACCGGACATTGACCAGTATCACAAATTCTGTATTGCTGACACGCGCAGGCAATTAAAGCTGAAGTTCCAATTGCAATGGCATCAGCCCCTAAGGCCAAGGCCTTAGCAAAGTCACTTGAGACTCTAAGCCCCCCAGTTATAATTAAAGAAATGTCTTTTATATTGTGTTTATTAAAATACTTTTTAGCTCTACTAAGAGCAAATAATGTAGGAACAGATGTTGCAAGTTTAACCATTTTCCCACTTGCTCCAGTGGCGCCAGGCCTTCCATCAATTGTAATAAAATCAGGCCTTGCAAAAATAGCTATGTCTAAATCTGCTTCAATATTTCCTGCAGCAATTTTAATTCCAATTGGTTTTCCCCTAGTTTCTTTTCTTAACCAAGTAACCTTCTTTCTTAGATCATCTTTATTTTTAATATCTTTGAAAGTAGATGGTGAGATAATATCTTCTCCTTC
Organism: Candidatus Woesearchaeota archaeon; assembly: GCA_017610005.1. Lineage (GTDB taxonomy): Archaea > Nanobdellota > Nanobdellia > Woesearchaeales > B29-G15 > B29-G15. The sequence goes on along the minus strand of JAFCCU010000014.1, from coordinate 10,439 downwards.
TTTAATCCCACGAATCTTGGCTATTTTCGCAGTTACTTTATTCCCAGGCAAATGGCCGCCCATTCCGGGTTTTGTACTTTGTCCAAATTTAATTTCAACTGCATGGACATTTTTTAATTGATCAAGGGAATACTCATTTGGCACGTATTCAAAGATATATTTGTAAGCAGCATTTATTGATTCAGGCAATATTCCCCCTTCACCAGAACACATTGCGGTTTTAACAGCGCAGCTTCCTTTTGCAAGTGCAATTTTTACATTCTTTGATAAGGCCCCAAATGACATATGAGAGATATATACCGGAGCTTCGATTACTAATGGATAGCGCGCCTTTGGCCCAATGACTGTTTGAATATTCACCTTAACATCTTTTTCTAAAGGCAACTTTGCTAATTGTGCCCCTTTAATTAGAATATCATCCCAAGAAATTACTGGGGTAGTTGTTCGCATAGGTTCGATTATTGACTTTCCAGTTTCAGCCATCATATGAATATCTACCATATGAGTTTCAAGTTTGTCTTGATCTCTTTTCCAATTAGTAAGATAATCCTCCGTGTGCGTTTCTTTTATCTCATTAATATGAGTTTTATTTGCAGAACAAACAGGACACCTAAATGTTTCAGGAAAATCTTTAGGAAGTACTCCTTCTTTTATTCCAACTATCTCATCTCCCTTTGAAGAATCGAATTTATACACTTGACAAACATCACATAGGAATATCATATTAATTACCCCATGGGTCTAAGTATCTTGATTTTATAAAAAGTTTTCCCCAAACTTTTTATTCTTAGAAATCTTAACAATCAATAATGGATCAAATAGATTGGCAAAAGAGGATTTTTAAAACTTCTATTGAACTTGATATTACATTAAGATGCAATCTCGTTTGCATTAATTGTGATAGGGCCATTCGCCATGCTCCCGAAAATGCTGACATGACCATTGAACAAATAAAAAAATTCATTCAAGAAACAAAAGAACTTGATTATAAGTGGGAAAAATTAAAGTTAATTGGAGGAGAACCCACGCTTCATCCACAGCTTGATGAAATCATTAAACTAATAAAAGAATTTCACAAAGAAAATCCACAGTGTGAAGTTCAACTCTGGACAAATGGTTATGGTGAAAAAGTAAAAAAAATCTTAGAGAAGCTTCCAAAATGGATTATTATCATCAATTCAAGAAAAGAAGACAATAGGAGTGCTTTTGTTCCATTTAATTTAGCCCCAATTGATGATGAAAAGTTCAAAGATTGTGCATTTGAACTTGGTTGCCCACTTCTAAAAAACTGCGGCTTTAGTCTAAATAAATATGGATATTATTCTTGTGCTGCGGGCAGCACAGTTGATAGAGTTTTTGGATTAAAAAAAGGTATAGGAAGTTTAAAGGAATTTTTAGCAAATGAAAGTTGGCAAAGTCAATTAAAAGAATACTGCAAATATTGCGGGCACTTTAAGCACCCTTATAACCGAAAATGGACGCGAAAGGAGAAAATTTCAAAGAGTTGGGAGGAGGCATATAAAAAATATAAAATTGATCATTAGATAAACCGAAACTTTTTTCTATTGAACCTTCTTAAAGATAATTATGACCAAGGTCTTCTTAATCCACGGAGCATACGGTAATCCTAATGAGAACTGGCTACCTTGGCTAAAAGTAGAATTAGAAAAGCTAAATTGTGAAGTAATTGTGCCAACATTCCCAACGCCAGTTGGCCAAAGTATTGAGAATTGGAGGGAAGTTTTTGAAAAGTATTCTGTTGATGAAGAAACAATAATGGTGGGCCATTCATTAGGGCCGGCCTTTATTCTGGATATTTTAGAACATAATAAATTAGAAGCAGCGTTTTTTGTTGCAGGATTTATTAGCAAACTTTTCCTTGAAGATTTTGACCCAATTAATGCAACGTTTTATCGACAGTTTGAATGGGATAAGATTAAAGAGAATTGCAAAATCTTTGAAATTTTCCACGCAGATAATGATCCTTACGTACCAATTAATAGGGCACAGGAAATTGCAAATGCTTTAGGGGTTAAAGTAGAGATAATAAAAAATGCAGGCCACTTTAACGCTAAGGCAGGCTACACAACTTTCCCACTTCTTCTTGAAAAAATTAAACCATTACTTTAATAAAGAACATAAACAAAATAAAAATAATGGTTTTTATTCATCCCTTGTTTGGATTAATACCTGCACTTATATTATTCTTATATGGGATCGAACATTTCTCAAAAGAAATTCAGCTTTTAACAGGAAAGAAGTTCAGAGTAATTATTGGAAAACTTACAAATACACCTGTTAAGGGAGCTTTTTTAGGGGCAATTATCACAGGGATTATCCAATCAAGCACAGCAACAACTGTTATTACTGTAAGCCTTGTTAATGCAGGAATTTTATCTTTTACTCAGTCTTTAGGAATAATTTTTGGAGCTAATGTTGGAACAACTATTACAGCTCAACTTGTTGCGCTAAAATTAACTGCATTTGCACCGGTCTTTATTGTATTTGGATTTTTACTAAAAGTTTTTGGCAAGCGTTTTAGGATTTTAGGAAAATGCTTTTTTTATTTTGGATTAGTCTTTTATGCATTAAGTTTAGTTTCAGTTGCAGTTGAACCGATTAAATCAGATCCATATGTGATGACCCTTTTTGCAAATCTTTCAAATGTTTGGTGGGCACTACTTGTGGGATTTTTATTTACTGCAATTGTTCAATCTTCTTCAGTTACAACAGGGCTTATAGTTGTACTTGGTGGTTCAGGTTTAATAGACCTAAGAGCTGGGATTCCATTACTATTGGGTGCAAATATTGGGACCAGTGTTACGGCGCTTATTGCTTCAATTTCATTATCTTTACATTCAAAAAGAGTGGCTATTGCAAACATTTTGTTTAATTTAATTGGGGCAATTTTGCTTTTGCCTTTTTTAGGAAGTTTCTTATTACTTATACAAAATCTCGGGGGAAATGTTTCAAGACAAATTGCAAATGCCCATTTAATTTTTAATGTGTTAGCTGCAATTATCTTCTTAATTTTTGTTAAGTATTTCAAATTAATTGTAGAAAAGATAATTCCGGGAAATGAAGAAGAAATACTATTTAAAACAAAATACTTAGAAGAAAAACTTCCAGAATCAAATGATGAAACATTCTCATTGATTAAAGATGAAATAAAAAATTCTATGGATGTAACTCTTTTAATCTTTTCCCACTCTTTAGAGATGTTTAAAAAACCAACTAAGACAGGATTTGTTAAATTAAGAAAATTAGAAGACTTGAATGATTTTTTAGATGAAAGAGTTGAAGATGCAATATTAAAAGTTTCTTCAAGAGAACTAATTGAGGGAGAGGCAAAAAAGACTGTTCTTTTAGTCCAAATAACAAATACCTTAGAAACCTTGGGGGATTTAGGAAAAGACTTAGGAAATGTCTCGGAAGATTTATTTGTTAAGGGAAGAAAACTCCCATTAGATTCAATAACTGCAGTTACTAAATTGTTTACAAGATTTAAGACTAATTTAATTAAACTGAAGAAAACATTTCCTTCTTGGTCCCCTAAATTAAGAGAAGAATTAAAAGGAAAAGAAGAGGAGATTTTAAGCATAGTTAATACACTTTACAAAGATCATCTTAAAAGATTGCAAAAAGAAACTGGTTATAATGGTAGCAGTTTTGTTGAATCAATCTCTGTAATGGAAAATGCAGTATTTCGTTTAAGGCAAATTAGAAAATTACTTGAGAAATATTCAAAAGTTTAATATTTAATGTCTATATACTTTTTAGAAAATGAAATGCCTGGGAATTGAAAGCACTGCCCACACATTGGGATTAGGGGTTGTTACAGAAAAAAAGGTACTTGAAAATATCAAGGTGAGTTATACAACAAAAGAAGGTGGGATGATCCCCAGCAAAACAGCTGACTTCTTGGTTGCACAATTACCAGACCTTTTTTCAAAACTCAAAAAATCTCCAGACTGCAGACTCCAGACTGCAGACTTAATAGCTTTTTCCCAAGGTCCAGGGATGGGCCATTCCTTGCGAATTGGGGCTTTTCTTGCCAGGGCATTATCATTAAAACTTAACATTCCATTAATTGGCGTAAATCATTGTGTTGCTCATCTTGAAATTGGTAAGCTTGTTACAAGTGCAAAAGACCCAGTCCTACTTTACACAAGTGGAGCAAACACTCAAGTAATTGCATTTGAAGGGGGGAAGTATAGAATCTTTGGAGAAACTCTTGATATGGGTGTTGGCAATTTTCTAGATGCATTTGCAAGGGCACTTAATTTAGGTTTTCCTGGCGGCCCAAAGATAGAAAAATTAGCCATTGGTGGCAAGTACATAAAACTCCCTTATGTTGTAAAGGGCATGGATGTTTCTTTTGGAGGTATATTAACAAACTTAAAACAAAAAATAAAAACTCATTCTAATAATGCTTTAGCTTTCAGTTGTCAAGAAACTGTTTTTGCAATGTTGCTTGAAGTTGCAGAACGAGCAATGGCCCACACAGGCAAGCAAGAATTATTATTGGGTGGTGGAGTTGCTTGTAATAAAAGATTTCAAGAAATGGCAAAAATAATGTGCAAAGAAAGAAAAGCTAAACTCTTTGCACCAGAAAATTCTTTACTTGTTGATAACGGTGCAATGATAGCATACCACGGCCTAATGGAATATAAAAAAGGAAAAAGGATGAAATTAAAAGATACATTTATCCGACCAGATTGGCGGACTGATCAGTAAATCTTCCGAAATAATTTAGTATACATTTTTTAAACATAATTTCTGGGTAATTTTATGAAAGATTCAACATTAATACGAATCGCTCTGGGAATCTCTTTTTTAGGTCTAATTGCTTTAGCATTAATTAATCCAGATCCAGTATCTCTAAACACCAACCAGCTCAACCGGGAAGTAAAATTAACCGGAAGGGTCGCAAGGGTGGGAGAATACGAAAAAACTATTTTTCTTAAGCTTGAGCATGTTGTTACAACAGACATCACAGTTTTTAAGGCGCGAGATTTAGATGTTAGAGTTGGTGATGAAGTTGTTGTGACCGGGGTGATGGAAGAAGGTAAGATGATTGCTTATAGGATTAAAACTTCCCAAGACCTCCCTTAATTTGGTTCAAATTTATCTTTTCACCAGGTCCAGTTCTAAAAAATTCATCTACAATTGCAGCATTATCTGGCATTCTAAGTAAATCATTTGCGGCAGCTTCTCTTATTTGATCATAAGACATAACCTCATAACCTTCAAACTTTTTCTCCCCTAGAAAGTTTTTAGGAGAATCAAGTGCCAGCCTAACATCTGCAGCTTTTTCGGGTTCTGCAAGAAATGCGTAAGTAATTAATGAATGGAAATAACCATCAATTGGTTCTCCTTTTGGGACTTTTAATGGAGTTATTGCAACCCCAATTAGTGATTTTGCAATTATTCCAAATCCAAATTCTTCTGCCCCTTCTTGGGCACAACAAGTTATTGGATCAATATTTCTGCCAGTATCGGGAATTTCAATTTTTCCACCTGCAAACCCTGGGTGTTTATCTTTTATTCTTTTTAGAAGAATCACTCTTTGATCATCATCTGGTTGATACAATAGAACAATACTTGCAACCGGGAGGCCATAGCCTAAATCTTCTCTTGTTTCACCATCAATTCCTGGAACTTTTAAAACTGGAATTCTTTTATACCATTCACTTCCTTCTGCCCACCTTGTAATTTGGTGGTAGGCAACTTTTGCAACAGCCTTATCATCTTTTCTTAGTAAATCAAGGCTAATATCTTTCTTCTTATCAAAAGGCCTTACAGTCGTTGAACCATTTCCAATTCCTGGATTCGCTAGATATAAGCTTCTTCCTTCGGGGGTTTTTTTCTTTGTTTCAAGGTCATCAACTTCAAGAAATACAATATTTCTAAACATCCACCGTGCATTCCTAACATTCCTACTGGGCCCCATTACCCTTAAACCATGGTTAACTGCAACTTCAAGGCCTGTTGTCTCTTCAAACCTTCTTATTGCTGCGTCTTCAAGGGTTATTCCTCCAGTGGGCGTCCAGTATCTTCCTCCAGGAAAACGCATTTTCCCTTCAGTTGCAGATTCCATTAGAATTAATCTATATTGATCAGGAACACCATGTTTTCTTATCCTGTGAAATGGGATTACAGAAATGCCTCCTTGGCAATATACTCCTTTATCTGGATGTGTTACGTCAGTCAATACCCTTCCCCCTCAATAAGAGTAAATGAGTAATCCTTTTTTAATACATATTATTCTCTATTGCTTATTTTACAAAAGGGGTTAATATTGGAGGGACAATTAGCGCTGTTAACATTATTACTATGACAAGTGATGAATAAATTGTATTTGATAAAATTCCTTGATTAAGCCCAAACGAAATTAATATTAATGCAACTTCTCCTCGTGGGATCATGCCCAGTCCTACTATAAATTTACTTGCTCCTTTTGCCCCCAGTCCTGCAACTATTTTACCAATAATAGCAATTGCAAAAATAAAGAAGATAAACTTGAAACTTCCAAGCCCTAGTGACCAGATGTTAAGGTTTGCTCCAGCCATAACAAAGAAGATTGGAACAAATAATCTTGATAAGGGATGAATTCTTCTTTCAATAGTTGCCTTGTATTTTGATTTTTCTAAAATAAGGCCAGCTGCAAATGCTCCAACAATTGTTGCAAGCCCAATTTGGTTTGCAATTAAAGATAAAATTAAGGCAAATAAAAATTCAGAAATTAAAAATGTTCTTTTAATCTTTAAGGCACCTGTAATTTTGTATAATTTGGGAATAAAATGAAATCCAAGTGACAATACTCCTCCAAAAAATAAGATTGAATAAAAAATAATTTTGCCTATTCCAAAAAACGAAATTGCGCCAGTTTCAATTAAAGAAACTATTATTGAAAGTAACATTAAACCAATTATATCATCAATAACAGATGCACCCAAAATAATCTCAGCTTCTTTTGTATGCACTTTCTTAAGTTCATAAAAAACCCTCATTGTAATCCCTATACTTGTAGCTGATAACATTATGCCAATAAGTAAGGCAGTCATAAATCCCATTCCTAAAGAATAAACATACACAAAGCCTAATAGTAAAGGAATTACTATCCCTAGGCTACCAACAAGAAGTGATGCCCTACCTTCTTTTAATAAATCTTTAATATCTGATTCAAGCCCAACTTCAAATAACATTAAAATAATCCCTATCTCAGCTAAAAATGATAAGACTGGTTCGGATGCGGGAGTAATTAAGTGATAAATACTAGGCCCAAGAGCAACACCTGCAAGAAGCTCTCCAATAACTGCAGGCATTTTTAATTTAACTGCTATTACTCCGGCAAATCTTGCGGCGGCAATTACTATAATTAATTTTAATAATATCGGGGCGAGTATATCCATAATAAAAGGGGTGTTTTATTGCTTATAAACATAACTGGGGGAAACTCGTTATTTTTTTAAAATCGTTAAGTTTATAATTCAGACTTAATTCTTTATTTATTGAAGGAGATTACCATTCAGTAAGGGGGTGGCTAAGTGTTCCATTCATGATAGCTGTGACTGTTGAGAATTTAGTTTACCAGCATGCCAACCATTTCTTAAATTAGTTCCGTTAATTATTTAAGGATGCTGTAAAATTTGTTGATTATAGAACCAAAATTGAAAAAACCTTTTTAAGGAGGATGCATTTGCATTATTATAAAAAAAAGCAGGTTAATTATCTAAAATCTCTTGGATCCCACCTTGGTTTAAGGATAGGTGATCAATTTAGATTCATCCAACCTTCCTGTACAATGTCACTTGTTTTAAACACCATTAGGTTGTTTAAACAACAGAATTCCACCCATCTCATGGAAATGCAAAGCATTTCTAAGACAACAGAAATCGAGATTTCTATTTGTAATGATGGGTGGTAAATGTGGAATCTGTGTGCTCAAATGCTTAAAAATCAAAGATTTTTAGCACTCTGAAAAGCTTTGCTTTTCAGTTGAACCACTCAACAGCGAGCAAGCTTTTCAACATGCCACTAGTATATTCACTGGTGGTTTTTGACATTCAAAATTGGGGATTGTGAGAAGAGAGATTAAGAAAAGAATTGATTAATATTTGAAGCCATAGATTGGACAGGAAATGTTAAATCAATAGTTTTTTATACTCTATTTTGATTTTCTTATTTAATGAACTTGCTATTATTCCTATCATTAATGTTTTTATTAACTTACCTTTTTGGCAAGCTCTTAGAAAAAATCAGAATCCCTTGGATTTTCTCTTCCCTTCTTATTGGTTTTGGGCTTTCTATTTATAATCCATTTACATCAATAACTTATTCTTCAACATTTGACTTTCTAGCTGAACTTGGCATGTTGTTCTTATTATTTATAATTGGTTTTGAATTGAATATCAAAAAGATTTTCTCGCATAAAGGGTTCACTATCAAAGCAACTATTTGTGTTGTTTTAGCAGAGGTCCTTGTGGGTACTCCCTTAATCCTTTTCTTATTCCAGGTGCCTTTTATTGTTGCACTTCTTGTTGCTTCTTCATTTGCAACAGTTGGAGAATCAGTATTGCTCCCAATCCTTGATGAATTTAAGCTTACAAACTCTAGACTTGGACAGACTATTTTGGGAGTAGGAGTGTTAGATGATTTTCTTGAAATTTTAACAATTATTGTAGCAACAGCATTAATTGGAAGGTCTGTGGGGCATACTAGCATAAACATCTGGTTGATATTTATAGTTCTCTTTGGTTTATTTGCATTAGTTTACATTTCAATTAATCTACACAAAAAGATTCATACATTCAAATTTAAAGAAATACCTTCATTTTTTTTATTTGTGTTATTTTTCATATTTTTATTTTCTGGGTTAGGAGCTCTTGTGGAGTCAGCTGCATTAGGGGCGATATTGGCAGGCATTGCACTTAGAAACCTTGTCCCTTCAATTAATTTGAAATTTATTGAGTCAGAAATCCGAACACTATCTTATGGATTTTTAGCACCCATATTTTTTATTTGGATTGGCCTTCAGACTAACTTTGGTTATTTAATTCATCAGATTCATTATGTTTTAATTATTGCTGGAGCAGCGTTAATCGCAAAAGTTGGATCCTCCTATCTTATTGGAAGAAAAGAAATTGGGGGGAAAGAATCAGTTATTATGGGGGTAAGTTTGACAGTCAAAATGAGTACCAGCATTGTAATTATTAAGCTTCTTTATGATGCAGGTTTTATTAATCCAGGCATGTTTTCAGTACTTGTTGCATCTAGTATTCTTTTCACAGTTTTGGTTCCATTAGTTCTTCCAATTTTAATAAAGAACACAAAACTGAGTGTTTAAGTCATTAAACAGATTTAGTTACTACTTAATTTTTGAGAGATGGTAATAGTACCTAAAAAATTCTTTATAATTCAAAAGATTTATAAGTCAACATTTTGCTATCCACTTTTATGAAAAAAATAATCCTGATTGCTTTAGCATTTCTATTCTTGGCTGGGTGTTATACCCATGATGAAGCAGAGTACGAATGCCAGATAAGTATTGATAATCTTAATGAAGACTGTTTTGAACTAAGAGGAAGGGTTCGCGCATGTCAAATTATTGATATGACCTATGAACCAAACCAAGGGATTTCAGAATACTGCCTTAATAGTTGCTTGTCAAAGAGCAAATTTTTAAAAACTGTTCCAAGAGAATGTATAACAGTTTCTGTTGCCCATTCAAGATTTTCTGATAATTCAGGAATTATTTTATCAAAACAATTAAGTGAAGGTGCCTGCGATCCTTTAACAGACCGGGATTGTTGTATTAATGAGGGGAAGTGCTGGATTAGTGACACTTGTAAGGATTGTTCAGAAGGGGAATGTCAATTTAAAAGTGACTGCAAATCTTATTGCAAAGGGGACTTAATTCAGGATCAATATTGCAATTTACAAACAGCTAGTTGTGAAGATTCATTCACAAAAGATTGTTCAAAGATTAATGCAGTAATTGTAGGGGAAAACCATTATCTCACCTGCAAGAATGCAGAGTGCGTGCCAAATATTATAGAAATTCGAAATAGAAGAGAAGAAGCATCAAAATTAGCAACTGATTATAACAAGGCTTCCCAGGATGTAAGAACAGCAATTAAAGTTATGGATGATATTGCAATTGGCGCCATGGAAGGAATGTTTGCAGAAACCCTGCAAACTACTTATGAAGCATTAAATGTAATTAGTGGTAGTTGGATTCAGTTGATTGGAGAAGCAAGTGCTTCAGTTGTATTTGATGGATTGACTTTTATTTCTAATGGAGATGATGAAGTTGCAACAAAACCAGTTATGTTTACTTGGGCCTTAAAAAACCGCGATACACTTCGCACCGAAGAAGAAAGCTTACAGATAAGATTTGAAGCAACAAAAGAACTTGTAATAGAGTTAGATGCAGA
>JAFCCU010000054.1 GCA_017610005.1 Candidatus Woesearchaeota archaeon | reverse complement strand
CAGCAAGAAGGAAAACAGTGTTAAATTCGCATAAAGAATGGACCAGGAATTGGGTGCAGGTCAGGCTACACAAACCCATGATAAAAGACGAGGGATTTCTTTGGTTATCATAAATTCCATGGCACAGCTTTTTGCGTTGACAATAAACAAAGCTTTTAGCTCTAGCAATGCGAGTGTTGATGGAAACGAAACATAATCTTCGAAAGGAATTGATAGAATGCTTTCAATATGTTCGTCAAAGCATTCTGGACCAAATCCAACTCCGGGGTTTGCCTCAATCACAGCTCTCATTACAATTTTAATGCTGTTTATGTCTCCTTCTGCTATCCGCTCGGAAATAAATGGTACTAAATCTGTACACGGAATCCGAGATGAAGGTGAGTACTGACTTGCTAGGATTGGGTACTCTGTATGCCCCACGCCTTTTATCGAGGATAGAAACGAATTTACTGCATTTGAGTTATGAGTGTGTGATAACCTTGGCTTGCTATGTAGATCTATTTTTAGCTTATCTGTATGTTTCACTTCTTTGATTTTGCCGAAAAAAAGGCGTATGAATTTATCCAACATGAGTTATCTCCTACTGAGAAATCAAAGCAGAACGCAAAGTCATCTCATTTTCACAATTACTCCTTTTAAAAGAGTCCATTAAACACTCTTGCCCAAGATAAGTTTTTTTGAAAAGTTAATAAAAAGTATCTCCGATTCGGTTATATTTGTTTTGCCAACGAATATAATTGAAATTCAGCCTATAGACACAAATACGATAAGGGTAACAAGTGTATTTGTACAAGTTTTTTTTGTAAATCGTAGAGAATTTTCGCAGTTTGTTGCAGAATTAGAGGTTGAAAAAGGTGTAAAAGGCTTTCGAAGCTGGGAACAGTTGGAATGTATGAGGCACCAAAAAAATGGTGGATACTTGTCTTACAAATCTATACTAAACCACTATCCCTATCCCCATAACTCATCTAATTTTTCAATTACTTTCTTTTTATTCTCATCAGAACTGAACAGATAATACTCCATAGTGGTTTCAATTTTAGAGTGTCCCATTAATTCTTTCAATGTATGAACTGGAGTTGATAAATTGGCAAGGTTTGTGCCATAAGCTTTTCTTAAGCAGTGCAGATTTACTTTTTTGCTAATAATATCAATACCTGCATTTTTACAATAATTCTTAAATGTTTTGAGGTTATTAAATACGAATCTATTTTCCCACATTTTGGATTTATTATCTTTGAGCAGTTTCTGCCATTTTTCCTTAACTCTGATAAATCCGTCATAATCAATAAAAGCAAAAGGATTGCGTTGGTCAGATAAGTCTTTCAACTGCTCTAATGATTCAACTACCCAGCAGGGCATAGGCACTGTTCTTGATTCATAATCTTTAACATAGAAGGGCGGTAATTTTTTAGTAGCAGGTCTATCAAAAAGATTTATCTGTTTATTTTTAAAATCAATACTGTCATTATCCCATAATAAATTAACAGCCTCTCCAACTCTTAATCCACCGCCATACATAACTGAATAGAAAGCTTTTAAACTTAAACTTCTATAAGTGTCATTCTTTTTACAGTGGCAATTATCAACTGTATTTAATAACGCTTTGAATTCATCTGTTGTAATAAAGTGCCATTGTTTCTTTCTGATTTTGCCAAGAGAAACTTCAGTAAAAGGATTAGTTCTGATATAGCCCCATTTTTTAGCAATGTTGAATATGCTTCTGGCTTCTCTGAGATGTCTGCTCTTAGTTGAGTCAGATAGTGACCTGTGATACTTGGAGTATAACTTATCTATTATTTTAAGCTCTGATATGAACTTCTGAGCTGATTCAACATTGATGAGTTTTATACTTATATGAGCGGGAAAAAAATTCAATAATCGGTTTATAGTTTCTTTATAAGCTCTGATTGTTGAATGAGCTGAATTAGCAGCTTTCATTTTTATGAATTTATCGCAGATTTGTTTTAGTGATATATCCGCTTGCTTTAAAGCCAAACCATCAGAGAAGTCATTTTTCATTGTAGCAATGAAGTTCTGAGCGTCTATTTTCCTTTTAAATGACTTACAGGGTCTTCTCTGAGTATCAGTAGATGGGTTATATTCTTCCCACCAGCGAACAAGCCAGGGGGATTTTGATGATTGATTATTCTTTGTCAGTGATATTCTTAAATTCTTCAATTTCTAATCCTTTAGTTTCTGGATTACTATTAATGATCAATTTCTTTGCTGGTGCCTATTACTTTTTTTAAGAAATGTTGCCTGAAGTTAATAAATCCAGAAAATGGAGGAGTTCTTTTTTGAGATACTTGTTTGTTTTGCCAACTCTGGTGGGGCGTAGAAGCCCTTTTTCTCTATAGTACTTCAATGTATTAGACGGGTCTTTTAATTGCTCTGTGTCTAATCGTAGGAACTTGGTGGCTTCCTCTTCAGTTAATAAGTCAGGAACTGGTGTCCCATCATAAAAATAACTCATACTACTGTAATTTACACCTGTTAAACCTTCCATATTTTGCCTCATTTGTATTTTGTGACAGTTACTGAAGGCTATTTTAAGAAATTCTTTATCACTATTCTTACTAAATTGAGGTTTTTAGGGACTTTTTAAAATTATTTTTCTTTGAGGGTAATAAACCCACATCGGTTAATTGGGGGAGATATGGATTAAAATTCTTGAATTTTAATTTGAAGCGCAACGCTTCGCTAATTTAATCAGCCCGCTTTGCGGGCTGAAGTTTATCGCTTTAATGCAAACCTGGGTAGGTAAAAGGCAAGGCGGTGT
>JAFCCU010000031.1 GCA_017610005.1 Candidatus Woesearchaeota archaeon | reverse complement strand
TTCCTTATTAATAATTTATTTACCCTAATATATAGTAATGAGACAATACATCGTCGGAAAAGTTTGAATTCTTGACAAGATAATTTACTCACTTTTTGGATTATTTTAACCAAAAATTATATATAGTAGATATTGATTAAAACTTGTAATTGGTTGGGAAATTATGGCAGTTGTATCAAAAGATACGCCTCTAGCAGAGATTGTTTTGAGGAAGTATGAAAAGCCTCATGAGCTACCAAAAAGGGATCTTGTGAAAAAGCTATGTCTAAGTTTAGGACTATTACAACCTGGCGACTCAAGAAATGTTGTTGTAGACATTTTATTTGTTTTTTTAAACTCAAAATCAAAAAAAGCTTATTCTATTTCAGAAATTCAAGAGTTAGTTATTGGGGTTAGAAAACAATTCAAACAAGAACTTCATGGTATTGCAGAGTCAAATATTAGACGACAAATTAGAAGGTTGCGTGAACTTTATATTATTGAAAAAGTAACCACGAAGTATAGGTTAACTGAAAAAACTAATCTTTCAGAAATCTTCAATGAAAAAATCCAGAACTTTATCTTAAGCTCAATTGTTTCTCGTGTTAAAGACTATGTTGAAGAAGCAGACAGAAGGTTTCAACTTTAAGTAGTGAATTTCTCGTCGTAACACCCTCTAAACTTTAGAAAAGTTTAAATACCTTTAGTCCATAGAGCAAATTAAGGGGTGAAAGTTTACCTTGTAAGCTTAGTCCAAAAATAGGAGGAAGATTAAAAATGGCAGAAAAAGTCGCAAAAGCTGGTGTTAAGAAAGAAGGCGGATGGCTTTACTTCGTTGATAAAGACGGAGATGTCTCCAGAGTGCCAATGGCAAGAGGAGGCGGAAAAGTAACATCTAAAAAGAAAGAAAAAGTTGAAAGAACCGGGGTTAAGAAAGAATCAGGTTACCTGTACTTTATTGACAAGAACGGCGATGTTTCACGAGCCAAGATGGCGCGCGGAAGATAAACTTTTTTTTAATCCTTTTTTATGGAACCTGTATACGAACCTAGAGAGGATTCTTTTTTATTATTAAGATATATTTCTAAATATGCTAAAAAGAAAGCTGTGCTCGATATGGGCACAGGCTCTGGGGTCTTAGCAAAAGAGGCAAAGAAGTACGCTAAAAGTGTTCTGGCCGCAGATATTAACTCTGAAGCAATTAAAGCTGCAAGAAAATTAGGAATTATTGCTATTAAAAGTAATCTTTTTTCTAATATTGAAGATAGTTTTGATTTAATTATGTTTAATGCACCTTATTTACCAAATTCTGAGTATGGCAACTTAGCAACAGATGGAGGAGAACATGGATTTGAAATAATTGAAGAGTTTTTAGATGAAGCCAAAAATCATTTGAATAAAGAAGGGGTAATATTATTGCTATTCTCTTCTCACACTAAAAAGGAAGATGTTGACTGGATTTTAACAAAAAAAGAATATAAATTCAAATTGGTAGAAGAAGAACGCATTTTCTTTGAAAGTTTATACCTTTATGAGGTTAAATGAAAATCCCACAAGCTGAGAGGTATTGGTAATGTTAGAAATACCCCTTATCACGCAAGTTCACCTGTCTACTGTGGGGTATCTCTAACAAATGAAGTTTCTCGCGCGAGGCAAAAGAAGTGAAGTGTTTTTGATAAGTAAAAATCGAGTTATTAAGAAAAAAAGAAAAGATTCTGATGCGCTAGGAACAATTGAACGCGAATTTGAAGTTCTAAAAAAACTAAATAAAGTTGATATTGGCCCAAAAGTCTTCAAATGGGACAATGGAATTGTTATGGAATATGTAAAAGGGGAAAGGATTAAAGATTACCTCGCTAAATCCTCTAGAGGAGAAATCTTAAAAGTTATTTCTAATGTAATTAAACAATGCAGAAAACTTGACACAATGGGATTAAACAAAGAAGAAATGGTAAATCCCTACAAGCATATTATTGTTGGCAAAAAAGTTGTGATGATTGACTTTGAACGTTGCAAACAAAGTAAAAAGCCGGGGAATTTAACTCAATTTACCTCATTTTTAATGCGCAAAGATACTTCAAAATTACTGGCCAAAAAAGGAATATTTGCTGTGCCTTGGAGACTACAAAAACTTGCAAAAAAGTATAAACACAATCAAAATATAGAAAATTACACAGCAGTTTATAACGAAATTATGCAAAAAAATACCACTGCAAAAATCTACTATGCATGCTTTAAAGTGCCAAAAGGAAAAGTTACAAGCTACAAGGCACTTGGAAATGCCGCCGGAATCAAAGGTTACAGGGCTGTTGGCCAGGCCATGAATAAAAACCCTTTTGCACCAATTGTGCCCTGCCACAGAGTGATTAATGTGGATGGTAAACTTGGAGGGTTTGCAACAGGAGTTAAGAATAAAATAAAGTTATTAGAAAGCGAAGGGATTAAAATAAAAGATAGAAAAGTTTATATTAATAATTTCTAACAACAATCATAGCCAATTCTCCTAAAACAGTTATAGCCCAACAACCTTTTAAATAAGTTTAAATTAAATAATCCTGTGAAAACATTAAAGATCTTCCCCCTTGATTATGATGGGCGAAGATTAGAAGAAATTGGACAACTAATACTTGATGCTCTTCCGGGCTTAATGGATGGATTTAAAATTCAAACACCCATCAGTAAAAGTTCTATTGATGATACATGTTTTCATTCTCCTAATGCTCTTTTAAGTCTTCAGACCTCAAGAACCCTTGAAATTTTAAACACTCCCGTACTGATAGTAACTTCTCTTGCATTAAAAGATTCTTATGGTCATGGATTTTGCATTGGAACTTCAGAAGGGGCAAGTATTGTTTCAACTTATCGCCCAGAAATGGGTAAGGCTGGTTCTGATGATCATGTATTTAAAGTGGCTTCTGTCGGAACGCATGAGATGGCACATTTTTTTGGTGCATCTCACCATCAAAAAGGCATGCCTACTGCAAATGGCCTTAGATGTTCAATGGATGTATCCCAAAACCAAGGATTTATTAGCAGAAGAATGCACTGGACAGAATTTCCAGTAGGAGAAGATATTATGCTTTGCGAAAAATGCTACGAAAAAATGGGAGTTTCTCATCCAAGGTATAAAAGAAATTTATAACTGAGGTTCTTCAACTTTTCTTGACTTGGTAATTTCTTTTTCAAGTCTTAGAATCTCAACAAGTTCTTTATATCTATTTCTAATTGTAACCTCTGTAACTCCAGCTACATCAGCAACTTCCCTTTGCGTCCTTTTTTCTCCATTAATTAATGATGCTATGTAAAGTGCTGCTGCTGCAATTCCAGTTGGGCCTCTACCTGAAGTTAATTCATTTAAGCGTGCTTGTTCTAAAATTTTAATCGCGCGAGAATGTGTGTCGGGAGAAAGAGTTAGCGATGATGAGAATCTGGCCATGTAATCTATCGGATTACTTGGTAGAATCTTAACATTAAGTTCTCTTGTTATAAAACGATAAGTTCTTCCTACTTCTTTTTTGTCAATTCCTGATGCTTCACTCATTTCATCAAGTGTTCTAGGAACTTCATTGCGCCTACAAGCTGCATATAATGCACCTGCAACAACGCTTTCCATGGACCTACCACGGACAAGTCCTCTTTGAACAGCCAGTGTGTAAATTCTAGATGCTTCTTCCTCAACACTTTTTGGTAGTTTGAGGAATGAAGATACACGCTTTAACTCAGAAAGAGCCATTTTAAGATTTCTTTCAATTGCTGTGCTTATTCTATATTGCCACCGACGTAATCTCATAAACTTGTGGCGTTCTTTGCTTCCAAATTTCCCTAGATCATGCTCAAAACCAATTTCAGTACCAAGCCCTCTATCAAATTGAGTATAAGACATTGGGGCGCCTGATCTTCTTTTACTTGGTCCAGAATCTGCATCAAGTTCTCGCCATTCTTGGCCAAAATCAACCATTTTGTCCTCTATGACAAGACCACATTCTCGACAAACTACTTCACCAGTATCTTTGTTCCAAAATAGGTCAATAGAAGTACATTCAGGACATTTCTTTATATATTCGTTCATATATTGCACCCCAGCTGCGGGAACGATTTGTGTTGCGTGTTATTTTATAGGAATGTCAAAAGCTTTAAAAAGGTTGTGGTAATTTATCCTCTTAAGTTGTTTTTGTTCTTCAAGAGTAGTAATGTTTTCTCGAGGGAAAAGTTTATAAGATAGTAATGATTCTTATTTAATATTAATTTGTAAATAAGATTAATTCCTAAAGAATGAGACAAACAAACCAACTAATAATAATAAAAGAAATTTTCCAGAAGTATGAGGGTCACCAAACAGCTAATGAAATTTATAAAAAAGCCCACAGAAGACTCCCTGCAATCTCTTTAGCAACGGTTTATAGAATTCTTAATACACTTGTTACTGAAAATTACTTGGAAAGACTAAATATTGAAGAAGGAAGGTATGAACTAAAAAAAGAGAAGCATATTCATTTTATATGTAATAAATGTGGTAAAATCCAAAATATCCCAGGTGAAGAACAGATTAAAAGCATTGAAGAGAATTTGAAAAAGAAGGGAATGAAGGTGAGTAAGAGGGAAATAATCTTTTATGGAATTTGTAAAGAATGTTAGATTAACTTCTTTAACATCTCAAAGCCTCTGTAATTCAGTTTAGTAACTTGTCCTGATTCAACTCCTAAGATGGTCCTAACACCATTGTAGGGGTAGTCTGCAATATAATCTGGAGCTAATCCACCGATGATTTCTCCAGCACTTAAAAGCACTAATTGTAAATCTTCTCCAATTTTCACTTGAACATCATTTGAACCAGTTATCTCTTTTCCAATTTCAGATAATATTGCTATCTTTCTAGAACTTGCTCCAATAAATTCATCTGATGGTCCTATTCTAAACAAGTCTAGAAGGCCAGTCTCCAGTCCTCTAACCTCTCTTCTTGTCATCCCTGGATCAAAAGTTAATAGTATTCCATTATTTGCTGCTTGTTCCAATGAATACACCATATTTTGAGGAGTTTGACGCGTTAGCTGAATTTCGTGGTTTAACTTTCCCGACTCAATTTGGTAAACAACTCCCTCTTTTAATTGCCCAAGTTCTTGTTCATAATCCCTTCTAATTCTTGGATCATTTTTTACAACAATAGGAAATTGATTCGGACTTTGGGCAAAATAAATATCTTTTCCAAAACTAAAAACCTCTCCTCTATCAAAAAAATCTTCTGGCAACATGTTAAAAAACTAATGTAAACTGCTTTAAATAAGATTCTAACTACTAAATTAGTACAACATTAAAAAGAAGATCTACTCAAGCATTACTCTCTCACTCAACATTCGTTCATAAGACACTTGAACATCTTCTGTAAGCGAACTAACATTTGCAGCTAATCTAGGGGCATAACTATCAACATGGTGTGTTGAATCTCCAATTATTAAATCAAAACGTCCATTAATATTTCTAGAAGAAATAGCCCCCACACTCCTCCCTACAGCAGTTTCAATACAATACGTGTCTTCATAATCTCCATATATTCTAAACCTCATATGGGGATTTTTTCTTAAAGAAGTCATATTAAATACCATGTTAACTTGATGAGAAAGAGTTGTCCAAGATTCTGCACTGATTCCAGTAAAAACCAAAAAAACATCTTGTTCCCGAATAGACTTTTGAAATTCCGCTTCATCTGTACAAGTTACATAATCAAATCTTGAGTCAAGTTGCCCTAAAACCTCTTCTAAAGGTTCAAACTTTCCAGCTTGATCAAAAAAGACAACTGATAGTTTATCCATGCTCGAAAGAATTATAATCTATTTAAAAAAATTTCTATTCAGGGATTCACTAATTTAGCTAATGGAACATTTACCATTCGAATAATACCTTCTCCATCTGTTTGATACGTTGCAACAAGATTGCTAGATTTAATGCTATCTCCATCGCCCAATGGGGCGAAGGCTCCAATGATCTTCCCACCACTTTGAACAACTAAATGAGATTCC
The DNA here is from genome assembly GCA_017610005.1 of Candidatus Woesearchaeota archaeon. Lineage (GTDB taxonomy): Archaea > Nanobdellota > Nanobdellia > Woesearchaeales > B29-G15 > B29-G15. The sequence goes on along the minus strand of JAFCCU010000031.1, from coordinate 4,181 downwards.
AAGGATAATTTAACTTCTAAATCATTTGTTCCAGTAATCTGTTTTGCTACTTCGGCCAAATAATCAAAGTCCCTTTTAGGGGCAGCAATATGAAAACCCTTAATTGGAAATAAATACATTGGTGAATCAAATGGGGAAAGTAAGTTAGTTGAATCTATTCTTGAACCATGAGACAACACATGCCCACTTTCTGCACCCATCCTTAAAGATAAAGCCACATTTTGGGGCGTCCAATTTGCCCAATTAAGCTCTGGATCAATTTTTCCATCTATAATTCTGTATACTATAGCCTCAGTTAGATCGCTTAACCCTTCTTTGAAGTGGCGTTTTACATCCGGATCATTAACAACAACAAGTCCAGAACTCAAAAAATATGTATCTCCCGATATTCTAAAAATTTCTGCTTGCTTACTATAATCCTCAAAAGCCATGTTAAAAACGAATGCAATCTCATTTAATAACCTTGCTTACCATTTATTGGACTGTACTGACTCCTTCATGCTTAGTTATGTAAATCACATTCTCAACAAAACTCTCTATTTTTGCTTCGTGGCTTACAATTATTATTTGTTTTATTGCAAGTTCATCAAGGACATTACGTACATTATCTAATTGTTCTGAAGAAAAGCCATCTGTTGGTTCATCTAAAATTATTATATCCTTTGTGTGAATGGTAGTTGTAATATCATTAATAACTTTATTTAAAGCAAGACGGTAAGCTAAAGCTAAAGATGTGCGCTCTCCTCCTGAAAGGTGTGCAACAGCCATCTCATATCCATTTTGAATAACAATAGGTGTAAATTCATCATCTAACCTTACTTCTATGAAAGAATCATCTAACAGCATCTTAAACCAATTTGTAAAGAGTTCATTAAACTCCTGATAAATTGACATCATAACATGACGTTCTATAGTTTCAGTTAAAGGCATAAAGAATTTTTCAAGCCAGTTTACTAACTCTGTTTTTTGTTTTAGTTGTAAGAGTTTTTCTTTTTTTACCTTTATTTTCTCTTTAATTTCATTAAGATGTTCTAAAATTTTTTCAATTTCTTTCTCTGTTGCAGCACCCTTCATGGACTGTTCCCTTTCTTGCTCAGTAACCTCATTAAGAGATGACTTTTCTTGACGGTACTGTTCTTCAAAGTCCTGACCTTTCACTATGCTAATCTTGCCCAAATTTATCTTCTTTTCTTCAACTAACTTAATCTGTGCTTCAACTTTTTTAAGCAAAGCATGACTTTCTTCTTTTACAAGAGAAAATTCCTTTTTGTATTTTATTTTTTGTTCTAGTCGCAACTGAATTGTTACAATTTCTTTTTCCTTTTCTCTAAGAATATTCAACTCTTCTTGAATTTTAGGAGTCGGCTTATTTAGCTCATCTTTTGCTTGAATTACTTCAAAATCTATCTGTGTTAATTGTTTTTCTTTTACTGATATCTCCTTTGAAATATCTTCAACTGCAGATAATTGGCCTTCTAATTTTTGTAATTCCGCCTCATGCTGAGAAACAACTTTAAAATCTCCTTCCAGTTTTTGCAAAAGGTTTTTTTCTTTTTGTATTCTTTCTTCTACCTCGCTAATTTTAGCATTATTAATTTTTAATTCAAGTTCTTTTAGAAGTTGGGATCTGTGTTCAACCGTTAAAGGTTTAGTGCACAATGGGCAAACACTAGCAACCTCCAGTTCTGTAGCTAATTTTTTATTCTCATTTACTCTACTTTTAGCTTCACTTAGTTTTATTCTTAAGTTCTCCCAGTTCTCTCTAGTATCATTAATGTTTTTTTGCAATTCTTCTTTATTTGCAACACCTTCTTTTAGCTCAACTTCTTTAGCTTTTAATTCTTGTAAACTAATTAATCTATGAGAAAGTGATTTAACCTCCTCATCCAATCTTGTTTTATTATCCTGAAAGGAGATTAATTTTGCCTTTCTCTTTGCAATTGCTTCTTGGTAATTTGTTAATTCAAGTTCTTTTGATTTTATTTTCTTATTTAATACTTCCAAATCAGGTCTCTCTTCTGGAATGATTATCTCATCATGATTTTTCTTAATCTCATTTGCCCTTTGTTTATTTTTCTCAAGAGTCTCTTTAAGTTGGTTAATATTTTCTTCAGAATTCTTAATATCTTGATTCAATAAATCAAATTGTTTTTGTTTTTCCAATAATTCATGTCTTTTTTTCTCAATTAAAATAATTCTTGCTTTTCTTTCTTCAATTATTACTCTTATTTGAGCTAGTTTCGCCATTGTCTCCTCGAGACTTTTTCTTGAAATACTGATGGCTTCTTTTTCCTTTTTTTCTCGTTCAACTAATTCAGGCAAATCCTCGGTAGCCCCTTTTATCTCTATTATTTGCTGTTTTGTTACCCTTGATACTAACACAGAATTCTCTCTTACAAGCTTGTAGCGATCGATGTTAAAAATCTTCCTTAGTGTTTGAAGTCTGCTCTCAGAATTTTCAGTGATTATCCGCTTCATCTCCTCTTGAGGGGTATAAACAGTATATCTGTAAATGACTGACTTTCTTGTGGTAATTAGATCATCTGGATATCCTAAAATTTTAAGAACAAAGCTCTTAAGTTCAACAGCTGTCATTTCTGTTTTCCCATCTTGGGTAATAATAAAACCTGCTTCCTGTCTAATGCTCCCTGCTTTTTTCTTTAATTTTCGAACAATAGTATACTCTTTATCATTAACGTTAATTTCAAGTTGAACCATCCCTTCATTTGTTCCGTGACGCAAAAGTGCTTCACCACCAAGTTCATTTCCTTTTATCCCAAATAGTGCAAATTCTATAGCTAAAAGTAAGGTAGTTTTACCTGATCCAATATCCCCAGCAAGCATAACTGTTCCTTTTGGAAAAACAATTTCTTGCTTCACATAACTACGAATATTCTCTAAAACTATTCTCTTAATTATCATTTCCCCATTAATTGACAGGATTTTAACTCTTTTAAGTTTTTGTGAAGTGTAAAATAACTATTAGAAAAAAAAGGGGTTAAAAAAATATGCCCCATAAATAAGTTTGAAGGAACCCAATAGTAAAATACCCTAAATAAAAGAATAAACCATAGGATAACCACCATCTTCTCATACTTTTATTCTCCCCATTTGCAATTAACGGAGTTAGCAGGAAGAAAAACACAAGTAACCCGGTAATTACAAAGCCAAATAAAATTCTTGGAATCCCAAGTCCAGGAACCAATTTAAAGAATAATCCTAAAATTAAAAACTGCCCGACACGAGTTATTACTCCCACTAAAGATGCAATAAATAAATCCCAGGATTTAGCTTTATTCACCTTGCCAACAACAAGTGTTGCAATAAAGGTTGTAATGAGCAAAAAAAACCATATTAAAATATTTTCCATTGTATCTACCTCAAAGTTTGTTAATTATCTTAAGATTAGGTTGTATATAATTTTGTTGTGTAACTAAGTGGTTACATAAGAGGGAATAAAATCCTCTTTAAATCTTCAGGAGTTTTGGCATATAAAATATCTACTTTGTGCTTAATTGCATAATTTGCAAGTTCTGACGCAAGTCTATCCTGAATAAATGGTTGGTAGAAAATAACTGAAAATTTCTTGTTTCTTCCTGCCCTTAATTTTGGATGAAATTTGTTTAATCCAGTTTTTACACTTGGCTTATCTCCAATAGCTAATTTATACATGTAAAGCCCATGCATAAGTTCCCCAATGCTTCCTAAAGTATAACCTAAAACTAAAACAACATCCCCAAATAAAATACTAATATGGGCTTGTTTATACCAATCTCCAGTTTCAATAAAGCCTGAAAAAACTCGTTTTTCTTTAACTGTAGCATCCATAAAGGTTTTTTGATGTGAAGTTGGTTCTTCGCCATCAGTTGGGATTATTCCAACAATAGAAGTATCTGAGATTACCCTTAAAGATCTTGCAAGTTCAAAACATGCTCCACGACTAGGTACTAATGAGAGTTCTCCGCCTAATTCTTTTATAACAGCTGCAATTGAATCAATATGGTCTCGCCATTGCAATTTAGTTAGTTTTAAAAGCTTCTCGTAGTGATAATCAGTATCTCCTGGGCCGATGATTGAAAGTCTCATATTTAGTATAAAAAAAGAAGTTGTTTAAAAGCTTATCTTAAAAACCAGTGTACTCCATAAAAGAGTCTTCGACAGTGTGGCCTAAATCTTTAGTG